>JACCWP010000066.1 GCA_013697585.1 Nocardioidaceae bacterium
TCAGCTCGGGTTTCACCTTCGCCGGGTGGCTCGCCAGTCGGCGTCGTTCACGGCTCTGCCCGGCCGCTCGGGCGATGCGATACATCGAGGACGCCGAGCACCAGTAGCGGCCCTCATCGAGTTCCCGGGCCCAGATCTGGCCGACTGGTGGCAACCTTGTCCATGTCGCGGAATCGGGCGCTGAAAGAGGTGGACCAGGCCACGGTCGCACTGCGCGCCGACATCGAGCGACGCGAACTCGTTGAGGCCGAGCTGCGAAAGCGCGAAGAAGAGCTGAACCTGATGGCGCTGACCGACTCGCTCACCGGGCTGGCCAACCACCGCGCCTTCATGGACATGCTCGACCAGTCGCATTCCAGGGCTCTGCGACACGGGACCGGGCTCCACGTGCTGTTCGGCGATGTCGACCACTTCAAGTCGATCAACGACACCTACGGCCATGCAGCTGGTGACTCCGTGCTCTGTCAGGTCGCGGCCCGGTTGCTGGAGCACTTCCGGGCCGAGGACACCGTCGGACGCCTCGGCGGGGACGAGTTCGCCATCATCTGCGAGAACGTCACACCGGACACCCAGGGAATGGTCGAACGGCTACGCGACGTGCTGGCCATGCCCTACATCGTCGACGAGCAGCTGATCCTTGCGACGGTGAGCGTCGGGTTGGCCTCGTCACAGCAAGGTGACAGCTGCGCGCACCTGCTGGAGCGAGCCGACATCACGATGTACAGGTCCAAGACGACTCGTCGCGCATAGTGCCGCAGGGACCTGTTCTGTGCAGCGGCCCTCGCTCGTCGACCTGGGACCCCGCCCTGGCGAACGAGGGCGGCGCTCAGTCGTCGGTGTCGTGGCGCAGCTTGAGCGTCCCGTGATACGACGTGACGTCGGTGTTCAACGAGACGTGCTCGGTCACGAGCTCCCAGCCCTGCGCGCCGAGCCGGTTGAGCATCTCGTACCACGACTCACGCAGGATCGAAGGGTCGTCCTCGCCCCGTCCCTCGACACCGGCCTCGCGGTACTGCCATTGGATGCGGGCACTGTCTGGGAGTTGCTGGCTCATGTGCCAGATCTTGGCAGTGCACGGCCAGTGTCACCAGAGCCACGGTGTCACCAGAGCCACGTTTTGGCACCCAGGGCCGCTCAGCGGCGCTCCATCAGCTCGGTCTCGTCGTCTGGGGTGACTGGTCCGGGCGTCGGTGTGGGTTCCTCGGCTGCGACTCGTCGGCCACGACCATCGCGCTCGCGGCTCTCGCGCCGGGCCGGCTCGTCCTCGCCAGCCCGGTCGTGATGCTGGGCCAGCTCGGCCTGGAGCTCGTGCTCGCTGGCACTTGCGGCGGCGGAGAGGACCCCCACTCCGCGGTCGTCGAGCCCTGCGTCGCGCATGCGGGCGGCCATCGCCCTGTCTCGCAACCGGCGCACCAGCTCCAGGCGCGCCCCCGCGGTCGACTTCTCAGGGAACACCCGGTCGAACGAGGCATTGAGGGCTGCGCCTATCAGCACCGCGATGGACAGGATGTACAGCCAGATCAGCACCGCGATCGGCGTGGCCAGCGGACCATAGATGGAAGTGCTGTCACCCCCGACGGTGCCTTGCAAGAACGCGCGCAGCACCCAGCTCCCGCCGACCCACACCAGCAGTGTCAGCACGCCACCAGGAATGTCGTAGCGCCAGGACGTCCGCACCGGCACCGACAAGTGGTAGAGCGTCGTGACGAACCCGACCATCAGCACCAGCACGGTCGGCCAGTAGAAGTTCTCCATCCAAACAAGCCGCGCCGGCAGCAGGTCGGCGACCAGGTGCGGCCCGGCGAGGACGAGCGGGACGACGACGATCCCGAGGAGCAAGGCGACGAGATAGAGGCTGAACGACAGGGCGCGGGTACCGACGATGCCGCGCCGCCCGCCCAACCCGTACATGATCGTGATGGTGTCGACGAACACGTTCAGCGCGCGCGAGCCGGACCAGAGTGCCAGCACGAAGCCGAGCGAGATCACGTCGACGCGGCCCTCGTCGAGCACCTGGTTCAACGTGGGTCGGACGATCTCGCCCACCGTCTCGTCGGTGAGCACGCGCTGCGCGACGTCCAGGATCTGGGTCTTGAAGCTGTCCACCTCGGCGACGTCGTAGCGGTTGGCCAGGTAGCCGATCGTGCCTGCCAGCCCGAACACCAGCGGGGGCAGCGACAGGATCGCAAAGAACGCCGCCTCAGCCGCGAGCCCTGTCACCCGGTAGCGCAGGCAGGCGCCCACGGTGCTGGCGACCAGACGCCACATGATCCCGGTCCAGGTCTGCGGTGGGGCGGGCAGCGGGACCGCATCGGCGGCGGGCTCCGACGAAGGCTCGTCGGTGGGATCGGTGCCTCGGACCCGATCCTGCGACATGGCGTCTACCGTAACGACCGGCGTGTTCGGGGGACTGCGGCTGGCCGCTCGCTCCGCAACGTGTCGGAGGCGTCCAGCAGGTGGACGGTCATCTCGTTTGTCGAGACGTTGGATTGTGAGACCGAGGCTGGCATGTCCAGACTCCGGGTGTGCAGTACGCCCAGAGCACCCACCTCGTCGGTCGACCTCATGTCGACCTGGGTCGCGTACGCAGCATGATGTGTCGGCGCGCCTGACCTCGCCCGCAGCTCGCCGGGCGCGCGGTCGTGCTCCCGGTCGCCTGATGACCTTGCCGTCCGTGCGTCTCCGTCTCCGAGGACGCACCCCATGCCTGCCCTGCCATCATCCGCCTCCACCCGCTCCAGTCCCCCGCGTCCTCGCGGCGAGGGTCAGTGGGCCCGCGGACACCGCGAGCCGCTGAATCCGAACGAGCAGGTCAAGAAGGACGACCTCCCCCTGCACGTGCGGGCACGTATCCAGAACGTCTATGCCCGCCGCGGCTTCGACTCGATCGACCCGGCCGACCTGCGCGGCCGGTTCCGCTGGTGGGGTCTGTACACGCAGCGCAAGCCGGGGATCGACGGTGGTCGCACGGCCGTGCTGGAGCCGCACGAGCTGGACGACCGCTACTTCATGCTCCGAGTACGCATCGACGGCGGGCGTCTCGACCTCGACCAGCTTCGCACGATTGCCGACGTCTCCAGCCGGTACGCACGCGACACCGCTGACATCACAGACCGGCAGAACGTGCAGCTGCACTGGATCCGGATCGAGGACGTGCCGGCCATCTGGCAGCGACTCGAGGCGGTCGGGTTGTCGACGCAGGAAGCCTGTGGCGACACGCCGCGAGTGATCCTTGGCAGCCCGTTGGCAGGTATCGCCTCGGACGAGATCCTGGACGGCAGCTGGGCGATCGACGAGATCCAGCGCCGCTACATCGGCGATCCCGCCTTTGCGAACCTTCCGCGCAAGTTCAAGACGGCCATCTCCGGCCACCCCAGCCAGGACGTCGTACCCGCCGTCAACGACGTCGCCTTCGTCGGTGTCGAGCACCCAGACCACGGCCCCGGCTTCGACGTGTGGGTCGGCGGAGGGTTGTCGACCAACCCGATGCTCGCGGCGCGGCTCGGTGCCTGGGTGCCATTGGAAGACGTCCCCGCGGTGTGGGCCGGCATCTGCGGCGTCTTCCGCGACCACGGCTACCGTCGGCTGAGGTCGCGCGCCCGGATCAAGTTCCTCGTCGCCGACTGGGGCGCGGCGAGGTTCCGCGACGTGCTCGAGTCGCCCGACTACCTCGGTCAGCGCCTCGTCGACGGACCGGCGCCCGCCGTGCCACCCCTGCCGGGTGACCACATCGGCGTGCACCGGCAGCGGGACGGTCGCTCGTACGTTGGGGTGGCGCCCACAGTCGGTCGGGTGTCCGGGCGGCTGCTCGCTCGCCTCGCCGACGTGATGCAGGCGCACGCCAGCGCCAGGGTGCGGCTGACGGCATACCAGAAGCTGGTGGTGCTCGACGTCGACGACGCCCAGGTCGATCCGCTGGTCGCCGCACTGAGCGACATCGGGCTGCGCGCCGAACCGTCACAGTGGCGGCGCGGGACGATGGCGTGCACCGGCATCGAGTTCTGCAAGCTCGCCATCGTCGAGACCAAGCAGACGGCCGCCGACCTCGTCGCCGAGATGGAAAGACGCGTCCCCGAGCTGGACGAGCCGCTGAGCGTCAACGTCAACGGCTGCCCCAACTCCTGCGCGCGAGTCCAGATCGCCGACATCGGACTCAAGGGGCAGATCGTCACTGACGACGAGGGGAACCAGGTCGAGGGGTTCCAGGTGCATCTGGGCGGTGGGCTCGCCCTCGAGCACCGTGCGGATCCCGGCTTCGGCCGCAAGCTGCGCCGGCACAAGGTCACCACGGCCGGGCTGCCCGACTATGTCGAGCGCGTCGTGCGTGCCTGGCTCGACCAGCGGGACGAGAAGGAATCCTTCGCGCACTGGGCGGCGCGCGCCGACGAGGCGGTGCTTCGGTGAGCGGCGTAGGGGTTGGCGTAGGCGGGCACAGCATCACCCAGCACTGCCCCTACTGCGGCGACGACAACCTGTTCCCGCACGGCACGCGACACCGCGACTGGGAGTGCCGCAGCTGTCGGCGGGCGTTTTCGGTCAGCTTCCTCGGGCTGCTCACCCCAGCTGGCACTGAGCGGGCGCCATGACCGTCGTCGATGTCGATATCTCCTGCCCGGTCCCTGAGCGCTCCCCTGCCGAGCTGCGCGAGCTTGCGCTGGTCGCGGGACCAGAGCTGGAGCTGGGCTCGGCCGAGGACATCATCGGTTGGGCGGTTGCCACCTTCGGCGCCCGCTTCTGCGTGGCGTCGTCGATGGCCGACGCCGTCCTGGCCCATGTCGCAGCGCGGGTGGCCCCGGGTGTCCGCGTGGTCTTCCTGGACACCGGCTACCACTTCGCGGAGACGATCGGCACCCGCGACGCGGTCGCGGCGACGCTGCCTGTCGAGGTGGTGACCTTGAGGCCGGAGCAGTCCGTAGGCGATCAGGATGCCGCGTACGGACCCGACCTGTGGATGCGTGAATCGGACCGGTGCTGCGCGCTGCGCAAGGTCGAGCCGCTGCGCCGTGGCCTCGCCGACTACGACGCCTGGGCGACCGGGCTGCGCCGCGACGAGACCCGCAACCGGGTGATCGCGCCCGTCGTCGGCTGGGACGAGCGGTTGGGCACAGTGAAGGTCTCGCCGCTGGCCCGCTGGACCCAGGCCGACGTCGACGACTACATCGTCGAGCACCAGGTGCTGGTCAACCCGCTGGTGGCCGACGGCTACCCGTCGATCGGCTGCCACCCGTGCACCCGGCGGGTCGCCGCCGGTGACGACCCGCGCAGCGGCCGCTGGGCCGGCACCGCCAAGACCGAGTGCGGGATCCACTCGTGACCGCACACTCCCCCGACCGTCCCCGCACGAGCCCTCGAGAGGAGCAGCGACCATGACTGCACCGGCCCTGCTCGCCCTGGCCCACGGCAGCCGCGACCCCCGCTCTGCGGCGACGGTGCGCGCGCTGCGCGACCAGGTGCGCGCGCTGCGCCGCGACCTGCGGGTCGACGCGGCGTTCCTCGAGCTGTCTCGGCCCGGCCATGCCGAGGCCTTCGGCCGGCTCGCCGCAGACGGTGTCGAGGAGGTCGTGGTCGTACCGATGCTCTTGACCCAAGCCTCCCACGCCAGGGTCGACGTGCCGTCGGCTGTCGCCGACGCGGCGGCACGTACGGGGATGCGTATCCAGACCACGCCTGTCCTCGGCGCCCGGCGCAGCTTCCTCGACGTTCTCGACGTGCGGTTGCGCACGACACTGGCCGAGTCGCGGGTACGTGAGCTGGATGCACTCGTCCTCGCCGCGGCCGGGTCGACCGACCACGTGGCGAACGCGGGCGTGCAGCGCGTGGCCCGGGCCTGGGGTGCTCGACACCGGCTGCCGGTGCTCACCGCGTTCGCGTCGGCGACCCCGCCGTCGACGGGTGAGGCCGTCCGCCAGTTCCGCGCCGACGGTCGGCGGCACATCGCGGTCGGGTCGTTCTTCCTCGCGCCAGGCTTCCTGCCCGACCGGGCAGCCGAGCTGGCGCTGGAAGCCGGGGCCGTCGCGGTGTCGCAACCCCTCGGCGCCGACGTCGAGGTCGCGCGCACGGTGCTGCAGCGCTACGCCGTCGGCGCCGTCGACCTGGTCCCCCTCCCCACGTGACACTGCCGGTCGGCGCTGGTCGGGGCACGGCTGGGGCAAGATCGGCGGGGTGCGGATGCTGCTGCCCGCTGGTGCTGACACCAGGACCGACCCGTTCGACGACCTGACCGACGACGACCTGGCGACGATCTACGCCTACCCGGTCGAGCGCCCCTGGCTTCGCCTCAACTTCGTCGCCTCGCTCGATGGCGCGATCGCCGACGCCGCCGGGCACCCGAGGGGCTTGACCACACCCGCCGACCAACGGGTCTTTGCGTTGCTGCGCGGGCTGGCTGACGTGATCCTTGTCGGAGCCGGCACCGCCCGGTCCGAGCAGTACGCACCGGTACAGCCGTCTGAGATCGACGTGGCGCTGCGCGCCCGACTCGGGCTCGCACCGCTCCCACCGATCGCGGTGGTGAGCAACAGCCTCGAGATACCCGACTCGTTGCTGGTCGACCCCCCCGATGGCAGTGGCCGCACCATCGTGGTCACGACGTCCGCCACGGCTGTCGGTCGCCGGCGCGACATCGGTGCGCACGCCGACGTGCTGGTCTGCGGTAGCGACCGGGTCGACCCGGTGGCGGTACGCAGGGCGCTCGCGGCCCGCGGTCTGGGCCGCATCCAGGCCGAGGGCGGCCCCCGGCTCACCCGTGACCTCGCCGCGGCGGGCGTGCTGGACGAGCTCTGCCTGACGCTCAGCCCGCTGCTGCTTGCGGGAGGATCGTCTCGACTCACCGCCGGCGCCGAGCTCGACGCGCCCGTGCACCTGCGGCTCGGCCACGTCCTTGCGGCCGATGACGAGCTGCTGCTGCGCTACGTACGCGAAGGAGCCTGACATGCCCGACAAGCCGAGCCTGAACCTGCCGGTGCCACCTCCGGTGAGCCCCATGCTGGCCCGCAGCACGAAGCAGGTGCCGGCGGCCGACGCTGTCGACGGCGGGTATGGCTACGAACCGAAGTGGGACGGGTTTCGATGCATCGTGTTCCGCGACGGCGACGCGGTCGAGCTCGGCAGCCGCAACGAGCGACCGCTGACCCGCTACTTCCCCGAGGTCGTCGCGGCCGTCCGGCAGTCGTTGCCACCGCGCTGCGTGGTCGACGGCGAGATCGTGGTGGCGATCGACGACCACCTGGAGTTCGAGCGGTTGCTCGACCGCATCCACCCGGCGGACTCGCGGGTGCGCAGGCTCGCCGAGCAGACTCCCGCGTCGTACGTCGCCTTCGACCTGCTGGCCTTCGACGACCACGACCTCACCCGCCGTCCCTTCGCGCAGCGGCGGCAGCTGCTCACCGAGGCGCTGCGCGGCTCGGCTCCACCCGTGTACCTGACCGCCATGACCGAGTCGGACGAGACCGCTCGCGAGTGGCTGGCCACGTTCGAGGGAGCGGGCCTCGACGGGGTGGTCGCCAAGCCGCTGGCCGCGCCCTACTCCCCCGGCCAGCGCACCATGCTCAAGATCAAGCACGAGCGCACGGCTGACGTCGTCGTCGCGGGCTACCGGTTGCACAAGACGTCGACCGAGCAGCAGCCGCTGCTGGGATCGTTGCTGCTCGGCCTCTATGACTGCGACGCCACGCTGCAGCACGTCGGGGTGGCGGCCTCGTTCAGCGCGGCTCGCCGCGCCGAACTGGTCACCGAGCTGGCGCCGTACGAGACCGACGCCGCCAGTCACCCGTGGCAGTGGGGTGCCGAGGAGGGGGACGCGGAGTCCGGGCGCCGGCGGCCGGGAAACACCTCGCGGTGGAACGCCGGCAAGGACCTGTCGTTCGTGCCCCTGCGACCCGACCGGGTGCTCGAGGTCGCCTACGACCACATGCAGGGCACGCGGTTCCGGCACACCACGCAGTTCCGCCGGTGGCGTCCCGACCGCGATCCCGAGTCGTGCACCTACGCGCAACTGGAGGAGGTCGTCACGTACGACCTCTCAGAAGTGCTCAACGGCTGAACCAGGCGTAACCTGCAACCCCATGTACGACGTGGTCCTGCTGATCGAGCAAGGGCTCTCCGAGCTCGACGCACGCCAGGTCGCGAGCCTGCACGACGGGCTCGATGACCCGGTCGCCTACCACGTGCTGCTGCCCGTCGACGACGCGTCGAGCCACGTCCACGCCGCGCTCGGGTCGATCGCGGGCTACGAGATGATCCCGCCCACGCACGCCCTCAGCGACGAAGCCCTGGCCCGACTCGACGCGGAGCTGGTCGAGGAAGCCAAGGCCGGTCTCGCCCGCAGCCTCACCCTGCTGCGCGCGACCGGGCGCCGGGCGACCGGAGAGCTGACCCACGGCAACCCCGTCCGCGGTCTGGTCCGCGCCGCCGCCGACCGAGACGCGCGCGAGGCGATCGTGCTCACCGGCCCACACGCCGTCCGCGACTTCCTGCACGTCGACTGGACCTCCAAGGCCCGCCGGTCCCTGGGCATCCCCTGCCTGCACCTGATCGAGCACGAGACCTTCGAGCAGCAGGCCGGCGGCAACGCCTGACCCCTGAGGTCAGCCGGCGACGACGACGCGGACACCGACGGTTTCGTACGTGGCCTTGGCGCGGGCGTCGCGGGTGGCCAAATCGGCTCCGTGCTCGGCGGCGGCGAGCGCCACGAGTGCGTCGTAGGTCGCGCCGCCGGCCACGCCCAGCTCAGCGAGCACGTTCGGTAGCCGCGCGGCCGTGTCCGGTCCGAGCAGCAACGGTGCGACGAAGCGCTGGCCGAGCAGCCGCGCGGCGTCTGCGGGAGACACCCGCAGGTCGCCAGGCAGTCGAGTGAGAACGGAGTAGGTCTCTGCCACCGCGTGTCCGCTGAGGGCGAGCTCGGCACCGTCCCACCAGGCGACGACAGCTGCGTGCGCCCGATGTGTCTGCACCAGCAGCGGTACCGCGACGCTGGTGTCCACGGCGATCAGCGGCGCGGCCGGCGGCGTCACCGCCGTCCCGTGTCGATCAGTCCGAAGACGTCGTCGTCGTCGATCGTCTTGTCACCGGTGGCGACCAGTGCGCCTGCCTCGTCGACCAGCCGGGCTGTGCGTCCGGTCGGTACCACCTGGAGTCCGGCACCGTAGCGCGAGACGTCCAGGGTCGAACCGGCCCGCAGGCCCAGGGCGTCGCGCAACGGCTTCGGAACAACGATCCGACCGACCGCATCGAGTGTCGTCAGCATGGGACGACGCTACCAGCTTTCTCCCAGCGGCCCCTCCCGGCGACGAGCCACGGTCGTCGAACCTCCCAAAACGGGGCTTTACGCCACGGACCGGACTCGCTACGGTCTCGTTCGGTCGCACGGTCGCAAGGTCTCTCCTCGGACGAGCACGCCCGGGGTCGGGTCGGTCCGCGTACGGACGGCCACCTGACCACCCGCTGCCTCAGCTTGGAGACAACCTCGTGATCAGACGTGACTTCCTGACCCTCGGCGTGGCATCCCTCGCCAGTGCCGCCGCCCCGACAACCGGAGCGCTGGGCGGTCCCTCGGCTGCAGTCGCGCTTGCCCCCGTCACGGCGCGCACCGCCGACGAGGTCTGCCAGTCCTACATGGTCAACACGAAGCTGTTCTACAAGGACACCGTCTACGGCCACACCGACGCTGTGCTGGACCTGCTGGACGACCTCGGCGTACGCATCGTCCGGGAGCGAGTGACCACGGGCACCTCGATCGGAACCCGCAACCAACAGCGCGCGATGATCGAGCTGGCGCGGCGCGGCGTGCGCTGGCACGCGACGGTCGGGGAGCTCGAGGACTACGTCGACGCCAACGCGGTCAACCGGAACGTGATGCACCACTTCGCGACGTACTACAAGCCTCGCGTGGGTGGCAACCTGGCGAACCTGCTGCACTCCTTCGGCGGGTGCAACGAGATCGATGGTCCCGTCTTCAACGGACACAACGACCCGGAGTGGGCTCTGCACGCCCGGATCATGCAGCGGGCGCTGTGGGCCGCCGCGAAGGCCGACCCGGCCACCCGCAACATCCCGGTGGCGGGGCCGTCCACCCGCACCGACGTCACCGCGCAGCGCGCCGCCGAGCTGGGTGACCTGAGCGAGTACTGCGACATGGGCAACGGGCACCTGTACAACCGCGGCACGAGCCCGACCCGCTACCTCGACGAGCACCTCGCGGTCTTGCGCCGCTGCTTCCCGGACGTGACCCGATGGGTCATGAGCGAGTCGGGCTACAACAACTCGCAGGCGGACAACCTCGGCAAGACCGTGCCCGAGGCTGCCTCGGCCACCTATGCAATCCGGGCGATCTGTGACTTCTTCCGGCGGCGGGCGGTCTGGGGTCGTTTCGAGCTCCTCGACGACCCGGACGCCGTCGACTACAGCAGCCAGGCAGCCATCAACCGCACGTCCGAGCGCGACGCCCACTTCGGCCTGGTTGCGATGACCAGGACCACCACTGGAGCGGCGACGCCCGACACGTGGCGCAAGAAGCCGGAGTACTACGCCACCAAGCGCTTCCTCGCCCTGATGGCCGACCAGGGCCCGGCCTTCCGGCCCGACCCCTTCCCCATCGAGGTGTCTGGCGGCGGCCAAGACCTGCAGCGTGCGTTCGTGCAGAAGCGGGACGGTCGGCACTACCTGCTGCTGTGGCGCGACGTCGAGGTGGCGAGGGTCTACCCCTACGGCGACCGCATCTCGGTCCGCGAGCAGGACCTGACCGTGCGGTTGGGCGTGGCGCGGCCGATCGCCGTGCACTCCCCGCGCTGGAGCGACAGCCCGGTGCGGCGCTACTCCGCCCGCACCTCGGTCCGCGTCCCCGTGGCGGGCGACCTGACGGTGGTCGAGATCGGCTAGCACGAAGCTCGGCTCCGGCGCCGGAGCCCTGCGTTGCGGTGACATGGGCCGAGATTGCGTCTAGCGTGCACGGGTGCGCGAGCCGTGCGTCGTCACGCCGAAGCGACGACGCATGAGGTCCTCGGGCGAAGGAGCAGTCGACGTGGTCCCAGTGACCAGCACGCGCTGGCATGGTCAGGGCCGTGCGGTGGCGGGGACGGCCGCTGCTGTGCTGCTGCACGCTGCTGGCCTGGCCAGGTCGCTCGGCGGCAACCATCGCGGCGCCTGAAGGCACCGACGCCCGCGGGCGACACCGCCTTGGCGGCCCACCTCGCCGCCGGACGCAGGGCGTGCTCACGGTTGTGGGCATCACGCTGGCGGTCGTGGCGGTCGTCGTGGGTGTGCGCTGGGCAGCCGCTTCCGACTCCGGCGATCCGGTCGGCGACCGCGAGCAGCCGCCGCCGTCGCGAACGACGCCGCCGCCCTCCCCGACCCCCGAGACGAGCACCGATCCTGGGCCGACGTTCACGACGACGGCGCAGACGGCCGAGCCGGCCGGATCGTAGCCGGAGCCAGCCCGACCGACGCCGGTCGCCACCGCTGCGGCGACCGGCGTCGCCCCGGCGTGAACCTGCCTCAGCGGTTGGTCGCCGAGCTGCTCTCGATGACGGCCTGATCGTCGTCTGCCGACACCTCGATGCGGCGCGGCTTGGCCCGCTCGGCGACCGGAATCGACACGGTCAGCACCCCGTTGTGGTACGCCGCCCGGATCTGCGACGAGTCGACGTCGTCGCCCAGCGACAGCTGACGCATGTAGCGGCCGGAGAATCGCTCGCTTGCCATCCACTGCACTGCCTCGTCCGGACGCGCGGAACGCTCGGCGCGGATGGTCAGGTTGCCGCCGTCGACGCTGAGATCTATCGACCCGGGATCGATGCCCGGCAGGTCCGCGTGCAGCACATAGTGGTCACCCGAGCGATACAGGTCCATCGGCATGAACCGAGGGGACCGGGCCGAGCCTGCCTGGGTGCCGAGCACCTGCTCGGTGAGACGGTCGATGTCGCGGTAGGGGTCGAAGCGAAGCACGGTTCTCACCTCCCATGAGTTCTGGCTTGCCGCCCGCCACGACGGCGGGCGGACTCCGTGCAACGAGCATTTTCTAGCACTCAGCAGCGCCGAGTGCCAACCCCGATCCGGCCGCCCCGCAGCGGCCGGGACGCGACCGCACGCCACCCGTGGGACGGAGCGTCAGGCGTCCCGATCACCGCCCTGACCGGCGCGCTGTCGCCGCTCACCGGAGGTCAGTCGTCGCGCGCCCGGCTGGGCTGCACCCGCTTGGGCTCGCCCGGCATCTTGGGAGTGCCTCCCCGCTAAGCGTTGTGCGACTTAGGCGTGACCCGCCCGGCGATTCGGAGCGTTGTGGGTCAAGTTATCGGGCGAGTTCGCCCCGCCACGGAAGGCCCTAGCCATGACCACTGCACCTGACGCTGAGAGACACCTTCGGCCGGCCCGCCTGGGCCACCGACCTGCAGCTTCGGGGCGCACCTCGTCTTGCTTATGCACGGATCTGTTCGGTGATAGCGGTGTCCGCTACGACGGGGACGCGCTGGTGTTCGCCACGATGCTTCGCGCCGCGGCGCCCAGCTCGCATTGGTCGCGGGCCGCCCGGGTCGCCACTTCCAGCAGGGCTTCTTGAGAGGTGAGCCCTCGTGACTGCATGATGAAGCTCTGCGCCCGCCCGATGAACAACATCTCCTCGGAGTTTTCCTCCGCCCGGGTAAGGAGTTGCCTGAACTGGCCCATGGTCTCGCGAGCGCCGCCGCGGTCATCGGAGGCATCCGCTCGGTCACGTTTCGCGACCGTACGGTCGCCACGGGCGCGGCCGCGGTCATGCATGGAGGCAGACC
>JACCWP010000096.1 GCA_013697585.1 Nocardioidaceae bacterium
TCAAGGAGCGGCTGCGCCAGCTGCTCGCCGAGACCGACCCCGGCCGCATCCGGCACCGGCTGTGGGTCTTCTACGACTCCGCCGCGACCGCGGACATGCCCGAGACCACCCGGCTGGCCGAGACCATCCAGACCTGGTGGCCAGCCGTCGAGGCGTTCCTGCGGCTGCGGGTAACCAACGCGCGCACCGAAGGCACCAACCGAGTGATCAAGCAGCTCAAGCGGACCGGCTGCGGCTACCGCAACCAGACCAACTACGAACGCCGTATCGTCTTGCACGTCGCCGCCAAGAGCGCGGCGTGACAGCGGTCAACGAGGAAGCGGCCTCACCCTCGAACGCGAAGAGCCACGAAACGGTCGCGGCGGACGGTCCCGGTGCCGCGCACGATCATGCGGACCATCGAGGAGCACATGGCGGCCCACACCGACGCCGACGCCGGCGCCCTGGTGTTCGCGAACCTGGACGGCTCGCCGCTGCGAAGGTCGTCATTCCGGCACGTCTGGCGGCGGGCAACCCGGGCGGCCGGGCTCGAAGCGGTCCGGTTCCACGACTGCCGGCACAGTTTCGTGTCGGTGATGGTCGCCGCGGGCGCCGGGCTGAAAGAGGTCTCGACGTGGGCCGGGCACAGCAGCGCGTCGTTCACCGCGGACCGCTACCAGCACGTTCTGGACGGCCGAGACGACGAAGTCGCGGATCGGCTCGACGCACTGCTGACGACCATCGCGGCCCGGCCAAGGTCAACAGTCCGCACCATCGGCTAGGCAGGTTCCTGACGGCCCGCAAGATGGCCAAGATTTGGACCTCTTGCGGCCTGTGTGCGGCCTGTGTGCGGCCTGGGAGCCTCCACGGACCGCACACGAAGACCCGGCTGGGCAGCGTTTCCGCAGGTCAGAGCCCTGTTATCCTCCGTGCCCCCAACGGGATTCGAACCCGTGCTGCCGCCTTGAAAGGGCGGTGTCCTAGGCCTCTAGACGATGAGGGCGCGACCCGCGCGGCACCGCGCCTCGGCCGTCAGGGACCGCGCCAGCATAGGGGAGCGCCAAGACTCGCCTCCACCCCGGCGACATGATGGAACGGTGCTGGATGTGAGCCGGGCCGAGTTCGAGCGACTGGTCGAGGAGGCGCTCGACTCCGTGCCGGCCGAGCTGTCGTCCCTCGTACGCAACGTCGCGGTTGTCGTGGTCGACGAGGCTCCTGCCGACGATCCACAGCTGCTCGGTCTGTACGAGGGGACGCCGCTCACTGAGCGCGACGGCTGGTATGGCGGCGTGCTGCCGGACACGATCACGATCTTTCGCCTGCCTACGTTGCGGATGTGCCGTGACGCCGACGAGGTCCGGGACGAGGTTGAGATCACCGTGGTACATGAGATCGCGCATCACTTCGGGATCGACGACGAGCGGCTGCACGAGCTCGGCTACGACTGACCTGGCGCTATGCTCCCGGCGTGCTGGTCCTGGTCCTCAACGGCCCGAACCTGTCGCGCCTTGGCAGTCGGGAGCCCGCCGTCTATGGCAGCGCCACTCACGACGACCTGGTCGGCCGCTGCACTGACGTCGCGGCCGAGCTGGGGTTGAGCGTGGACGTGCGCCAGACCGATGCCGAGCACGAGCTCATCGGCTGGCTGCACGAGGCTGCCGATCGAGACGCTGCGGTCGTGCTCAACCCTGGCGGTTGGACGCACACCTCCGTCGCCGTCCGCGACGCCGTCACGCTGATCAAGGGACCGGTCGTCGAAGTGCACCTGTCCAACGTGTACGCGCGGGAAGACTTTCGTCGCCACTCGTACGTCTCCGCCGTCGCCACCGGGGTGATCACCGGACTCGGCATCGAGGGGTACGCAGCCGCCCTGCGCTTCGTCGCCAGTCACTAGCGTCCTCGGACGGCCGACTCGGTGCACACGCGCAAGCAGCAGCAGGTCGACGTCTTGTGGCACGCCACCTAACCGGACGAGCCGCTGCAGCACGACCCCAACGGCTGAGCGCACGTCGTGGCCTGGTGGCACTCCGCTGCGGCTCAGCGGTTGGGGCGCCCCGGGTCGTCGTCGGGGTCGCGGCGACGCCCACCTTCTGCTCGGCCGGGACCGTCGCGCCCAGGCGTGTCCTCGCCGTCGGGATCGTGCCGTCGGGTCCCACCCTCGCCCGTCCCGCGCTGAGCACCCTGTCCACCCCGAGGGGTGTCGGGGTCGACCTTGTCGGCCTCCGCGTACTGCTCGTCGAGGTGGCCCCGCTCCTGCTGGGCATCGCGGCGCTGGTCACTTGCGTCGGCCTCGAGTCGCTCCGCGCGGGCGGCCTTCTCGTCGGCCTCGGCGCGCGCCTTGCGCCCGGCGGCGTCGACCTCGGCCGCCTTGGCCTCGCGGCCTCGAACGTTGTCGTGGTGCGAGTCCGCCTCGTGCCGAATGGCCTGGGCCTTGTCCCGGCGGTTATGGGTGCGACGCTTGGAGGCCGAGGCCGCCAGTGCCACCGCGATCACCACCACCACCACCACGACGGCGATGATCACGATCGTCGTTGTGTCCATAGGTCGACCTCCTTGCGGGCGGCATGGTCGCCGCAACCGCCCCCAGCAAACTGCCGTCGCACCCCCTGCGCAACCTGGCGGCCCTATCGTGGCCCCGTGTCCCAGCCCAGCCCGCTCGTCGGCACAGCGAGACATCTCGACTCGGTGCAGCGATTGACCCGCTCGTACGGCCAGCTCCCGGCCGGCGATCCGATCCGGTTGGCCAAGCACACCACCAACCTGTTCCGCCCACGCGGGCGCCCGCAGACCCCCGGGCTGGATGTGTCCGGACTGACCGGCGTCGTGTCGCTCGACGCTGCCGCGTGCACTGCTGACGTCCAGGGGATGTGTACGTACGAGGACCTCGTCGACGTCACGCTGGCCCACGGACTGATGCCACTGGTCGTGCCGCAGCTGCGCACGATCACTCTGGGCGGCGCTGTCGCCGGTCTGGGCATCGAGTCGTCGTCCTTTCGGCATGGGCTTCCGCACGAGTCCGTGCTGGAGATGGACCTGCTGGTCGGCTCGGGTCAGGTCGTCACCGCCGCGCCCACCGGTGAGCACGCCGACCTGTTCGCCACGTTTCCCAACTCCTACGGAGCGCTCGGTTACGCCACCCGGCTACGGATCGAGCTGCAGCCGGTCTCGCCGCAGGTCGCGTTGCGCCACGTGTCGGTCCCGCTGGAGGGGCTTGCCGACACGATCGCGACCGTCGTCGAGACGCAGTCGTGCGACGGGTGGACCGTCGACTTCGTGGACGGCGTGGTCTTCTCGCCCGACGAGGCCTACCTGACGATCGGTCGCTGGGCAGACACGGGCCGGTCCGGCAGCGACTACACCGCGCAGGACGTGTACTACCGCTCGATCCAGGCGCGCACGCACGACGTGTTGTCCACCTATGACTATCTGTGGCGCTGGGACACCGACTGGTTCTGGTGCTCGGCAGCCTTCGGCGTGCAGCAACCCCTCGTCCGGCGGGCGTGGCCGCGTCGTTGGCGTCGCAGCGACGTCTACCAGCGCCTGGTCGCCCTCGAGAACCGCTACGGCGTCTACTCGGCGCTGCAGCACTGGCGCGGTCGCCCCGAGCGTGAGCGTGTCGTCCAGGACGTGGAGGTGCCGGTCGAGCGGCTGGCCGAGTTCCTGGTCTGGTTCGACGCCGAGGTGGGCATGCGGCCGGTGTGGCTGTGCCCCCTGCGGCTGCGCGAACCCGCTGGTGCGGGCTCGGCGCGCGGGTGGCCGCTCTATCCGCTGGAGCCCGGGAGGACATACGTCAACGTGGGGTTCTGGGGCACGGTGCCGATCGGTCCGGGTGCCGCTCCTGGCGACGTCAACCGGGCGATCGAGGCAAAGGTCGGCGAGGTCGGCGGGCACAAGTCTCTCTACTCGGACTCCTACTACGACCGCGCCGAGTTCGACCGGCTCTACCACCTGGCTGACCTGTCGGCAGTGCAGCGCGACTACGATCCGCAGGACCGGTTGACGGGGTTGTTCGAGAAGGCGGTGCACCGGCGGTGACGGCGACCCAGACCCATCGGGTGACGGTCGGACAGGCGCTGCTGGCCGTGATGCCGGACGGGCTCCCGTTCCGCCTCACGGCCTACGACGGCACCAGCGCGGGGCCTGCGGACGCTGAGATTCGTTTGCACCTGGCCAGCGAGCGTGGGCTGTCGTACCTCCTCACCGCCCCTGGTGACCTCGGCATGGCGCGTGCGTACGTGTCCGGTGAGCTCATCGTCGAGGGCTCGCACCCGGGGGACCCCTATGACGTGATGCGCGCGCTGATGGGGCGGATGCGGCTCCAGGTCTCGTCGCCGGCCGAGGTGCTGCGGATCATCCGCGGGCTCGGCTGGGAGCACCTCAAACCACCACCCCCACCTCCGCAGGAACACCTACCCCGCTGGCGACGGGCGATCGAGGGCCTACGTCACTCGAGGACGCGCGACGCGGTGGCGATCCGTCGCCACTACGACGTGTCCAACGCGTTCTACGAGCGAGTGCTCGGACCGTCGATGACCTACACCTGCGCGGTGTTTCCCAAGCCTGACGCCTCGCTGGAGGAGGCGCAGGCTGAGAAGTACGACCTGATCGCCCGCAAGCTCGACCTCAAGGCGGGCATGCGGTTGCTCGACGTCGGCTGCGGGTGGGGTGGCATGGTGCGCCATGCCGCCCGGGAGTATGGCGTGCGGGCGATCGGGGTGACGCTGTCGGGGGAGCAGGCGCAGTGGGGACAGGACCTTGTGGTGCGCGAAGGGTTGGGACACCTGGCTGAGGTCCGGCACAGCGACTACCGAAACGTGGGCCAGACCGGGTTCGACGCGATCAGCTCGATCGGGCTCACCGAGCACGTCGGCCTGCGCGCCTATCCCTCCTACTTCGGCTTCCTGCGCGACCGGCTGAGGCCTGGTGGCCGGCTGCTCAACCACTGCATCACCCGGCCGAGCAACGTAACTGTGACCGTGGGCGCGTTCATCGACCGCTACGTCTTCCCGGACGGCGAGCTCACCGGCTCGGGACGGATCATCTCCGCGATGCAGGACTGCGGCCTCGAGGTGCGCCACGAGGAGAACCTGCGCGAGCACTACGCCCTGACCCTGGCCAAGTGGTGCCAGAACCTGGTGACCAACTGGGACGCGTGCGTCGCCGAGGTCGGCGTCGGCACTGCCCGGGTGTGGGGCCTGTACATGGCTGGTTCACGGCTCGGCTTCGAGCGCAACGAAGTCCAGCTGCACCAGGTGCTCGCCTCGCGCACCGCCGCGGACGGCACATCCGGCTTCGCGCTGCGTCCTGACTGGGGCAGCTGACACACGGGTGTTCGACCACCTCGCCCCCGCGCGGCGTCGGCTCGTGCTGGTCGTGGTGGCCGCCCTCGTGGCAGCGCTGCTGGCGGCCGCTGTGGTGGTGGGCGTGCGCGTCGTGGTCGATGTCGACCAGGCCTCGCAGGCCGACCAGGGGCCGGTGCTGGTTGTGCCCGGATACGGCGGCAGCACCGACTCCGTCCAGGGTTTGGCCGCGGCGCTGCGGGCGGACGGCCGCGAGGTCGCGGTGGTCGAGCTCGCAGGCGACGGCAAGGGCGACCTGCACGAACAGGCGGAGGTCCTCGATGCGGCTGTCGACGCCGCGCTGGCGAGCACGGGCGAGCCGTCGGTCGACGTCGTCGGCTACTCGGCGGGCGGGGTCATCGCCCGGCTGTGGGTCCGTGACCTCGGCGGCGACGCGCTGGCCCGGCGCGTCGTGACTCTCGGCTCGCCGCACCACGGCACCGAGCTGGCCGGTGTCGGCAGCGAGGTCGGGTGCCCGGAAGCCTGCCTGCAGCTCGCGCCGGGCAGCGACCTGCTCCGGGGGCTCAACGCCGGTGACGAGACCCCTGACGGGCCGGTCTTCGTCTCGGTGTGGACGACCGACGACGAGACGGTGACGCCGCCCGAGTCGGCGGAGCTCGCGGGTGCGCTCAACCTCAGCGTGCAGAGCATCTGCGCGAACGCCGAGGTCTCGCACGGCGACCTGCCCGACGACCCGGTGGCGCAGGCGCTTCTGCAGAGCGCCCTCGCTTCCGCGCTCCCCTCCGCACCGCCTTGCCCTGCCGCTGGTGGGTGATCTCCTCCCGCGGCTTTCGCAAGGTCACCTGCGAAAGCCGCACTGGCGGGCAGTTATTGCCCCGTGGAGCTGGGGGCATCCCCCCTGTCGTGTGGCGGGTGCGCCGGGGTGGTTCACCGCTGGCTGTCGCCTCGTCGCCCGCGCTCGATGACAGAACGGAAGCGGCTCGCAGTCTTGCCGGGCACGAAGATGTCTGCCCAGGTCATACGCCTCAAGAAGCGAACCTGACCGGTCTCCAACAGCCAGTCCTCGCGCCGCTTCTCGCGGAACACGACCTCGCCCGCGTCGGTGGCGTCATCCGCGGAGCGCAGGTACTTCTGCTTGCCGTCGAACTCTCCTCCGACACAGGCGTCCTTCCAGTACCAGTCGAGGTACGCGACCTCGCCCCCTGCTCCGATCACGAGGAACTGGGTCTGGGGGCGGGGTAGGCCCTGACGCCAAAACAACTGACGGCCCAGACTCTCCCCCGGACTTTCCGCGCCGCCGTCGAGCAGGACAACCGCGAACCGTGCGGTTCGTGTGTTCGCCACTCTGACCCACGCAGCCGCCTCCCGCGACAGGGCGTCCTCGTCGACCCATTGCTTGTTCAACGCAGAATCACCGATGACTACTGCTTGGTCGAGTGTTCCGAGAGTCATCGCGCCGAAGACTGTGCGCGCCGGCGGCGCCACGAGCAGCTCGTCGTCGATCAGCAGGCAATCGTGGGGGCTGAGCGGGCCCTCATGATGCATGACGCGGTGCTCCCGCACACCGTGACGACCGTCGAGTCGGGTGACGTGGATCGTGGACAGGTCGGCCTCGTAGGTCGCGATCTTCAGGGCGACCGTGCCGGTCACGTGGCTGAGCGCGACCGGCTGACGGCTCGACCGCACCACTGCCCGCGCGGTGTACAGGTGCCGCTCGAGGCTGGTCGCCCCGGCCCACACCTCCGCGAGGACATAGAAGCCCCGGCGGATACGTACCCACTCCCTGCGACGTACGGCCCGGGTGATCGAGCGATCATCGTGTCCGAGCTCGCGCGCGTCCGTAGTCGAGAACACGTTGTGCTGAGCCATCGCGCGGGTGCGAAGCGCATCGTCCATGCCGAAGTGTGGCCGCAGTCGGCCCCGCGTCACAGGTCGCGACGGGCGGCCTGTGGATGACACCCCGGCGCGCTCCCGTCAGGCCCGGTCGCTTCCTCGGCCGACCGCCCCGGTGAAATCCTCACCCCCCGCCTGTTATAGCCCGTCGCCGGTGCGGCTGTCGCAGGTGACCTTGCGAAAGCAGCAACAATCAGCCACCGCCGGCAGGCTCAGCTGGTGATGTCACGGGTGGTGAAGTTGGCCCATGCGGCGCCGAGGAACAGGAGCACATAGACGCCTTGCTGCAGCACGCCGAATCCGACGTCTCGCCACAGGATCGGGTCACGGAACAGGTCCACGAACGCCAACCAGTACCGAGTCGGCAGGTAGGGCTGCAGTGCGTTGGCCGCGTCCAACGTCAGGAGCAGGGTCGACGCGATCAGGAACGCCAGCGCTCCCATCGCGGCACCGGGAGGCGAGTCGGTGATCGTCGAGAAGAACAGGGCGATCGAGGCAACGCCGAGCATGGCGAGCACGGCGTAGCCCAGGGCGAGGACGGTACGCCAGGCGAGCTCCTGCTGGGTCAGCGATGTGCCCGACACGCTGCTCGACAGCGGCGCGTCGCCCAGCAGCAACGCGCCGACGACGAAACCGGTCGCCGCGACGACGAGGACCGTGAGGAGCACGAAGGCGATGACCGCTACCAGCTTGGCGACCAACAGCCGGGTCCGGCCCACGGGTCGGGCCAACAGGTAGCGCAACGTGCCTGTCTGGGCCTCGCCGGCGATCGCATCACCCGCCGTCAGGGCAACCGCGACCGGCAGGAACAGAGGCAGCACCATCGCCAGCGCGGCAAGGGGAAACAACGTGCCGTCGGCCAGCACCGCGGACAAGAACGCCGGTCCTGTGCCGGGACGGGGACCGACGTCGGTCAGCGCCAGCAGAACCGCGACCAGTGTCGGCAGCGCGTCGATCAGAGCGATCGTGATCCAGGTACGAGGACGGGTGAGCAGCTTGCGGAGCTCGACGACGATCACGGCGCCACCTCGGGGCTCTCGGTGGTCGCAGCCAGCACGACCTGCTCGAGCGTGCGGCGCTCAGGTCCGAGCTCGTGCACCCGGACGCCCTGGCCGACCAGCAGCGAGTTGAGGGCCGCCGCGTCCGTACGTCGCACGACGATCCGGTCGCCGTCACGGTGCTCCACCCGGCCGTCCAACAGGCCATGAGCGCGCTCTGCGTCAGGGGTGCGGACGACGGTGCGACCGGTGGGCTGCTGCAGCACGGTGAGCTCGTCCTGCAACACCAGTCGACCGCGGTCGAGCACACCCACCCGGGTGCACAGCTGCTCCACCTCGGCCAGCAGATGGCTGGACAGGAAAACCGTGGTTCCTTGGGCGTGCAGCCCCACCAGCAGGTCGCGAATCTCCCGGATCCCTTGCGGGTCGAGGCCGTTGGTGGGCTCGTCGAGGATCAACAGCCGCGGCGTGCGCAGCAGCGCGGCTGCCAACCCCAGCCGCTGCCGCATGCCCAGCGAGTACGCGCGTACCTGACGGCTGCTGACCCGAGCGAGCCCCACCTGCTCGAGCGCGGCGTCGACCCGGGCCCGCCGGGTGCGCCGCGGACCTCCCGGGCCAGCCGCGTCGAGCAGCGCGAGGTTGGACCGCCCGGAGAGGTGCCCGTACGCGGCCGGCCCCTCGATCAGCGCGCCGACCTGCGGCAGCACGCTGTGGGCCGCGCGCGGCATCGGCTCGTCGAGGAGCCGGATGGTGCCGGAGGTGGGGAGCACCAGGCCGAGCAGCATCCGCACGGTCGTGGTCTTGCCCGAGCCGTTGGCGCCGAGGAAGCCGTAGATGTCTCCCGCCCGGACGTCGAGGTCGATGCAGTCGACCGCGAGCACCGGCCCGTAGCGCTTGGTGAGCCCGTCGGTGGTGATCATCCGACGGGTCTTGACGTGTAGTCGACTCCGTGGAGCCGACGTGTGGCGTGGGTGACGGTGGCAGCATCGACAGTGCCGGCGACCAGCCAGCTGCGGTCCTCGCGGCCGAACTCGGGCGCGAGCCGCAGGTTGAGCGGACCGACGGTGAGCGCGACACCTGCCGACCCGATCCGGGCACCAGGGGTGTCCAACAGCTGCTCTCGCAGCGGGTCGGCGGCTTGGTCCCACAGCGGGACAGCCACCATCGTGGTCAGTCCGCGCCCGTACTGGCCGACCGGACGGTCCTGCGGGGTTCCGGGTCGCGTCGCCAGGCCGGCCAGCCGTCGTGGCGCCACGGCCTCGGAGAAGCGGTCGGCACCGGCGGCCACGTCGAAGACGTCCTCGACGACGACCTCAGCGGTTGCGGGCGCGACGAACTGTGTGACCTCGGCCGACGGTGTCGCGAGCGACACGTCGAGGAAGGTGCTGCTGACTGCGGCGAGGGTGCTGTCGACTCCCCAGACCTCCACCTGCAGAGGCAGCCCTGTGTCCTCGTCGGCCCACACGTCCACGTGGTCGATCGTCGACTGTGGCATCGAAGGCTCGAGCCGCAGCCCCGGCGCGTCCTGGCCGGCGATCCGCTCGGCAGGCAACCGGCTGACCTCCTCGGGCAGCGCGTCATCGAGGGCGAGCCGGGCAAGCTGGGGCGGCAGCAGATCGGCCGATCGCGGTAGCCGGATCGTCGGCTCCGGGGTGACCACTGCCCGCTCGGCCTGGTAGTCCCACGAGGTGGTGGTCAGCCCGTTGTGGAACAGGTCGGTCTCGCCGGCGGGGTCGATGGCGTCAACGCGCCAGTCGTCGACGCCCCTCCACCACACTCGCAGCCTCGACCGCTCACCGAGCAGAGCCGCCAGCTCGCTGAACTCGTCGGCGACCGGCAGCTGCAGGCTTCCTACCGACTCCGCGTAGCCGGTGTGCGGCACGGCCGCCGACTGCTGCACTCGCTCCAACAGGTCGGTCGCGGTGATCTCGCTGTCATCGGCCGGCAGCGCGCGTACGGCCAGCGGCGCAACCAACAGCACGGCCGCGCCCGCCAGCACGAGGCACCAGCGGCGCGCGGCGGTCATCGGTCGAGCCTACGTCGCTGCTTACCTGGCGTGACCTGCACGTTCGGGCGACCGAACGACCGAGAGATCCGACCTCACCGCGGACCCGTGCTGGATGGCCCTGCACCCACGTAAGGCTTGGGACACCGTCGCTTGGGGCACGGGCGGCCGGGATGCGGGCGGCAGCCCGGAGCTCAACAAGCGAGCGCACGTCCTCGCGAATCATTCCGCTGATCCACACCCACGACGACTGTCCACCCCCCGCGCTCGGCTGGGCAGCCGACCGGAGGCGCCGGTCAGCGCGATGGAGGCACGCCTCGAGCAGTTGATCGATGGAGCCGCCTGATCCGCGTACCGAGAGCTGGTGACTGGCATCATCTTGCCGGTGGGACGTTACCGAGCATCCCCGTCCGGCGTGATCGGTCTCAGCGGCCGTGTCGTCGCACCGGGCGACAATGCCCTGCACTCCGCCGAGCTGCGGCTTGCCGGGCGCCCGCTCCCGCTCGTCGGGACCGCGCGCATATACGTCTGTGGAATCACTCCGTACGACGTCACGCACCTCGGCCACGCGGCGACGTTCGTCTGGGCCGATCTGCTGGCGTCGGTCGTGTCGGGCGCGGGGGTCACGCCGGTGGTGTGCCGCAACGTCACCGACGTGGACGACGTGCTCACCCGTGCCGCGGAGAGCCGCGGTCGGTACTACGACGAGTTCGCGCTTGGCCAGGAGCACCAGTTCGGACAGGACATGCTGCGACTCGGAGTGCGTCGCCCCGACCACGAGCCGCGGGCTCGCCACCACGTCGCCCATGTCGTGCAGCTGGCCGCGGCGCTGCTCGAGACCGGGCACGCCTACGAGCGAGACGGGTGCGTGTGGTTCGGCGGTGCCGAGGCGCTCGCCCGGTCGGGGCTCGACCGCGATCGCGCCCTCGAACTCGCCGCGGCGTACGGCGACGCTCCGGACGACCCGGCCAAGCGCGACCCGTTCGACGTGCCGGTGTGGCGACCTTCCAGCGAGCGTGACCCCGCCTGGCCGAGCCCGTGGGGCTGGGGGCGACCCGGCTGGCACGCCGAGTGCGCTGCGATGGCGATGGCGGTGCTCGGCGCGGGCGTGGATGTGCTCGTGGGTGGCGACGACCTGTGCTTTCCCCACCACACCTACCAGTCCGCGATGGTTGCGGCCGCGACCGCCGGCTCAGCGTTCGCCCGCCGCGAGCTCCACGTCGGCGCGGTGCACCAGGGGGGCGCCAAGATGGCCAAGTCGACCGGCAACCTGACGCTGGTCGGCGAGCTGCTCGACCGGGTTCCCGCTCCCGCGGTCCGGATGCTGCTGCTCGACCGCTCGTGGTCGGTTCCGTGGGACTACGAGCCGGCCGCACTGGGTGCCGCAGAGCTGCGGCTGGAGCGGCTCTACGTCGCTGCGGGCCGCACGCTGCCAGGCGACGCGGGCGGTTCGGCGGTCGACGCGGTCACGCAGCGACTGCTCGACGACCTCGACGTGCCGGGCGCCCTCGACGTGGCAGAGGCCGAGGGTGGCGACGCGGCTCGCCTCGCGGTCAAGGTGCTCGCCCTGGGTTGAGACCGGCCGTCCGGTGTCCCGCCGCCTTGTCGTCGACCCTGGAGCGAGTTCGTCTGCTCCGGGATGGTCGCAGGCCCAGCGGGCGCCGGGAGATGACTCTGCGTGCCTTTGCCCGTACTTCGAGGGAGACCCCCGTGGTCCGCATCCACGTGCTGCACCGATCCGCGCTGCTCGGCTCTGCCACTGCCGCAACCCGCCGCGCTCGCCGTCCTTGCCGGTCCACCTGCCGCTGGCGCCCCCGACGCCGGCGACCAGCGAGCCGCGGATGGCGGCAGCGTGTACTGACGGCGCACGCACATTGCGGTCCACGATCAGCGGGCCGCGACGTGCGCGATCGCCATGTCGAGCGCCAGCCGCAGGCAGTCGGCCGAGCGACGCGTCCGCGCCAGCAGCAGCCCCCCCTCGAGTGCCGTCAGCACGGCGGCAGCCAGCTCCGCGGGGGTGCGGTCAGCCCGCGCCTCGTCGGACTCCTGCAGTCGCGCCACGGCGCCCGCGAGCAGATCCTGCCAGCCTGCAAACCCGCGCTCCAGCTCCTGCTGATAGCCCGCGGAGACCCCGGCCAGCTCAAATGCCAGCATCCCCAGCGGGCAGCCGCCCAACCCGTGCCGCTCGGCCTCGGCCACCGTCGCGGCGGCCCAGCCGCGCAGGTCGGACAGCGTGTGGACGTCGCGCAGCAGTCGGCGGTGCAGGTCGTGCAGTCGGGCGGCCTGCAGGGCGATGACTGCCTGGAGGAGACCCTCCTTGCCCTCGAAGTAGTGGTAGAGCTGCGACTTGCTGGTGCCAGTCGCCTCGAGGACCTCGTCCAGGCTGGTGACGCCGGCACCGTGGGCAAACACCAGCGCGGCGGCCGTGTCGACGATCCGGTCGCGGGTGTGTCGGCCGCGCTCGGTCAGCTGACCCGGGGGCATTCGTGCCACGCTACTCCGGGCGAGCGCGGTTGACGGGCGAGCAGCCCCGCCGCGATTGTGGACCACTGAGTCCACTCTGAGAGGCCTGGTGAGCGTGGTGACGCGGTTGCGGGAGATGGCGACCGGGGAGCAGGCGCCACCCGGCCCGTTCAGGCGCGGATTCTGGCGAAGCCCCCTGCGGGGGCCGTGGCTCACCTCCGTGTTCGGCCTGCTGCTGCTCGTGGGCGTCACGATCCTGTTCGCGACTGGCCTGCTCTCGTACGCGGCGTACAACCCGGAGCTGGCAGGCAACGACCTGACGCCGGGCCACGGGCTGTTCGGCAGCTACCTGTTCGACTGGCCGACCCGACCGTCATGGCTGTACCGGGTCACCCAGGGGACCCACGTCCTGCTCGGCCTGGTGCTGATACCCGTGCTGCTCGCCAAGCTCTGGTCAGTGATCCCCAAGCTCTTCGACTGGCCCCCGGTGCGCACCCCCGCGCAGGCGATCGAGCGGGCGTCGCTGCTGCTGCTGGTGGGTGGCGCGGTGTTCGAGTTCGTTACCGGTTTGCTCAACATCCAGTACTGGTACGTGTTCCCCGGATCGTTCTACACGCTGCACTTCTATGGCGGTTGGGTCTTCATCGGCGCGTTCGCCGCGCACGTGACGATCAAGCTGCCCACGATGACACGGGCGCTGCGGTCGCGAAGCCTCCGCGTCGAGCTGCGTACCGACACCGCGCACACCCAGCCCGAGCCACCCGATCCCGACGACCTGGTCAGCCCCGACCCCGCCCAGGCGACGGTGTCTCGCCGCGGCGTGCTCGGACTGGTCGGCGCCGGTTCGCTTGCCCTGTTCGCGCTCACGGTTGGTCAGAGCCTGGGCGGCTTCTGGCGAGGCACCGCCCTGCTCGCGCCCCGCGCCCAGGACCCCGGAACCGGGCCCAACGGGTTCCAGATCAACAAGACCGCGCTGTCGGCCGGGGTGACGGACTCGGCGCAGGACGACCGGTGGCGCCTCGAGCTGCTCGGTGGCGACAGCGGCATGAGCCTCAGCCGCGACGAGCTGCTCGCCCTGCCGCAACACACCGCTGACCTGCCCATCGCCTGCGTGGAGGGATGGTCCACCGAGCCACAGACGTGGACCGGCGTACCCCTGCGCGACCTGGCGGCGACGGCCGGCGTCTCCAGCCCACAGTCGGTGTTCGTCGAGTCGCTGGACGACGGCACCTTCGGGTCGACGTCGTTGCGTGGCAACCAGGTCCTCGACGGCGACAGCCTGCTCGCGCTGCAGGTCAACGGTGCCGACCTGTCTGTCGACCACGGCTTTCCGGCCCGGGTGATAGTCCCGAACAACCCCGGCGTGCACAACACCAAGTGGGTCACCCGACTGACCTTCGAGGTCTGACATGCGCCGGTTCGCCGACCTGTACGGGGCCAGCCCGCTGCACCTGCTGGCCATGCTGGCCAGCGTCGCGCTGGCCGGCTACGCGGCGCTCGAGCTGTTCAGCTCCGAGCCGATCCTGGTTCTGGTGTGGTTCGTCGGGGCGGCGATCGGCCACGACCTGGTGCTGCTGCCGCTCTACGCGCTCGTCGACATGGCGCTGGTGCGCAGCTCCCGGCGGCGTCGCGTCGACGAGGTGACGGCGCGGGCCGTGCCGTGGGTCAACTACGTGCGGGTCCCGCTGCTCGTGTCGGGTCTGTTGCTGCTGGTCTACTTTCCCTCGATCCTGCGGCTCAGCAGCGGCTACGAGACCACGACCAACCTCTCGGCGGACCCTTACCTCGGGCGCTGGCTGCTGGTCAGCGGCGTGGTGTTCGTCGCGTCCGCTGCTGCGTACGCCCTGCGGCTACGCCGGTCGGCTCCTGGCTGACGTTGCCCCGTGCCGTCAGCGCGTCGAAGCCGTTCCACCTGGCTGGGTTTCGACTCCGCACCTGCGGGGACTGCGACAGTGTGCAGGGCGACCACGTCCTCCCGACTGATGAGGCCGACATGAACTCCCCTAACCCGCCGAACAACGACAGAGTCGGCAACGACTTCCACGAGGGCCCAACGCCGAATCCAGGCGGGGAGACCGACATGGACGAGCGCACCGTCCCGCCCTACGACGACAGGAGCACCGGCGACGACGAGGTGGCTGCGGGTGTGCCGCGCGCGATGGGCAGCGAGGAGCCGCTCAAGGAGCCCACGCAACCGGGTCGGGACACCCCCCACGGCGACGAGGAAGCGCAGGAGCCGCCACCTGGGGTCGGCGAGAGCATTTCCCGCCGCGGGGAGGACGTCCGCGACCGCGACAGCTTGGAGCAGGGCCGCAAGGACACCGGCACTGACGACAGCCCGGCAGAACGCCCGACAGGTCAGTCCGACCTGCGTGACCGGTCCGGTGTGAATCCCGACGACGCCGACACTGACCGCCCGAGCTGAGGGCCGAGCGTCACCCGAAACCATAGGCACACCCTGCTGCTTCTAGGTGACGGTGAGCCGTACGCCGGTCGCCTGCTCGGCGTGGATCGGTGACCGATGGACACCGAGTCCGTTGCAGAGGGAGACTGCCCCGGTGGCGGTCTCAGGACGTTCTATCCTCACGAGGTTCTTGGCGCCTGCGGTCGATTCCTCGAGCTCGGTGACGCGAGGCGGCGCGGCAGCCCTGGCTGGCCTTCGGGTGCTGGCGGGGCTGCTGTGGCTCTACAACGTCGCGTGGAAGCAACCGCCCGACTTCGGCGAGAGCAGCGGTAGCGGTCTGTACGGCTATACCAGCGGCGCGGTCGACTACCCGGTGTTCCCGCCGTACAGCTGGGTCGTGGAACAGGTAGTCCTGCCGAACTTCACCGCCTTCGGGTGGATGGTGCTCGTCGTCGAGACGGGGCTGGCGGTGCTGCTGCTGACAGGTACGCAAGTCAGGTTGGCGGCCCTGGTCGGCGTCGGGCAGTCGCTGGCGATCGGTCTCTCGGTGGCGCAGACGCCCGGCGAGTGGCCGTGGGCTTACTGGATGATGATCGGCATCCATGTCGTCTTGCTGTTCACCCCGTCGGGACGGGTCGCGGCGGTCGACTCCGTGCGCGCCGAGGCGGCCGACGGTCGCGGGCCAGCGGCGGCACGCAGGGTGCTGCTCGGCTGGGGCGTCCTGATCGCTGTGAGCGGGGTCGTCGCTCTGGTGCTGGCTGCCAACGACGATCCCCTGACCTCGACGGGCTCCCAGCTGGGCGGCCCCGACCTTTCGGTGTCGCTTGGCAGCTACAATGTGCTCGGTGCCGCGCTGCTGGTCGTGGTGGCGGCGTTGATGCTGGCGGCATCGCGTGGCCAGCGAGCCGCCGCGCTCGCCGCGGCCGTCGTCGCCGGCCTTGCCGCGGTGTCGTTGTGGGTGCAGCTCAGCCGCACCGATGTCTGGCTCGGCGGCTCCAACACCTCCGCTGCGTTCTTCTGTTGCGCGGCCGTGGTCAGCGTCGCGACGGCGGGTCAGCTCAGTCAACAGTCGACAGTGGAAGGGGCAACACGACATGGAGCTGCATGACCGGCTTGAATCGGTGCTGAGCGTCGCACAGGAGTCCGCCAAGCAGGTGGACACCGACGCGGCCTTCCCGGCGGACTCGGTCTCCGCGTTGAGGAGCTCAGGACTGCTGGGTCTCACGTTGCCTGAGGCGGTCGGCGGGCTGGGTGCCGGACCGCACGAGCTGGTCGATGTGGTCAGCTCCCTCGCCGGTGCATGCGGCTCGACCGCGATGATCTACCTGATGCACGTCAGCGCCGCGATGACGGTTGCCGCGGCCCCGCCGCCAGGACTGCCACAGCTGTTGCCTGGTCTGGCCAGCGGAGAGACGTTGGGGTCGCTGGCGTTCTCCGAGGCCGGCTCCCGCTCGCACTTCTGGGCGCCGGTGTCCAAGTCGACCAGCAACGGGGCCGGCGTGCACCTGGCTGCTCGCAAGAGCTGGGTGACCAGCGCGGGTCACGCCGATGTCTACGTGACCTCGACGCTGAACGCCGACGCCGACGTCGTGGACATCTTCGCGATCCCCTCGGCCACCCGGGGGGTTGCGGTCTCCGGCGAGTGGCGCGGGCTCGGGCTGCGTGGGAACGCGTCCAACCCGATGACCTTCGACGTCGAGGTGCCCACCGACCACCGCATCGGTGCGGCCGGCGGTGGGTTCGACCTCATGCTGCAGACCGTGATGCCCTGGTTCAACCTCGGCAATGCGGCGGTCTCGGTCGGCCTGTCCGCCGCGGCCGTCGACGCCTCCGTACGGCACACCAGCGTCGCCAGACTGGAGCACCTCGAGCAGAGCCTGTCGGCGCTGCCCACCATCCGCGCCAAGCTGGCGAAGATGTCGATCGACCTGGGATGCACCAGGGCCTATGTCGGGCAGACCGCCGGGCGGCTGGCCCAGCCCGCCGAGGACACGGTTCTGCACGTGCTCGGCGTGAAGGCGGCTGCCAACGACGCGGCACTGCGCATCACCGACTCCGCGATGCGCGTCTGCGGAGGCGCGGCGTTCTCCGAGCACCTCCAGGTCGACAGGTACTTTCGCGATGCCCGGGCGGGGTCGGTGATGGCGCCTTCAGCCGATGTCCTCTATGACTTCTACGGCAAGGCGATCACCGGCCAGCCGCTCTTCTGAGGAAGGACATCAAAGTGAGCAGTCCATTGATCGTCGGCTCGGTCGCCTACACCCCCAACGTGGTGACGATCTGGGAGGGCATCCGCGACTACTTCAAGGGCACGTCGGCGGAGATGGACTTCGTCTTGTTCTCCAACTACGGTCGCCAGGTCGACGCGCTCGTCGACGGCACCATCGACGTTGCCTGGAACACCAACCTCGCCTGGGTCCGTACCGTCGCGCAGACCGACGGAGCCTGTCGCGCCCTGGCGATGCGAGACACCGACACGGTCTTCCAGACCATCTTCGTGGGCCGCACGGGCAGCGGCATCGGCGGGCTCGACGGCTTGAAGCACAGGCGGCTGGCGTTGGGATCCAGGGACTCCGCCCAGGCGGCGATCCTGCCGGTGTACTTCCTGGACCACGCCGGCCCGGGCGCCGACGCGGTGGAGCTGGTACGGATCGACAGCGACGTGGGCAAGCATGGCGACACCGGCCGTAGTGAGCTTGACGCCCTGCGCACGGTCCTCGACGGGCACGCCGACGCGGCGGCGATCGGCATCAACACCTGGGAGGCAATCGGCCGCGACGAGCTGATGCCGGGGGCCTTCGAAGCCTTCTGGGAGTCGCCGACCTACAGCCACTGCAACTTCACCGCGCTGCCGCGCGTACCGCAGGAGCGCACCCAGCCGTGGCTCGACCACCTGCTGGCGATGGACTGGGACAACCCCGACCACCGGCCGATCCTCGAGATGGAGGGGCTTCGGCAGTGGGTGCCGCCGCAGCTCGACGGCTACGCCTCACTGTTCGAGGCCGTGCGAGAGCAAGCGATCCCGCCTCGATGGTGAACCACCGGCTGGTCCTCGACCTGGTGGAACGGGTCGGCACTGCTGCCCGGCACGGCACGGTCTCGGTCTCACTGGGCGACGGTGACCCCGAGCAGCTGAGCGCGACGGTCGCGGCCTGGTGCACCCGTACCGGAAACGAGCTCGTCGCAGTGCAGGGAAACGTCGCCACCGTCCGCCGGGGGCGCAGTCTCGACCCGCTCGCCGAGCTGGCGCCCGACCTGCTACCCGGAACTCGGCTGTGGATGTACACGAACTTCGACTGCAACCTGGCCTGCGACTACTGCTGCGCACGATCCTCACCCCAGGCGGCTCGGCGGGCACTGGGTATCGATCGGGTACGTCAGCTGGCCACCGAAGCCGTGGACGCCGGGGTCGCAGAGCTCATCCTCACCGGCGGGGAACCGTTCCTGCTCCCCGACATCGACGAGCTGGTCGCCGCATGCACGGCGGCGCTTCCGACGACGTTGTTGACGAACGGGATGCTGTTTCGCGGGCGGCGGCTCGACGCCTTGCGCCGGATGGACCGAAGCCGGCTGGCGCTGCAGATCAGCCTCGACTCCGCCACGCCCGACCAGCACGATCAACACCGCGGCCGTGGGTCCTGGGAGCGTGCCGTCGCCGGTATTCGCATCGCCCGCGACGAGGGCTTCCGGGTGCGCATCGCCGCGACGCTGCCGTACGAGAAGACCCACGAGCTGGGGCCGTTCCACGACTTCCTCGACTCGCTGGGCATTGCCACTGAGGATCAGGTCATCCGCGCACTCGCCCATCGCGGAGCGGCCGAAGACGGCATCGAGCTGACCTTGGAGTCACTGATCCCCGAGGTCACGATCACCGCCGAGGGCGTCTACTGGCACCCGGTCAGCGCCGACCACGACGACCAGCTCGTCACCCGCGACATCTTTCCCCTGCAGGAGGCCATCACCGAGGTGCGCCGCCGGTTCACCGAGCAACGTGCCCATGCCACCGCCGCGGCACAGTGGTTCCCCTGCGCCTGAGCGACCGGTTGCGGTCCGTGCTCACAGCACGATGCCGGCCTCGGCCCACGCGGCGCGGACCCGTTGGGCTGGCCCTGGCAACGGTCAGTCCAGACGGGTCGCCGCACCTGGTGCCGATCTGTTGCGCGCTGCGGGGCAAGACCCTCTACACCGCCGTTGACCACAAGCCGAAGCGCAGCAGCCGCCTGCGTCGGGGTGGCCCAACATCGAGGCCACGGGGCCGTGCCTGCGTGCTCGTCGACCACTTCAGCCAGGACTGGGGAGCGCTGTGGTGGGTTGCCTCGACGGCAACGCCCGGGTGGTGGCCGATCCGGACGAGCGAGCGGGGGCGCTCGCGGCCCTCGTCGCCAAGTTCCAGCAGTACGTGGACCGCGCCCCCGGCCGGTCCGGTGCTCGCCCTGGACATCACCGGCTGGGTCGGGAGGTCGGCGGCCTCCTAGGACGCGTCGAGCAGTCCGGCACGCAAGGCGGCGGCCAGCGTGGGGGCCAGCGGCAGCCGTGGGACCAGGGTGGCCTGCACCGCGTGGTAGGTGTCCGGCTTGCCCTCCCACACCTTGGCGCTGGGTCGGTTGGCCGGGTCGAGCTCGTGGTGCCACGACCCCGCCCGGTGGTCGAGGAACACCGCTTCGACGTGGTCCCACCACGTCTCGTACCAGACCGCGTACGCGGGCTCGGCCGTCGCGGCGTGCAAGGCGGCGGCCGCGGCGGTGGCCTCGGCGACCACCCAGTGCATCCGCTCCCGGCCGACCGGCCGACCGTGCCAGTCGACGGTATAGACGAACCCGTCGGCGCCGTCGACCGCCCAGCCTTCGGCGACCGCCGCGGCGAACAACCCCTGTGCGTCGGGCAACAACCAGTCGGGCGCTTCCTCGCCCAGCGTTGCACGCAGGTGCAGCGCGAGCCTGGCCCACTCGAGCCAGTGGCCGACGGTCGCGCCGTACGGCCGGAACGGGTGCGCCGGCGTGTCGATGTTGTAGTCGGGAAGGGGTGACCAGTCGGGGCGGAAGTGCTCCGGCAGCCGCCACTGGTTTCCGCGGGCCAGCACGTGCACGGCCCGGGTGAGGATCCGCGTGGCGCGCTCAGCCAGTGATGTGTCGCCGGCCGCGTCGGCGGCTGCGAGCAGCGCCTCCACGGTGTGCATGTTGGCGTTGATGCCCCGGTAGTCCTCGACCTCGGTGAAGCCGGCGTCGCAACGCTCGACGACCATGCCGGCGGCGTCGTCCCAGAACCGGCCGAGCAAGACCTCGAGCGCCTCGTCCAGCAGCGCCCGCGCTCCCGGCCGGTCGGCGCAGGTGGCGCTGGCGGCCGCGAGCACGACGAACGCGTGCTCGTACGCGGACTTGTCGCGGCTGGCGGGGCCGTCCGTGTCGACGGTTGCCCACCAACCGCCGTGCACCGGGTCGCGGAACCGGCCGGTGAGGGCGGCGACCCCGTGGTCGACCAGCACCGCGCAGTCGGGCCGGCCGAGCAGGTGACCGAGCGCGAAGACGTGCGTCATCCGGCAGGTGACCCACAGCGGGACAGGTGCGTCCAGCCGCGGCACGCCCGCAGCGTCCAGCCACGCGAACCCACCGGCCGGGTGCCGTGCGGCACGGCTGAACGCCAGCAGCCGGTCGGTCTCGTCCGCCAGCCAGCCCGGGTGCCCCGGCGTACCGAGCCTGGGCCTCATGCGCCGAGCGCTGACCGGCGATCGCCCACCGGGCAGGTGGCCACGCCGAGCGTCGAGTCGCTCTGCCCGTAGTAGGCGAACCAGGTGTCGCGAAAGCAGACCAGCCCCTCGACGAACCTCACGTTGGACACCAGGCCGTGGGTGTGTCCTCGTACGAGCTGGGCGCGTGCCCTGGGCGGGTCATCTGCGCCAGCACTCGGGTCGGACCGTCGGGTGACAGCAACAGCCGCCCGCAGCTGTAGCGAACCGAACCGTCCCCACCACGCTCCGCCCTCGCCGGTCAACAGACTCCGGTGCCACCACCTCGGTAGGCCGAGAAGAGTGCCGCGCTCGGGCCTGGACGGTCACGTCATCGACTGGGCGGTGCACCACGTCGGTGCGGGCCAGTCGAAGCGATGGTGACTAAACCGGTTTAGGAACTCGGTGTCAACCTCCCCACCCCTGTCAGGATGACGTTCTTGCCGTTCGTCGAGAGTGAGGCAGCGATGGGCTGGTGGCGCGACCACGTCGTTCCCCGGATGGCGGACCGGTTCCTCGACACAGCCGAGGTGCACCTGCTCCGGGCGCGCACCTGCGCGGATCTGTCCGGCGACGTGGTCGAGATCGGGTTCGGGTCCGGCCTCAACGTCCGGCACTACCCGACCGCGGTCCGCTCCGTCGCGGCGGTCGAGCCGTCGGACCTGGCCTGGCGGCTGGCGCGGCCCAGGGTCGCCAGCACGTCGACGCGGATCGTCCGGGCGGGGCTGGACGGCCAGCGTCTGGGCCTGGCCGACGACAGTGTCGACGCGGCGTTGTCGACGTTCACGATGTGCACCATCCCCGACCTCGACGCGGCGCTGGGCGAGCTGGCGCGGGTGCTTCGCCCCGGGGGGCGGCTGCACTTCCTCGAGCATGGCCGGTCGGACCAACCCCAGGTCGCCCGGTGGCAGGATCGGCTGCAGCCGGTCAACGGTCGTCTCGCCGGCGGGTGCCACATCGACCGGCTGCTCGCCGACCACCTGGGGCGCAGTGACCTGGTGGTGGAGGAGATCACGACGTCGTACGGCGAGGGTCCGAAGCCCTTCGCGTTCCGCTACGCCGGCTTCGCGATCAAGCCGCTAGCGTGACCAGCATGGCTCGCTACCGCTTCCTCGACGGCATGGGCGACGTCGTCGCCGAACGCGAGTTCGCCGACCACGCCGCGGCTCTGGCATGGGCGAGTGACGACGAGCACGACGACGCGGTGCAGCGCGTGGAGTACCTCGGTCCAGAGGGCGACTGGCGCTGGGCCGGCCCGCTGGAAGGCTGACCAGCCGGGAGTGAGGCTGCCTCAGCCGCGCAGCCGTGAGCCGCTGGGGTCGAACAGGCACGCGTCCAGGCGTTGTGCGGGACGGCGCTGGCCGACCACCTCGATCGCCCAGCCGTTGTCGGTGTCGGCCAACCCGGCAGGCACGTAACCCAGCGCGACCGATGCGCCGGACGCGTGCGCGTAGCCGCCGGACGTGACCCTCCCGACCACCTCAGAGCCGTGCCAGATCGGCTCGTCCCCCAACGCATCGGCGGCTTGCGTGTCGCAGCCCGGTGCGTTGGGGGCGGGGACGTCGACGGTGAACGTCACCAGCCGCCGCGCCGGACCCTGCTCACGGATGGCGGCCGCCGCGTCACGACCCACGAACTTCCCCTTGCCTGGCTTGACAAAGATGCCGAGCCCCGCCTCGTAGGGGTCGTAGTCGGGGCGGTACTCGGTCGCCCACGAGCCATAGGACTTCTCCAGTCGCAGCGAGTCGAGTGCCCGTGCTCCGAACAACCGCAGCCCGTGCGGCCGGCCGGCCGACACCAGCACGTCGAACAACCGCTGCTGGTACGCCGGCTCGACCCACAGCTCGTAGCCGAGATCGCCGGTGAACGAGATCCGCACCGCGAGCACCGGCACTGACTCGACGACGATCGGTCGCACGTCGAGGAAGCCGAACGCGTCGGAGGACAGGTCGGTCGTGGTCAGGCCCGCCAGCAGCTCACGCGAGGCCGGCCCGGCGATCGCCAGCCCGGTGAGGTCGGCCCCGAGACTTCGGTACGAGACCTCCGGCCCCGGCGGCAGCCGGCCGTCGAACCATCGCTCGTGATAGCGCTCGGCGGCACCCGACCCGAACACCAGGAACCGCTCTGCGGGGTGGCCGGCCCGACGAGTGTCGGGCAGTGCGGCGACGGTGAAGTCGCCGACCAGTCGGCCGTGCTCGCCGAGCATGGGGCTCAGCGTCAGCCTGCCAGGGGACGGAATCACGTTGGCGAGCAGGCCATCCAGGAAATCGCGCGCGCCTGGGCCACTGAACTCGTACTTCGCGAAGCCGGTCGTCTCGATCATGCCGACACCGTCGCGCACCGCCCGGCTCTCGGCGGCCACCCGCGACCAGGCGTTCGACCGCCGCAGCGTCGGCGTCTCGACCCGTTCTCCGCCCGGTTCCTGAAACCACAGCGCATGCTCCAGGCCGTATGACGCACCCCACACTGCGCCTGCGCGGTCGAGCCGCTCGTGCACTGGCGACGTCCGCAGCGGGCGGGCGGCCGGCAGCTCCTCGTTGCGGTAGGCGATGCGGAAGCGGCGCCCATAGTTCTCCCGGACCTTCGCGTTGGTGTACGCAGGGGTCGCCCAGTCGCCGAAGCGGGCAACGTCCATGCCCCACACGTCGAAGCCAGGGTCGCCGGCGGCGATCCAGCTCGCGAGCGCCAGCCCAACACCACCGCCCTGGCTCAGCCCCGCCATCACCCCGCACGCGACCCACATCCCTGGCAGGCCACGGACCGGCCCGACGAGCGGGTTGCCGTCGGGTGCGAACGTGAAGGGACCGTTGACGACACGGG
>JACCWP010000101.1 GCA_013697585.1 Nocardioidaceae bacterium
GTATCAGGGCCACACCCCCACCCGGGAACGCGATCGCGTCGAGCTGGACGACGACTTCGGAACCGCCGCCGACGCCAGAGGCTGGAGACGAACCCACCGACTGGTGGAGCTGGCTCGTCGGAGCTTCATCGACGAGACCGCAATCATCGACTCAAGGATCACCTGGACGCATGCGCTGGAACAGATGACCAATACCAGCGAGCTGAGCCCGACCGGACGACAGATCCTGGAGCGGATCATGAGCGGTCAGCAGCAGCCGATCTTGCGCAACGAGCCCGGGGGCCAGGCCGCCAAGAAACAGCGCGAGCGAACCTTCGCTCGCGCCCGCACCTCGCAGCTCGTCCTCAAATCCCTCGCCTGCTGATCGTCGAGACGCGGCATTCCGTCGCTAGATGTCGAGGCCCGGTCGCGGTCCCTGCCTCTCCTGTCGCTCGATCGTCCATCGTGAAGCGCGACCCAACGGCACGTTGATGGGACGCTCCAGGGCCGACATTCGGAGCGTTACCGGATGCGCGAAATCGGACATGCGCGGAGGCAGCCGACCGCGGGGAGATCGGCACATCGAGGACGCGGCTGCGGGCCGTTGGACGCGCGTTTCCGGACGCGCGATATCGGTGCCGGCAGGCGGCCCCCGGGCGGCCGGGAGGAACGGCACATCGCGGATGCCCTCCCGGGTGGCGCTCGGAGCGTTACAGGACGCGCGAGATCGGATATTGCGTCGAGTGCTCCGCCACCCGGGAAGACCGGCACTTCCGGGACGCGTCACTGGTGGCCGCGCGGGATTCTTGGCGACGTGTCAGCGGACGCCAGGTCGTTCGTCGCGCCGATCACTCGGCACTCGACGAACCTCGGAGCCAGATGCACCGATTCGGTGCATTGCACTCCGCGGAATTGTGGCAGTCGCGCCGATCAGGCATTGCTGTGGTCAGTCGTCGCTGTACAAGCAGAAGGGATGGCCCGCGGGGTTCGAGCATGACCCGTAGATGATTCTGATCCCGGTCCGCGGGCTGGTGCGGCGCGACTGTGCCACCTGTAGCTATGACAGTCGCCCAGAGCCCGGCCACGCCCGGCCGTCAGAACTGAGCGCAGCTCACCTGCTGACGCGCTCTAGCGTCATCGTTCATGGCCCTCTTCCACCGCGCGACGATCTCACCAACCAAGGAAGCACTCATCGCCGAATGGGCTCCGACCCAACCATGGGGGCCGCCAGCAGACGTCCCGACTGAGGTCATCGGCTCGTACCGCTTCGACGACCCCGAGGGTCGCGTCGGTATGGAGATCCACCTCGTCGACGCCGGGGGCATGCTGCTTCAAGTCCCGCTCACCTATCGGGACGAGCCGGTGGCCGGTGCGCAAGAGGCGCTCATCACTGAGATGCAGCACTCGGCGCTCGGTACCCGCTGGGTGTACGACGGGCTGCGAGATCCGCGACTTGTTGTCATGCTCGCGGCAGTTGCCATGACCGGTCAGGGCGAAGCGCTCGGGATGGCCGTCTACGACGGCCGCTGGTACATCGCGCCGACCAACGTGCGCATCCAGGGCGGCGGATGGACCCAGGAGCGTGTGCCGGTCGACGGCTTCGAACTCGAGTCCGACGAGGCCTCCAAATCCGTGCTCCGCAACGACCGCTTCGAACTGACCGTATTCCGGCGCCCAGCTTCCGCACCACGTCCAGCCATCGGACTCACCGCCACCTGGGACGGACAATCGGACCCCGTCGTTCTCGCCGAAGTGCACGAGCGATCGCGCTGACTCGCGCCCGAAGGACTTGGTGCGCCACGCCTTCTCTCAGTCCGAGAACGACACCGACAAAGGCTGCTGCAACCCGTCCGCTACCGCCAGCGCAATGCCTCAAGCCCGATCCTGCGGAATCCCTTGTGCTAGCCCCGCCAGCTGCACTTCGAGGTCGTCTGCGACGAACGCGTGGTGCCACCGATCGCTCGGGAACCCCCAGTAACGAACGTCGGTGATGCGCCAGTCGGGCACCGCTGCGAGGTCGGGGCCCAGATCAACGCACGCGCCATCGCGGCTGTCGGTGACACCACGACAGAAGATCACCTGACCCTCCCGTCCTCCGCGCCGGCTTGACCTGGCGCGAAGCCAGAGGCGTCAAGTTCGGATCGAGCGCATCGGCAATCTGGTCGTGGGCCGGGTCGTGCGGCGGGCGAGGGTTCGGAGCGAACGGCACCATGCGCATTCTCGCAGCGCCGGCGTCGTGGCCGCAGGTCGAATCAGGGA
>JACCWP010000105.1 GCA_013697585.1 Nocardioidaceae bacterium
CCCTTGAGCCGACCACCACCGGCCTCCACGCCAGGCAACGTCGACTCCAGGACCGTCCAGTTCCCGAATGTTTTGCGGCCGGCTGCGAGGTTCAATCTGGCCTCGTAGGACAGTAAAACAGTGCCGCCGTCGCAGTTGAGGCGCTTCTCGCCAGTGAACAGCACCGTGTTCGGTCCGGTGTCGACGGCGTCCCCGCCTAGGTCGGTGACCGTGGTGCAGGCAGTGAACGGTCCGGTGGCCGCGAGGATCGGGCTGGGGTCAGGCGAGAACTGGGTGTTGACCACGAACGACGCCTTGGTGCCCGTCGCGGCTTGGGCATGACCGGGCAATGCCACGAGCGCGGAAGCGGCGAATAAGAGAATGGAAGCCTTCGTCAAGGTTCGGTGCATGAGGGTCATCTCCTTGGGTGGTTGACCTGAGACTGCCTGCGGGTGCCAGGACGTGTCCATAGCCCCAATGGGGGGTCTGGGTCTGTCAGAGACCTTGTGTAAGGCGTGACCTCCAACCTGAATCGCAGTCACCCTCAAAGGGCGCCAGCTCCTGCCGGGCTCCCACGTATCCGCTCTAGGGCATCCCGTAGACAACGAGTCATGTTTGCGCCGTGACTTGCTCACGTCTCCCTCGCTACGGACTCGCTCGCACCTCTTCCCTGCGCATCGCACACGGATAGCACGCCCCTCGTCTGGCGGGGCCCCCCCGTAAGTCTCTGACCTGCGGTGATGCTGGTGGGCGATACTGGGTTTGAACCAGTGACCTCTTCCGTGTCAAGGAAGCGCGCTACCACTGCGCCAATCGCCCGGGTCGGTGTAACGGGTGCGTGCCGCCCGGCACGGCGACCGAGGTGGAGACGGGATTCGAACCCGTGTACACGGATTTGCAGTCCGTTGCCTCGCCTCTCGGCCACTCCACCAGGACAGGGCCCGGTGACCCGCTCCGAGCGGACGACGGGATTCGAACCCGCGACCCTCACCTTGGCAAGGTGATGCTCTACCAGCTGAGCCACGTCCGCATGCGTTCCTCAGGGTCGGCCCCCGGGTGCGCGAGTACCCTAGCCGATCGCCCCATCCGCACCAACCAGCGCACACCAGTCGTGACCGGCCGCTCACAGTGCCCGTGTGTCGTACGGTGATCGCCATGCGCGCATGGGTGAACGGACAGCTGCTCGACTCCGTTGAGCAACCGGTGCTGAGCGTGCTCGATCACGGGTTCGTGGTCGGTGACGGCGCGTTCGAGACGGTCAAGACGGTGTCCGGCCAGCCGTTCGCGCTGACGCGGCACCTGCGCCGGCTGGCGCGCTCGCTGACCGGGCTCGGGATCACGCCGCCCGACGACTCGCTGCTGCGCGAGGGGGTGAGCTCCGTGCTCGCTGCCGAGCGGTTGCACCACGGTGTCGCCAAGCTCAGGATCACCGTCACCGGTGGTCCGTCACCCCTGGGTTCCGAGCGCGGCGAAGCCGGGCCGACCGTCGTCGTCGTGAGTGACGCGATGGGCGCCTGGCCAGCCAGCACAGGGGTCGTCACGGTGCCGTGGCCACGCAACGAGCGAGGCGCCACCGCCGGTCTGAAGACGACGTCGTACGCCGAGAACGTCATGGCACTGGCGTACGCGCGGGCGCGGGGCGGGGGAGAGGCGCTGTTCGAGAACACGGTCGGGCAGCTGTGCGAGGGAACGGGGTCCAACGTGTTCGTCGCCGTCGACGGCGAGCTGATCACTCCGACGTTGGCGTCGGGGTGCCTCGACGGGATCACCCGGCAGCTGGTGCTCGAGTGGTGCGACGCCAGCGAGCGCGACCTGGCGATCGAGGTGCTCGCGCACGCCGATGAGGTGTTTCTGGCCAGCACCACGCGAGACGTGCAGGCGGTGCACCGGGTGGACGAGCGGGACGTGGGGGCGCCGGGCCCGCTGACCGCGGCGGCGGCGAAGGTGTTCGCCGAACGGGCCGCAGACGACCTCGACCCGTGATCCTGCCGTGAGCGTCGCGGCTCAGGCCGGCTGGTCGAGCAACCGCGACAGTGCGCGGTCGACGTCGACATGGGCACTCTCGCAGCCCGGCGGGACCAGGCTCTCGGTTCGCCGCAAGAACGCCGCGACGTCACCGGCCCGTGCCTCAAGGACCGCTGCCCCGTCGGGGGAGGACAGCTCGATGTGGACCACCGCGCACCCCTCCGGATTGAGACCCGGCCGGACCCGTACGTCACCTGCACCAGTCGGCTCCCACAACCCGGTGCGCAGCAGCGAGCGCGCGAAGACCCAGCGGACGAGCTGCTCGGCGAGGCAGAAGTCGCCGCGTACGGCGAATGGGTCGCCGGAGTCGTAGCGCAGCTCGGCCTGGACGGGACTCCCGACTCCCTCGGCGTCCAACAGCTCGAGGACGAGGGTGGCCTGCACGGTGGACGAACGGGGCTGCATCGAGTGGGTCCTTCCGACGCGTTCACGGGCATGCGCGAGGGCAGAGAGTGAGCGACCGAACACAGCCTTCCCCTAGGCAGCAGCGGGGAAACGCACTACTTCGAGCGACGACGCGGTGCGGTACAGTGACGGCCGCTTCGCGATCGGGTCAGGTCGGGTCAGACCGGGCAGATCGCTGCGCGGGGGCGATTGGCGCAGTGGTAGCGCGCTTCGTTCACACCGAAGAGGTCACTGGTTCGAGCCCAGTATCGCCCACCAATACGAAACACCCTCTGACCTGCGGGAACGCGGCCGGACCGAGCCCGCTGTCGAGCCCTGCCCGCCGTGGTGCCACCTCGAACCCGGCCACGGGTGGGACAGCACGGCGCCGGACGGCAGACTCAGCCGCGGACACGAGGACAGCCGTCCGGTAGTGAACAGGTGTCGACGGACGCTTCGGTGGCGTCGCGTACGTCAACATCGCGGTCTTGGAGGTCGGTAGGCGGCTGCCCCGGCTCGAACGCAATCTCCACGTCATCGGCCTCGAAGACTGCCTTGGCGTCAGAGACCAAGGTTGTTACATGGCGCCAGATGGGGCTAGTCGCTCGTTCCGCGTGTAACTCGCTGACCTGCGGGCTCTTCGGTGGGGCTAACAGGTTGCGTTGGCAGTCCTTGGCTGCGCAGGACGCGCCGTGCGATCCAGACGGACCCTTCCCCGTCGGGCAGCCGCCACGCCGCCACTCCATGGTGAGCATGGATTCCGGATCGTCGACAGCGGGCTGCCAGGTGGAGGTCTCCGCGGGGCCGCAGGCGTAGCCGCCCTCCGGCATCATGACCAGTAGCCGGCCTCGGATGTGGTAGGTGCCTCTCGCGGCGTAGTCGCCCGAGAACAGGCCTCCCTCGTGGTCCCAGACATACGTTCCATCGGCGTTGAACCGCATCAGGAGGAGGCCCTCGAGGTAGGTCTCCGGGCCGTAGGCGGTCTGCAGCGCCCACACGCCCGCCAGGTCCCCGCGATCTACCGGAGCCGAACGTGTGCAGACGGCGCGGTGGTAATCCAGCATGACTGTCGCTCCGTCGTACGGAAGCGGGACCTCGATGTCGCCGGTCCCGGAAGGCCTCTCCACACGGAGGCGGACCGCGAAGAAGTCAGCAGGCGGCGGCGTCGAGCAGTCCGCAGGCACCTGGAGCCCGAGCACCTTCCACTCGCCAGGCGCAATCTCCGGCGTGTAGGTCTCGGTCACCCGCGACCCGAGCCCGACGAGGTCGACCTCCTCGACCTGCATTTGTTCCTCGCCGGAGTTCAGCACCGGCAGCTCGAAGTCGAAACCGGTCGACGCCCCATAAGACTTGTCGATGGCGCCCACGGCAACCGACAACCGCGACGGAGCCGCCGTTGCCGACTCCCCGCCATATGCGAAGACGTCGGCGCGGTCACCCGCGAGGAAGCCCGCGACAAGGCACACACCTGCGACAGCGGCCAACCTCACCCGCGTCGACGTCGGCGGCTTGTCGGACCCATATTCGACGGTGTCCTCGAACCTGTCGCCGGAGCCTGTCACAGCCACGCAGCCAATGTAGGGCTCGTGGGGCCGCGCGCGGGAACAATCCGATATTCCGCCAGCGCGATTGCCGGACGGGGCTCCGGGCCGCGGTGGCGGGCGTCGGCAGCTCCTGAACGTCGCCGCTCAACTTCCTGATCCGCACCGTCCCGGTCGTGCATGTAACGGAGGACCTGTCCAGTTCTGGACGCCTGACGCCATCGCCCGACCCCGTCGCAGGCGGTTCACCACTCGCGCGACATCGGGTTGACGCGCCCTTCGGCGTCGTAGAAGGGGCCGGGGTGGTCAGGTAGGCGGCCACAGCGCCGCACCAGGCGCACCGCGGGCAGGCGACCACTCGAAACCCGTCCTTAGAAGCCGGCTGCGACGTAGCTGCGTCTGGTGGTGCGCTGGGCGGCAGCGGCCCGGTCGAAGGCGATGCTGGCGCCGACGGCGGCGTCAATCTTGCGCGGTGAGTTGCGCCGGTCTTTGGTCCCGACAACGCCGTTGGCATCGTTCCAGGCCCGCCTGGCCTCCCGGTAGCGACGCCGGCAAGCCCTTCACGGCGTACGGCGCGCGTGGCCCGCTGCGACGGTCACCCCGACTACCGGGTGCCGGGCGGTGTGCTGGTTGCGCGGCGGGTTCCGCCCACCCGGCGGGGCTCACGCTGGGTGACGATCTTCGGGCAGGTCGGGTCGGCTGTAGTAGTCGCCGGCCTGACTGGTCCATAACGCCTGAGTCGTCCTAAGCCCTGTCGGTGTGGCCAAGGTGCCGGCACAGATAGACCGACGCGCCGGGTTAGCCGTGGACTGCCAGAAGAGTGATGATCCGCAACGGGAACAGAAGGCGTAAGCCGCCTCGGGAACGGGCCAGAACCAACGCAGCAGCGAAGCTGCATCCTCGACGCTGATGTCTTCGAGTCGTGCTGACGTCGCGGCCATGTGGTGCCCCGTGAACTGGCGGCACCGTTCGCAGTGGCAGTCGATCACGTCTCGCAAGGCGCCGCGAATGGCATACCGAATACCCCCACACAAGCACCGACCCTGGGCATCTGATGTCTTTGACATGTAGCGACCACCTTCCAGGACTGACGAAAGCTTGACCCGGTGGAAATGCGCTGATGATGTCACCGGCGAGGCCGGTTCAAACTCCGCTCATGCCGCGATCCGCGCTGCGCATCAAACTGAAGCACTACCCCCGATCAGCGCGGGCGCAGCTACGGCGCGGCGCTCACCTGGGCCGCCACGTTGGCCGACCCGGACTCGCCTGCGGTCCTGATCGCGAGCGACGACGGTCAACCCGACTACGAGGCCATGGGTCACCTGAGACTGCTGCGACTCACGATATGGCACCGCCCCGTTTCCGGCTCGGGCACCGAAACGGTGTAGGGCTCGCTGCCGCGACCCGGATACGATCGCGGCTCCGCCGGCCAGCAAGCCCGGCCAGCAAGCAGGGAGTTGCGTTGCCCGACAGCACCCGCCCCGAGATCACCGTGACCGTGCTGTCCGCCGGCTCGGGGTCGGGAGGCGCCACGCGAACGGTCACGACGGGCACCCGGGCCTGGGAGCTGTTCGCGGACGACCCCGAGGTGGTGGCCGCTCGCGTCAACGGCGAGCTGCGGGACCTGTCGCGAGAGCTCGCGTCAGCCGACGAGGTGGAGCCCGTCTCGATCGACTCCACCGCCGGCCGTGACATCCTGCGGCACTCGACCGCGCATGTGCTCGCGCAAGCGGTGCAACAGCTGTTCCCCGAGGCCCGGCTCGGCATCGGCCCCCCCGTGGTCGACGGCTTCTACTACGACTTCGACGTCGCGGAGCCGTTCCGGCCCGACGACGTGGAGCACATCGAGTCGCGGATGCGCAAGATCGTCAAGGAGGGCCAGCGGTTCGACCGGCGCGCGGTCACCGATGCACAGGCCCGAGACGAGCTGGCGGCTGAGCCGTACAAGCTCATGCTCGTCGACCTCAAGGGCGCGGCCAAGCCTGACGATGGGTCGTCGGTCGAGGTTGGTGCGGGCGAGCTGACGCTGTACGACAACGTGCGCCGTGACGGCTCGGTGGCATGGACTGATCTGTGCCGCGGGCCCCATCTGCCCACCACCAAGCGAATTCCGGCGTTCCGGCTGCTGCGCACCGCTGCCGCGTACTGGCGGGGGAACGAGCAGAACCCTCAGCTGCAACGGATCTATGGCACCGCGTGGGAGTCGAAGGAGGCGCTCGACGCGCACCTGCACCGGCTGCAGGAGGCGCAACGGCGCGATCACCGCCGGCTGGGAGCCGAGCTCGACCTGTTCAGCTTCCCCGACGAGATCGGCTCGGGACTCGCTGTCTTCCACCCCAAGGGCGGTGTGCTGCGCAAGACGATGGAGGACTACTCGCGACGCCGGCACGAGGAGGCCGGCTACGAGTTCGTCTACACCCCGCACCTCACCAAGGCAGGGCTGTTCGAGACGTCCGGACACCTGCAGTGGTTCGCCGACGGCATGTTCCCGCCGATCAGGATCGACGAGGAGCGAGACGCCGACGGGCAGGTGCGCAAGCCGGGGCAGGACTACTACCTGAAGCCGATGAACTGCCCCATGCACTGCCTGGTCTTCGGCTCCCGAGGTCGCTCGTACCGTGAGCTGCCGCTGCGGTTGTTCGAGTTCGGCACCGTCTACCGCAACGAGAAGTCGGGCGTCGTGCACGGGCTCACGCGGGTCCGTGGCCTCACGATGGACGACGCGCACATCTTCTGCAGCCGCGAGCAGCTGCGCGGCGAGCTGACCACGCTGCTGGTGTTCGTGCTCGACCTGCTGCGCGACTACGGCCTGGAGGACTTCTATCTCGAGCTGTCGACCAAGGACCCGGACAAGTACGTCGGCGACGACGCAGTGTGGGACGAGGCGACCGACACGCTGGCCGAGGTCGCGGCCGCATCCGGCTTGGAGCTGGTTCCGGACCCCGGCGGCGCCGCCTTCTACGGTCCGAAGATCTCGGTCCAGGCGCGTGACGCCATCGGGCGCACCTGGCAGATGTCGACGATCCAGCTTGACTTCAACCTGCCCGAGCGGTTCGGCCTGGACTACACCGCCGCCGACGGGTCGCGCCAGCGTCCGGTGATGATCCACCGGGCACTGTTCGGGTCGATCGAGCGGTTCATCGGGGTGCTCACCGAGCACTACGCCGGCGCCTTCCCTCCGTGGCTGTCACCCGTGCAGGTCGTGGGCATCCCGATCGCCGAGCGGCACGCCGAGCACCTGGACGACGTCGCGTCGCGGCTGCGGGGCCAGGGAGTGCGCGTCGAGGTCGACAGGTCCGACGACCGGATGCAGAAGAAGATTCGCAGTGCGCAGCTGCAGAAGGTCCCGTACATGCTGATCGCCGGCGATCGCGATGTCGACGATGCCGCGGTGTCGTTTCGTTACCTCGACGGCGAGCAGGACAACGGGGTGTCGATCGAGGTCGCCGTCGACAGGATCGTCACGGCGGTACGCGAGCGACGCGCCCGATGACGACGGGCGACCTGCTGCAGCGGTTGTGGACGCCGCACCGCATGGCGTACGTCGTCGGCGACGACCCGTCCTCGCCGGAACAGGACGACGAGTGCGCGTTCTGTCGCATCCCCACCCTGCGCGACGACCAGGGCCTGGTCGTGGCCCGGGCAGCCCTTTGCTACGTCGTGCTCAACCTGCACCCGTACAACCCGGGCCACCTGATGGTGCTGCCGTACCGACACGTCGCGGAGTACGAGGACCTGACGACCGAGGAGTGCGCGGAGGTCGCGCTGCTCACCCAGCAGTCGCTGCGGGCGGTCCGGGCGGTGTCACAACCACACGGCTTCAACGTCGGGCTCAATCTCGGGGGCGTCGCGGGTGGCTCGCTCGCCGACCACCTGCACCAGCACGTCGTCCCCCGCTGGTCGGGCGACGCCAACTTCATCACCGTCGTCGGCGAGACCAAGATCCTCCCCCAGCTGCTCGCCGACACGCAGCGGCTGCTGGCCACCGCCTGGCCGCCCTGACCCCGCGATCAGCGGCTCGTGGTTGCACGGTCAGCGGCTCGTGGTTGGGCGATCGCGCGCCCGTCAGCCGCTGGTCAGACAGGCGTGAGCTTGGCCACGAGGTGGCCGGGTAGCGGCTCGAAGCGGGCGTACTGCCGGGAGAAGGAGCCGGTGCCGTGGCTCAGTGAGCGCAGATCCACGGCGTAACGGAGCAGCTCGAGGTCGGGTACCTCGGCGCGCACGACGGTGCGGCCACCGACGGCCGCCTCGGTGCCGAGCACTCGCGCCCGCCGCGACGACAGGTCGCCCATCACTGCGCCGACGAAGTCGTCATCGATCAGCACAGCCACCGTGTCGACGGGCTCGAGCACCACGACGTCACCGCCGGCGGCGGCCTCGCGCAGCGCGAGCCCGCCAGCGGTCTGGAAGGCCATGTCCGACGAGTCGACGCTGTGCGCCTTCCCGTCGACGAGGGTCACCTTGATGTCGACCACCTGGTTGCCGGTCACCACCCCGTGCTCCATCTGGGCGATGACGCCCTTCTCGACGCTCGGGATGAACTGGCGCGGCACCGATCCCCCCACGACCTTGTCGACGAACTCGAAGCCGCCGCCGGTCGGCAGCGGTTCGACCTCGATCTCGCACACCGCGAACTGGCCGTGCCCACCCGACTGCTTCACGTGCCGACCGCGACCGGCCGACGGCCGGCCGAACGTCTCCCGCAGCGCGACTCTGACGTCGACCCGGTCGACGGTGACTCCGTAGCGCAGACGGAGCCGTTCGACCAGCACGTCGGCGTGCGCCTCCCCCATCGTCCACAGCACGAGCTGTCGGGTATCGGGGTTGTGCTCGATCCGCAGCGTTGGGTCCTCGGCGGCCAGCCGGGTCAGCCCGAGCGACAGCTTGTCCTCGTCGGCCTTGGCGTGGGCTTCGACGGCGACCGGGAACAGCGGCTCGGGCATCGACCACGGCTCCATCAGCAGCGGCCGATCCTTGTCCGAGATCGAGTCGCCGGTCTCGGCGCGGGTCAGCTTGGCGACGCTGCACAGGTCGCCCGCCACGCAGTACGCCACCGGGCGCAGGGCCTTGCCGAGCGGCGAAGCGAGCGCGCCGACCTTCTCGTCCTCGTCGTGGTCGGCATGCCCCATGTCCTGCCCGCGGTCCGACGCGGTGTCGGGCGCGGTGTCGGTGCCGGCGCGCCCGCGGAACTGCGACGAGTGCCCGGACACGTGGACCACGGAGTCGGCACGCAGCGTGCCGGAGAACACCCGCACCAGCGAAACCCGTCCCACGTACGGGTCGCTCGTCGTCTTGACGACCTCGGCCAGCAGCGGGCCGTCGGGGTCGCAGGTCAGCCCGTCGATGCGCGCGCCCGCCGTCGTGAACACCGACGGCATCGGGTGCTCGACAGGCGCCGGGAATGCCTGGGTGAGAATCTCGATGAGCTCCTCCACGCCGACCCCCGAGTGGGTGCACGCGGGGATGACCGGAAACAGCCGAGCCGAGGCGACGGCGGTCTCGAGGTCGGCGATGAGCACCTTGACGTCGATCTCCTCGCCCTCGAGGTAGCGGTCCATCAGGGACTCGTCCTCGGACCCCTCGATGACTGCTTCGATCAGCTCGCCCCGCGCGGTGGCGATCGCGTCCGCCTCGTCGGAGCGAGCGCTCCGCTCCGTACGGGTGTGCGTCTCTGGCCAGTCGGCGTAGTCCAAGACCTGCTGCGACAGCAACCCGCCGAGCCCGGGGGCGCCGGTGGCACCGCCGACTGCGCCGAGCGGGAGGTAGAGCGACACCACGGTCTCGCCGAAGGCGTCGCGCAGGGCAGCGAGCGTGCCGGCATAGTCGGCGCGTGGGTGGTCGAGCTTGGTGATCACGATGGCTCGTGGCATGCCCACGGCCTCGCACTCCTGCCAGGCGGCCCGGGCGGCGCCGTCGACCGGCTCGGCCGCGGACAGGACGAACAGGGCGCAGTCCGCGGCGCGCAGGCCGGCGCGCACCTCACCGACATAGTCGGCGTAGCCAGGGGTGTCGAGCAGGTTGACCTTGATGCCGTCGACGACGAGGGGGGCCAAGGCGACGCCGACCGAGCGCTGCTGGCGCACCTCTGCCTCGTCGTGGTCGCTGACCGTGGTCCCCGCCTCGATGGTGCCGGCACGGCTCAGCGCACCGGTGACGAGCAGCAGGTGCTCGATCAGGGTCGTCTTGCCGGATCCCAAGGGCCCAACCAGCACCACGTTGCGTACGCCCTCGGGACGATCTGCGACGGGGGCCGATCCACCGGTCGTGGCCGGGCCCCCTGATCTGTCCGCCATGCGACACCCTCTCGCTTCGCCGTCCGCGCCGCCCTCGCCCGCGGTTCGACCACCCAACACCCGCCGTCAGGTGGCGCACAAGACCCGCTGGATAGCATCGACGCCCTCATGCTCGAACGCTTCCGGCAGTTCTGGACCGGTCTGCTCTCCCCGTTCGCGAACCTGCTGTTGCGGCTCGGAGTCAGCGCGGACGCGGTGACCCTCGTGGGCACGGCGGGGGTGTGCGCGGGGTCGCTCGGCTTCTTTCCCCGCGGGCAGCTGTGGCTGGGTGTCGTGATCGTGGGCTTGTTCGTTTTCTCCGACATGGTCGACGGCTACATGGCGCGCGCGTCCGGATCGTCGTCGCGCTGGGGGGCATGGCTCGACTCGACCCTCGACCGGGTCGGCGACGCAGCCGTCTTCGGCGGCCTGGTGCTGTGGTACGCCGGGGGAGGAGACGACCTGGTCCTCGCCTCGGTCACGTTGTGGTGCCTGGTCACCGGTTCGGTGATCTCGTACGCCAGAGCGCGGGCCGAGAGCCTCGGCATGCAGGGCAAGGGCGGCATCGCCGAACGCGCCGACCGGTTGGTGGCGGTGCTCGTGATGGCGTTCTTTGCCGACGTGCTCGACCAGGAGTGGTTGCTCGGGTTGACCCTGTGGGTGTTGGCGGTCGCCAGTACGGTGACCGTGGTGCAGCGCGCGTTCATCGTGCGCCGCCAGGCGTTTGCTCTCGACCCGCCGGCTCGATGAGCGCGGCGGGCGAGCAGGCCGCGGCCACGGCCTACCGCCTCGGCTGGCGACTCGGGGCACGGCTGCCCGAGCGCTCCGCCTACGGGCTCGGCGACGTGGCCGCCGACGCCGCCTGGCGCCGCCGGGGCCGTGGAGTCCGCCAGCTCGAGCGCAACCTCAGCCGGGCCAGCCCGGGGCTGGACGGCACCGGGCTGCACGAGCTGAGCCGTACGGCGATGCGGTCCTACCTGCGGTACTGGGTGGAGGCGTTCCGGCTGCCTCGCTGGTCTGTTGACGATGTCGTGGCCAGGGTCATCCTGCACGACGCGCACCGGCTCGTCGGTGCGTACGCCGAAGGTCGAGGGGTCGTGGCGGCGCTGCCGCACACCGGCAACTGGGACCTCGCCGGAGCGTGGGCCTGCGCCGCCGGAATGCCGCTGACGACCGTCGCCGAGCGGCTGCGCCCCGAAAGCCTCTACCGAGACTTCCTCGCCTACCGGTCCTCGCTGGGCATGGAGGTCCTGCCGATCCGTGGCGCCGGCTCCAGCTTTCGCATCCTGGTCGACCGGGTGCGGGCCGGGCGGTTCGTGCCGCTGCTCGCCGACCGTGACCTGTCCACCCACGGCGCGGCCGTCGACCTGCTCGGGGAGCCCGCCAGCCTTCCCACCGGACCCGCCCGGCTGGCGCAGATCACCGGCGCCCCACTGGTGCCGATCACCTGTGACTTCGAACCGCGGGCAGGCGCCGGTCCCGCCAGGATGCACCTGCGGATGCACCCAGCCGTGCCACCCCGGCCGGGGCCTGGCGGGGCCGTGGCGATGACAGCCGACGTGGCGGCGGTGTTCTCGGCACAGATCGCGGCCCACCCGGCCGACTGGCACCTGCTGGCGCCGCTGTTCCTCGCCGACCTCGCGACTGACCTGGCCTGACGCAGATGGGACGGGTGGGAAACGTGACTAGCATGGGCAACCCATCCCCGTACAAGGCAGGTCCCTCGTGAGCGCAGCAGGTACAACCCCGGAGACCGGTCCGGAGATCGGCACCGCTCGGGTCAAGCGCGGAATGGCCGAGATGCTCAAGGGGGGCGTGATCATGGACGTGGTCACGGCTGACCAGGCCAAGATCGCTGAGGACGCCGGCGCGGTAGCCGTGATGGCGCTCGAGCGGGTACCCGCCGACATCCGGTCCCAGGGCGGCGTGGCCCGGATGAGCGATCCCGACCTGATCGACGCGATCGTCTCGGCAGTCTCGATCCCGGTGATGGCCAAGGCACGGATCGGGCACTTCGTGGAGGCACAGCTGCTGCAGAGCCTTGGCGTCGACTACGTCGATGAGTCGGAGGTGCTGACCCCGGCCGACTATGCACACCACATCGACAAGTGGCAGTTCACGGTGCCGTTCGTATGCGGGGCGACCAACCTCGGCGAGGCACTGCGCCGGCTGGCCGAGGGTGCGGCGATGATCCGGTCGAAGGGCGAGGCCGGGACCGGCGACGTGTCCAACGCGACCATGCACATGCGGCGCATCGGCGGCGAGATCCGTCGGCTCACGTCGCTTGCGCCCGACGAGCTGTTCGTCGCGGCCAAGGAGCTGCAGGCTCCGTACGAGCTGGTGCGCGAGGTGGCGGCCGCGGGGTCGCTGCCGGTCGTGCTGTTCACCGCCGGCGGCATCGCCACCCCAGCCGACGCGGCGATGATGATGCAGCTGGGCGCCGAGGGGGTCTTCGTCGGCTCAGGAATCTTCAAGTCGGGCAACCCGGCCGAGCGCGCGACGGCCATCGTCAAGGCAACGACGTTCCACGACGACCCCGACATGATCGCCAAGGTGTCGCGCGGCCTCGGCGAGGCGATGGTGGGCATCAACGTCGACGAGGTGCCAGAGCCCCACCGGCTCGCCGAGCGCGGCTGGTGAACCGGACCGGCAGCGGCGGCGGACTGTTCCGCAGCGGTCCCAAGGTCAGCGCCGCCGACCGGGTCCGCGACTACGCCCGCGCCCAGGTACGCGCCGGTCTGCTCGACCCTGCCGGCGTGCAGCGCGAGGTGACCGACGCGGTGGCCGCCGAGCGGGACGTCCCCGACGCTTCGGCTGTCGCCGTCGCCCTGGTGGAGCAGGCACACGACGACCTGGTCGCCGAGGCGCGCGGATGGCCCGAGCGCACCGACCACGACCGGCTCCAGGCGGCGTTCGGTGACCTGGCGGTCGACGACGTCATCGTCCTGCAAGGTGTCGACGACCACTGGGCCGCGCAGGCCGTCCTGCGTCAAGGAGCCAACGAGGGTCGCCTCCCTGCCGGCGTCGTGTGGTTCACCCCACCCGACGTCTGGCATGCCGTTGACCACGGCATGCTCGAGCTCAACGTCTGGCACGGCGACAGCGCCAACGTCCAGGCAGGCGACCCGCTGCTCGACCTGGTCATCGGCCGGCTGGCCGGGCACGGCCTGGCCGCGCACTTCGACGAGGGCCGGGTCGAGGTGGCCGCGTTCTGGCAGAGCCGGGCCGCGCTCGGTCGGCACCTGCCGCCCACGTGACCAGTCCATGACCGCCCCCGTGGTCGGGGTGCTGTCGCTGCAGGGCGACGTACGCGAGCACGCGGCCGTGCTCGTGCGGCTCGGCGCGACGCCCGTCCTCGTCAGGCGACCCGCAGAGCTGGATGCGGTCGACGCCCTGGTCCTGCCCGGCGGTGAGTCGACCACCATGCACAAGCTTGCGGTCGCGTTCGGACTGCTAGAGCCCTTGCGCCGTCGGATCCGGGCGGGGCTGCCCGCGTTCGGCACCTGTGCGGGCATGATCCTGCTCGCCGACCGGGTCGAGGACGGCGCGCTCGGACAGCAGACGGTTGGTGGCCTCGACGTGACCGTGCGGCGCAACGCGTTCGGGCGCCAAGTCGACTCGTGCGAGACCGATGTCGACTTCGCCGGCTTCGACCGGCCGGTCCACGCGGTGCTGATCCGCGCGCCCTGGGTGGAGACGGCGGGCGCCGGCGTCGAGGTGCTCGCCCGGGTCGGTACGGGCCCGGCGGCCGGTAGGATCGTGGCGGTCCGGCAGGGGCGGGTGCTCGCGACGGCCTTCCACCCCGAGGTCACCGGCGACGACCGCATCCACCGCTGGTTCGTCGACGCGCTGGTCGAGGCAGGAGGCTCCTGATGTCCGGTCACTCCAAGTGGGCGACCACCAAGCACAAGAAGGCCGTCGTCGACGCTCGTCGGGGCAAGCTGTTCGCCAAGCTGATCAAGAACGTCGAGGTGGCGGCGCGCACGGGCGGCGGCGACCCGGCCGGCAACCCGACCCTTTACGACGCCATCCAGAAGGCCAAGCGATCGTCGGTTCCCAGCGACAACATCGACCGCGCCGTCAAGCGCGGCTCGGGTCTCGAGGCGGGTGGCGCCGACTACCAGACCATCATGTACGAGGGCTATGCCGCCGGCGGCGTCGCGCTGCTCGTCGAGTGCCTCACCGACAACCGGAACCGGGCAGCGGGTGAGGTGCGTACGGCGATGACCCGCGGCGGGGGTTCGATGGCCGACGCCGGTTCGGTCGCCTACATGTTCTCCCGCAAGGGCGTCGTCATCGTGACCAGGGGCGCGGACTCCGCGGCCGTCGGCGAGGACGACGTGCTGGCGGCCGTGCTCGAGGCTGGCGCCGAGGAGGTCAACGATCTCGGCGAGGCCTACGAGGTGGTCTGCGAACCCACCGACCTGGTCTCCGTCCGCACCGCGCTGCAAGACGCTGGTCTCGACTACGAGTCGGCCGAGGCGTCGTTCGTGCCCTCCCTGACCGTGCCCGTCGACGCCGACGCCGCCGGTCGGGTCGTCCGCCTCATCGAGGCGCTCGAGGACTCCGACGACGTGCAGAACGTCTACGCCAACTTCGAGGCCAGCGACGAGGTCCTCGCCCGCCTCGGCTGACCGCTCCCGCCCCCGCCCCGCTCGCCCCCACCCGCCACACCCGCCACGGCTTTCGCAGGTGACCTTGCGAAAGCCGCAGTCACGAGGGGTTATTGCGCCTGGGCAGTGCGACTCAGGCCCAGGGAGTGTGACGCGTGTGGCACGCGGGGGTTTGCTGAGCAGGCCGTGGTTCCCCGGAGATTCCCACGGTTGCTCGAGCGACCTGTGCCGAGGTCAGCCGAACAGCCTCGCCAGCAAGCCGGTCAGCCCGAACGCAGTGCGGTTGAGGGTGTCCTCGGTGCCGTCGAAGCCCTCGAACGGGTTCAGCTGGTTCTTGCCGAAGTCGATGTCGGCGTCGTCGGCGGTGCCACCGACGTTGTCCGGGCCGGGACCGAACAACGCCCGGGCGTTGCCGCCCTGGTCCATGATGTTCGGCCTGCCGTCGAACTGGTCGACGTGCCAGTTGCCCAGGATGTGACCGGCCTCGTGCGCGGTGATGTTGCCGAGCACCTGTCCCACCCACGCGACCCGGTCACTGCTGCGGTTCATCCAATAGTTGGCGGAGAACTCGTCGTACGCGCTCTGCTTGGGCGCCGACAAGATGTCCAGCAGCAGCAGCGCGCTCTCCTCACGATCGAAGTTGCCGGGGTCGATCGTCTGGGCGATGCCGATCGTGGAGATTCCCGACTCCCGGATGGTGCCGCCCACGATGAGCCGGCTGACGTTCGGGTCCCCGAACGGGTCGGCGTGGTCTCGGCTGTTGAGGATCCGGACGTCGAAGTTCTCGTTCTTGCCGCGCGCCTCCATGTCGTCTTCGACGCTCTCGGTCACGACCTCGACGACCCGGTCGATCAGCGCGTCCTCGTCGGAGCGAGCCAGCCCCCACCTGCCGAGGAAGGCCGACAAGGGGCTGAGCTCGCTGACGCCGCCGCCCCCCCAGATCCCGGTGTTGATCCGTTCGCCGTCGAAGTCGAGGAACAGCGTCTGGGTTCCCTGCGAGCTCGTCGCCTTCCCGCCGATCTCGTACACCTCGAGGTCGGCCTGGTAGTCGCCGGTGCCCTTGGACACCTCGACGGTGTAGCGGCCGTCAACCGCCGCCGTGTGGTCGACCACCGCGCGGCCACCGCCGGGCATCGGCGTCACATCGGGGAAGATGAAGCTGGCGTCGAACCCTGACCCGAAGACCAGCTTCCCGGACGGGTTGTGCACGCTGAGCCGCTCGACGTTGTCCACGGTCCCGCCCAGCTCGTCGCCCTCGTCCAGATGCACGGCGAAGAAGTCGCTGTCGGGTCGAACCACGCTGATGTTCAGCCGGTAGCCGCCCTGGCGCTTGGCGCCGTTGCCGCTTCCCGAGGCGAACGGGTCACGCAGCCGGGTGTGGCCGGAACTGGTCATCACGTAGTAGGTCCCCGCGGCCAGCGACCGGGTGAGCTGGACCTTGTCGTCGTGGCTGTGCCGGGACCCGACCCGGCGTCCGTCCTCGTCCCAGTACGTGATCTGCGGCCAGAGCCGGTTGTCGTCTGCGGTCCGCTTCATGCGCGTGACCAGGTCGCGGCCCGCAGGCACCCTGACCTTGAAGAAGTCGAAGTCGCCATTGCCGGTGCCCGCCTTGCCGTGCGGACCGTCACCGATGCGGCCCTCGGTGCGCACCCCGAGCGTGCGCCTGGGGATCGCGGTCGCGGCCGCCTTGGGGATGGACCCGTTGTCCTCAGCCGGCTGCCTGAGCCGACGGGTGCGGATGCCCTCCCTGACCAGCGTGCCGAAGATGCTGACGCCCGCCTCCTCGCGGCCGCCAGTGCCGAAACCGTCAATCGGCTCGGCTGAACGCGGGGTGTCGTTGGCTCCCAGCAGACCGTCTGGCTCCAACTCGTCGTAGCTCAGCGGCTCCTCGAGCCGGGCGCGGTCACCAGCCGCCCGCCGGCTCTGCTGCTCGGCGTGGTCCCGCCAGTACTTCCAGTCGACCACCTCGGGATCGGGCAGCAGGGACAGCCACGGGTTCGGGGCGGGCAGGGTCTGCCCCTGGTGCTGGACGGTCGGCCGCGCTCCCAGCCGGTCGTCGCCGGCCGGTGCACCCGCCGCGGCGGGCGCAGCGGTCACCACCAACGCCGCGACCGTCCCCGTGAGTGCGAACCTGAACGCACTGACAGCGAGTCTGTTCACCGACTCCCCCTCGGGGTCCAAACGGACGCAGCCCCGGCTCCTGAGCACAGGGCGGTGAGTGCGGCACCGTCAGTGCTTACCCGACCACATCGGAGGTACCGTGGCCGCGGATTGGCCAAACGCGTCCCATTCGTAGCAATCCAGCGCCGTTGAGGTATCAGCCGGGTTGCAGCCGCCTCCTGCATCGTGCGGGAACGGGGGCGTGCGGTGTGCCCGGACGACATCGACCGGGTCCCGCACGACCCGCGTCGGATCCCCCTAGCGCGCGTGCGGCCGAAAGATCGGCAGGGGCACGCCCGCCGCTCCGACTCCGGCCCGTCGGCGCGTCGGGCGCCCGCGGGGGATGCGAGGTCGTAAGTTGTCACCCGAACAGGTGTTCTAGCCAGCAGCCGATGCAGGCGATGCAGGTGAGGTGGCGGTGAGGCGTGCGAGTGGTCGGCATCGATCCTGGCCTGACCCGGTGCGGGGTGGCCGTGATCGAGGGCGAGCCCGGTCGGCCGCCGCGGTCGCTCGCCGTCGACATCGTGCGCACCGAGCCCGGCAGAGCCCTGGAGCACCGGCTGCTCGCTGTCCATGACGCGCTGAGCGACTGGTTGCGCACCTACCAGCCCGATGCCGTGGCGGTCGAGCGGGTCTTCACCCAGACCAACGTCCGCACGGTCATGGGAACCGCACAGGCCAGCGGGGTCGCCCTGCTGGCCGCGGGACGGCAAGGGGTGCCGGTCGCGCTGTACACCCCCAGCGAGGTCAAGGCTGCGGTCACCGGCAACGGACGCGCGGACAAGAGGCAGGTGACGGCGATGGTAACCCGGCTGCTGCGGCTCGAGACCCCGCCGCGTCCCGCCGACGCCGCCGACGCGCTCGCGCTCGGCATCTGCCACGTCTGGCGGGGCGCAGCCCACCACCGGCTCGCCGTGGCGGCTGCCCAGGCGTCGGCGGGGGCCGGCCCCGGGATGCCGCGATGATCGCCTCGGTGCGCGGGCGCGTCCGCACGGTCGGTCCGGCCAGCGCGGTCGTCGAGGTCGCCGGCATCGGGATCGAGGTGCAGTGCGCGCCAGGCACTCTGGCCACGCTGACGGTCGGCGGCGACACCACACTGCCCACGTCGCTGGTCGTGCGGGAGGAGTCGCTCACGCTGTTCGGCTTCGTCGATGACGACGAGCGCTCGGTGTTCGAGCTGTTGCAGACGGCCAGCGGGGTCGGGCCCAAGCTCGCGCAGGCGATGCTGGCCGTCCATCCCCCTGACGAGCTGCGGCGAGCCGTGGCGACCGAGGACCTCGGCGCGCTGATGCAGGTGCCCGGTGTCGGACGCAAGGGTGCGCAGCGGATCGTCCTCGAGCTCAAGGACCGGCTCGGCGCCCCGGTGGGCCGTGGCCACGCCGGCCCGGCTAGCCAGCTCGCGCCAGCCGGTCACTGGCGCGAACAGGTGCACACCGGGTTGGTCGGGCTCGGTTGGTCGGCCCGCGAGGCCGACGGGGCCGTCGACGCGGTCGCTCCGATCGCGCACGAGCAGCAGTCCGACGACGCCGTCGACGTTCCCACGCTGTTGCGCGCAGCCCTGCGTACGTTGTCGCGGACATGACCGGGATGCCACGGGACCACACCGCTGACATCGACGACATCGGTGCCATGGCCCCGGTCGAGCCAGGCGGTGGACGAGCCCAGATCACCGCGCTGGCGACTGAGAAGGAGCGCGCTGACGAGGCGACGTTGCGTCCGCGCTGCCTCGACGACCTGATCGGGCAGGGTCGGGTACGCGAACAGCTCGCGCTGGTCCTCGCCGCCGCCCGGGCCCGCGGCCGGGCCGCCGACCACGTCCTGCTGTGCGGTCCACCCGGACTGGGCAAGACCACGCTCGCGATGATCGTCGCCACCGAGATGGGGGTGCCGCTGAGGCTCACGAGTGGCCCTGCGCTGCAGCACGCCGGCGACCTCGCGGCGATCCTGACCGGTATCGGCGAGGGCGAGGTGCTGTTCGTCGACGAGCTGCACCGGATGGCCCGGATTGCCGAGGAGATGCTCTATCTCGCGATGGAAGACTTCCGGGTGGACGTGATCGTCGGCAAGGGACCGGGGGCCACCGCGATCCCGCTGGAGATCCCCCGGTTCACCCTGGTCGGCGCGACCACTCGGTCCGGGCTGCTCCCCGGCCCGCTGCGCGACCGGTTCGGCTTCACCGGCCAGCTCGACTTCTATGCCGCCTCCGAGCTGGGCGAGATCGTGCACCGCTCGGCCGGACTGCTCGACATCGACCTGCGTGCCGACGGGGCCGACGAGATCGCGGGCCGCTCCCGTGGCACCCCCCGCATTGCCAACCGCCTGCTTCGGCGGGTGCGTGACTTTGCCGAGGTGCGCGCGGCAGGCGTCCTCGACGCCGCCACCGCCCGCCGCGCCCTGGAGCTGTACGAGGTCGACGAGCGCGGACTCGACCGCCTCGACCGGTCCGTGCTCGACGCGCTGTGCC
>JACCWP010000133.1 GCA_013697585.1 Nocardioidaceae bacterium
GTCGAACGCCTCGCTGCGGTCGGCGACCTCGCCGGCAGCGACCAGCGCGTCGGCCACGTGCGGTCGACCCAGCGCCGCAGCCGGCCCGGCCACGGCGCGCACGGCCTCGGCCCCGATGTCGATGCCCAGCTCCTTCAGCCGGCCGAGGATGGCCGGCAACCGCTGGTCGCGACTCTCGAGCACGCGCATCAGCTCGGCCGCGAGCCCCGGATGCGTTGGGTCGACCCCGTACGCGAGGAGGTGCACCCCGACCTCACGCAGGCTGCACGAGATCTCGATGCCGGGCACGAACCCGATCCCGACCTCACGGGCGGTCGCGGCAGCCTCGGGCCAGCCGACAGCGCTGTCGTGGTCGGTCAACGCGACGACGTCGAGGTGCGCCGCCGCGGCGGCTCGCACCAGCTCGGCTGGGCTGTCGCTGCCATCGGAGCGGTGGGAGTGGGTGTGCAGGTCGGCGCGCACCCGGGCCAGGCTATCGACGCCGTGCCAGCGGCTACCCGGGGTTCCCGAGCCGGGCGGACAGCCCGGTAAGTGGAACCACGTCAAGCTCGCCCGCCAGGTCGCGCAGGTCGACCAGCGTGGGGGCGTCCAGCAGCACGGCCGCTCCCGCCAGCGGCGGCCAGCTGACCAGCCACAGCCAGCGTCCCGACGCCTCGCCGACGCAGACCTGGCGGCCGTCGGCTGCGTCGACGAACCACAGCGGGGTCGGGTGCCCCGCCACGACGATCCGAGCGTCAGCCGCGCGGCCGGCAACGACCGGTCCAGGGTCAGGAGAGTCGAGTCCGGCGTACCACGCGCCCAGGCCGACGCCAGGCTCCTCGGCCACGAGCAGCAGGTCGCCGGGGTCGCCGAGCGGGTCGGGTCCGGACAGCGCGAGCACGGTCGCCACCGTCGCGTGGTCGACCACCCGCCCCACTCCACCCAGCGACCACGCCCGCGGCAGCGGCCACGGCATCCAGGTTGGCACGACCGAGGCAGCGATGTGGTGCAGCAGGGAGTGCACCGTGGGGTCAGCGAAGCCGTGCAGCCCCGGCACGGCGCCGTGCTGCTGACAGACCCAGCCCAGACCGCCCTCGAGGTCAGGGTCGACGGCCATGCCGCAGCGTGGGCACCACACCGACTCAGGGGGTGACGGCATGCACAGACGGTGGCCGAGCGCCTGCGTGGCGTCAAGGTGCCCGCCGCCGGCGGGGTCCACGAACGCCCCGGCCGCATGCGCCGCTGACCCGCACGCCTGAAGATCGGCGGGATGGCACAGGTGAGACTGGATCGCCGGCAGACTGGGCCGGTGCCCGGCCTCGTACGGTGCGTGGGAGCTGTCGTCCGCGACGACCGTGGCCGGCTGCTGCTGGTGCTGCGCGGCCACGAGCCGGCGGCCGGCACCTGGTCGCTGCCCGGCGGCCGGGTCGAAGCCGGCGAGTCCGAAGCCGAGGCGTTGCGCCGCGAGGTGCGTGAGGAGACAGGTCTCGAGGTCGAGGTCGGTGCGCTGGTGGGCCAGGTCGAGCGGTCGGTGCCAGGCGCGGTCTACGACATCCACGACTTCGCCTGCCGCGTTGTCGGCGGGACCCTGGCCGCCGGCACGGATGCCGCCGACGCCCGCTGGTGTCACGCCGACGAGCTGATGGCGCTGCCCTGCTCGCCCGGCCTGGTCGAGACCCTGATGGGCTGGGGGCTGCTGGGCGCCCCGGATCGTTGACCGCCCCGCGCAGCCGGACGTCGCGGCCATGCACGCGTGACCACGACCCACCTGACGGGATGGGTGGGACCCCGCCCGCCTCGTGGACCCGATCTCGTGACTTGATGGCGGTCCTGGCCACCGCAAGGTCACGACATCCGTCGCCGGGTAGCAGTCGGGCGGGCGCCAGTGCTCGGTCAGCCGTTCCAGCGCACGATCACCGGCGCGTCGCGGTCGTCGCCGAGCACCGACACGGTCGCCGTGTCCAGGTGCAGGTGCCGGCCGAAGTCATACGCCTCCACCACCCAGCGGGCGGCGAGCACCCGCAGCAGGTGACCGTGCGCGACCAGCAGGGTTCGGCCACCATGCGCGCGGCAGCGACCGATCACCCGGTCGCAGCGCGCCGCGACCTCGGCGCCCGACTCGCCACCGAACACCGGGTGCTTCCACACTGTCCAACCTGGTACGGACTCGCGGATCCGCGGCGTGCTGATCCCTTCATAGTCGCCATAGCGCCACTCGTGCAGGTCGTCGTCGACCTCGTCCACCTCCACCCCGGCGAGCTCGGCGGTGCGCCGGGCCCGTTGCAACGGGCTGCTTACCACTCGGTCGAGCGCAGCGCCGGACAGCCGGTCGCGCAGGGTGCGTGCCTGCTCCTCTCCCCGCTCGGTGAGCGGCAGGTCGGTCGTCGAGGTGTGCCGCCCGTCGCGGCTCCACTCCGTCTCGCCATGGCGGACGAGCCACACCTCGGTCTCGTCGGTCATCGCTCAGCCCGCCGCCGGTTCGGGCCGGCCGGGCTGGTCGCCGCCGCGGGCATCGAGGTACGACTGCTTGGGCACCAGCACCTTGCGCGTGAACGTGCAGACCACGGTGCCCTCCTGGTTGATCCCCGTCGTCTCGACCTGCACGATCCCGCGGTCGTCCTTGCTGGTGGACTCCCGCTTGTCCAGCACGGTCGTGTGCGCATAGACGGTGTCGCCGTGAAAGGTCGGCGCGACGTGTCGCAACGACTCGATCTCGAGGTTGGCGATCGCCTTGCCGCTGACGTCGGGCACGCTCATGCCGAGCACCAGTGAGTAGATGTAGTTGCCGACCACGACGTTGCGACCATACTGCGTCGACGACTCTGCATAGCGCGCATCCAGGTGCAGCGGGTGGTGGTTCATGGTGAGCAGGCAGAACAGGTGGTCGTCGTACTCCGTGACGGTCTTGCCCGGCCAGTGCCGATACGTCGCACCGATCTCGAACTCCTCGTACGTGCGGCCGAACTGCATGGGCGGCTCCTCGGGTGCTCGACGTGGCCGGGCTGCGGATCATTGTTGCGTTTCTCGTACGGGCGGGCGGGGCGCCGTCTAGTTTCGCGGACACCGAGTGGTGCCGAGGAGTGGACACTGCTCTGCTTCAGCGACAAGGACGTGTGCTGGTGGGACTGGCGGCAGCTGCGCTGATCGCCGGTGCAGCGCCAGCCGGAGCAGTGGAGAGTCGGGACCGCGGCGGCGCAGGCCGGCTGGAGGTGACGCTGCAGGGTCAGTGGAACTTCGCCGCGATCAACGCCCGGGGTGCGACCAAGTTCACCCCGAGCGCCGTGAATCCGGGAACGAGCGCAGCCGAACCCCAAGACGACGGCATCCTCGACGCCGACACCACGGTGACCCGGGTGGGGCGCGTTGCCCCGAGCGGTCGTGGGGCGCTGGACTTCCCAGGGTGGAACGACCCAGCCCGGCATGCCTTACCGGATCGAGTGTGAGTTCCAGCCCAACATGGTGATCCTGCGCGTGTACGAGGTGCAGCTGACCCCACAGCCCATGGAGGCGCAGATCCTCGCCAAGGCGCGAGAGTTCACCGCCCCAGGCCTCTTCGTCGTCGACAACACGGCGAAGGTCTGGATCGGCAAGAAGCCCAACGACACCGGTGCGGCGAACGCGTACGCCGGCGTGATCGACAACGTGACCATCTCGCGTTCTCCCACGTAGCGAGTGCAACCAACCAGGACGTCCGGTGCCTCACTGTCCCTGCTGGCGCACCTGCAAGCCGGTCAAGCCTCCCAGCTGACCGGTGGACCGTGTCCCGCGGCCGTGCCCAGCACAGCCGGTTCCGGGGCGTGCGGCCACTGCTCGACGACCACGAGGAACTCGTGCTCGCCACCTGCGGTGCGCCGCGTCGGTTCCAACGCCAGGTGGACGAACGGAGCCTCCGCGCTAGCCGCGCCGGCGAGCCGCTCGACGTGTCCGCGGACCGCAGCCTGCTCAGCAGCATCGAGGTACTGCCACACGATCGAGTGCCACAGCACCGTGCAGGCGCCGTCTTGCGGCTCCAGGCGGGCGACCAGGTCCAGCGCGCGTTCGCGGCGTACGTGCGCGGGCGTCGCCGCCGCCACCTCGAAGGCGCCACGCAACCGGTGCAGCCGGGACTGCTGATCGGGCCAGACGTAGGCGGTCAGCAGGGTGCGACCCTCGGTGGTGGCCGGGTCGACGGGAGCGGTGTCGCAGCCGATCCGCTCGACCACGTCGAGCGAGCGCTCGACCGGTGTCGGTGCTCCGAGCCAGGCGTCGTCGAGAACGACCGGGCTGTCCGGAGGCCCCCAGCTGGCCTCAGCACTGGTGTAGCGGAAACGATCGGCACGCAGGTTGAGCCCGCCACTGGCACCCAGCTCGATCAGGCGAACCGGCAAGGCGGCGGCAGGCAGGCGCAACAAGGCCCCCACCAACGCTGCTGACCTGCCCACCTCGTTGGTCTGTGGCGGCCGCTCCAGCCCGCGACGGACCTCCCCTCGCTCGACGTCGAGCAGGTCGACGAACGCGGGCCAGGCTGCGTCGCAGTCCCAGCGCCCGCCAACGCTCGGATAGTAGGCGGCCAGGGCGCCGGCGCGGCGTTCCAGCACGAGTCGGTGGACGGTGCCGAGCAGCCGCAGGAACAACGCGGACGGACCCGGGTCGTCCTCGTGCCCTGCCAGCACGCGTTCGAGCGGCCCGGGGGTGCCGAGGTCGCCGGCCATGCGCTGCAGCAGCTCGGCGTACATGGGCGATCCGAGTCGGGCGCACGCCTCGGCCTGCACCTGCAGCGCCACGGCCAGGCCGGCCACAGGTCAGTGCCGGCCCGTCACCGCTGGGCGGACAACCGCTCGAGGAGACCCCGGGCGCTCTCGGCGTGCTGGTACTTGCACAAGACGTCGTACGAGGTCGCCACGACAGAGCTCTGCGAGGTGAAGTCGCGTCGGCCGCCAGTCAGGGAGTAGCCGATGATCCCGAAGACGGCGCCGAAGACGGCGCCGGAGATGACGGTGAGGAGCAGGATCAGGAACCCGTTGGAATCAGCGGTGGAGAACAGCAGCAGCATCGCGCCGATGAACAGTCCCCACCACGCGCCACCGGCGGCCCCGGTCGCCGCCGCGCGGCCCTGGCTAAGCCGGCCGGTGACTCGCTCGACCATCCGCAGGCCGTTGCCCACGATCGTGACGTTCTCCACCGGGAAGTGCTCATCGGACAAGAAGTCGACCGCGCGCTGGGCCTGCTCGTACGTCTCGTACGAGCCCACCGCCACCCCCGTCGGCGGGGTCGGCATCTGCATCTTGGGCATGACGCGCTCCCTCCCTGTCGTGTCCTGCGGGGCCAGTGTGGCACCGGCGCACCGAGCCGGCCCTCACTGCCCCGGCGAACGATGCGCCTCCTGGCGAAACAACACCGGGGTAGCGCACTTTTCGCTGGGAACCCAGCGAAAAGCCCCGTCAGCCGGACCCGCCGACGAGCCCACGTGAGCGATCCAGCGACAAGCCCGGCTCAGCGTGCGGCGTAGTCCTCCAGCAGGCGACGGCCGATGATCAGCTGCTGGATATCGGCGGTGCCCTCACCGATCAGCAGCATCGGGGCCTCACGGTAGAGCCGCTCGATCTCGTACTCCTTGGAGTAGCCGTAGGCGCCATGGATGCGGAACGAGGCCTCGACCACCTGGGCGCAGTACTCGCTGGCGAGATACTTCGCCATGCCCGCCTCGAGGTCGTTGCGGGCGCCAGCGTCCTTCGTACGCGCGGCGCGGACCATCATCTGGTGCGCCGCCTCGACCTTGGTCCCCATGTCGGCGAGCCGGAACAGCACCGCCTGGTGCTCGGCGATCTTCTTGCCGAAGGTCTCGCGCTGTTGTGCGTACGCGATGGCGAGCTCGAACGCCCGCAGCGCCACGCCGCACCCTCGTGCGGCCACGTTGACGCGGCCGACCTCGACTCCGTCCATCATCTGGTAGAAGCCCTTGCCGGGTTCGCCGCCGAGAACCTGCTCGGCCGGCAGCCGGTAGCCGTCGAAGATCAGCTCGGTCGAGTCGACCCCCTTGTAGCCCATCTTGTCCATCTTGCCGGGAACGGTCAGGCCCCTGTCGACCTCGCCGAAGCCGGGCTCCTTGTCGACCAGGATCGCCGACATGTTGCGGTGCACCTTGTCGGCGCCTGTGTCGGTCCTGACCAGCACAGCGACGAGATTGGCCGTGCCACCGTTCGTGATCCACATCTTCTGCCCGTTGACGATGTAGTCACCGTCGCGGGTCGGTGCTGCCTTGGTCGTGATGGCGCTGACGTCGGACCCGCAACCCGGCTCCGACATCGAGAACGCCCCGCGCACGTCGCCGGTCGCCATCCGCGGCAGATAGCGCAGCTGCTGCTCCGGCGTCCCGTGCCGCTGCAGCAGGTGGGCCACGATGAAGTGGGTGTTGATGATCCCCGACACGCTCATCCACCCGCGCGCGATCTCCTCGACCGTCAACGCGTACGTCAGCAGCGATTCTCCGAGACCACCGTGCTCCTCAGGAATCATCAACCCGAACAGCCCGAGCTCCTTGAGACCGTCGACGATGTCGGTCGGGTAGGCGTCTGCGTGCTCGAGTGCCGTGGCGTGGGGGAGGATCTCCTTGTCCACGAAGGCGCGGACCGTTGCGACGATCTCTTCCTGGACGTCGGTGAGACCGTCGGTCCGGCACAGGCGTCCCATGCTTGCGGTCCCTTCGGAGGCAGTAGCGCCGCAGCCCGGCACCGGGAGGCAGTATCCGCCGTCCCGCGCGTCGGCCGCCATGAGTCACCTCACAGCGAGTGACTCGGCACGCGGTCGCAGCTGACCGCCTCCGACTGCTCACACCGGAGCGGTCAGCGCCGGCCGCGACGCGCGGTGCCGGCGGTCACGCTCCGCGGTTGCCCGGCGGTGCCCACCACGGTTCCCCGGCGTCAGTCGCCCGGCGGACTCCATCGGTCACCGCGCTCCATCCCCGCCGCGCGGCCCTTGGCAGCCACCACCAACGCCATCTTGCGGCTTGCCTCATCGATCATCTGGTCGCCGAGCATGACCGAACCCTTGGCGCCGCCCGCCTCGGACGTGAAGTGCGCGTAGGCGTCGAGGATGTTCTCGGCGTGCTCGTAGTCCTCCTGGCGCGGTGAGTAGACCTCGTTGGCGATCGCGACCTGGTCCGGGTGCAGCACCCACTTGCCGTCCAAACCCAGCGCAGCCGACCGGCCCGCAACCCGGCGGAACCCATCGCCGTCCCGGATCTGCAGGTACGGGCCGTCGATCGCCTGCAAGTCGTGCGCCCGCGCAGCCATCAGGATCCGCATCAGGATGTAGTGGTAGGCATCGCCGACGTCGTGGCCGGGGGGTTGCTCACCCACGACCAGCGACTTCATGTTGATGCTGGCCATGAAGTCGGCGGGGCCGAAGATGATCGTCTCGACCCGAGGGCTCGCAGTGGCGATCGCGTCGACGTTGATCAGGCCGAGGGCGTTCTCGATCTGTGCCTCGATGCCGATCCGTCCCCGCTTCAGCCCGGTGGCCAGCTCGACCTGGGTGAGCAGCAGGTCGAGCGCGACAACCTGGTCAGCGGTCTGCACCTTGGGCAGCATCAGGCAGTCCAGTTCGGGGCCGGCGCCCTCCACCACCTCGATCACGTCGCGGTAGGTCCACTGCGTGGTCCAGTCGTTGATCCGTACGACACGGATCTTGTCCCCCCAACCGCCCTCGGTGAGTGCGGCGACAACGTTCTGGCGGGCACCGGGCTTGGACAGCGGTGCGACCGCGTCCTCGAGGTCGAGGAACACCTGGTCGGCGTCCAGCCCCTTCGCCTTCTCGAGGAAGCGCGGGTTGGACCCCGGCACCGCCAGGCAGGAGCGTCTCGAGCGCAACGTCATGCGCCGCACCCTAGTCAGCGACCCCCTCTGGACGTCCTGCACTTCGCGGCGTACTGGCGGCGAGTCGAATGACGACCGACCTGGAGGCTTGTCAGTCGATGCCGACGTCAAGGGGGCTGGTCGCCGGGCGGCGGGAGACGACCACCACCGCCAACCCGGCGAGGATGAGCGACAACCCGACATAGACCCCCAGCGGGGGTGACTGCCCGAGGAACGCGGCCGCCAGGAACGCCGCGCAGGGAACCTCGAGCAAGATCACCAGCGAGACCACGGTCGGGCTCATCGTCGCCAGGAGATGGTTGAACACCGAGTGGCCGAGCAGCTGGGAGCACACCGTGACCGCGGCCAGCGCCAGCCAGGTTCGCCCCGAGTAGCCAGCCAGGTCCTGCTGCCCGGCAAGACAGACCACCAGCAGCAGCGCCGCGCACAACCCGTAGCAGACACTGGTGTAGGTCGTTGTCGACAGCGTCCGTCGGGCCTGTTGACCCGCGAGGGTGTAAACGGCGGCGAAGAGGCCGCCGACCAGAGCCAGGGCATCTCCGATCAGCGCCTCGGTCGACACCGTGACGTCGAAACCCGTGATGACCAGCACCCCGGCGAACGCCACCGCGAGGCCCGCGACGACGGCCCCGGCCACCTGCTCCCCGCGTAGCCAAGTGATGAGCACGACCCAACCGGCCATCAGGCACACCAGTGCGGTGGCCGAGGCCACCGAGGTGAGCTTGAGCGAGACCACCCAGGCGGCAAAGTGTGCAGCCAAGGCCGCCGCCGCCACGCCGAGCAGCCGCAGCTGCGTCCAGTCGAGCCGGCGCAGCTCCGTACGGCGACCGGCCACGGCGGTCGGGAGCAGGATCGCGCTCGCCAAGGCGTTGCGCCAGAAGGCGATCGCCAGTGCCGGGGCAGCCGTCGCGGCCATCAACGGACCCGAGACCGACACCCCGAGCACGCCAAGCGTCGCCAAGGCCCACTGCACCGCGCCATTGTCGGGGTAGGTCTGCGGCTGCCGGGTCGCCGGGTCGCCCGGGTCAGTCAGACCGGTGGAACGTCGATGGTGCCGGTAGCCACCCGACGGACACCGCCTGCCACCCACACGCGCGTGGCCGCTCCCCCTGCCACGTGCACCCGGCAGCGCAGTGTCGACGGGCGCCCCACCTCGGCGCCCTGCGCGATCGCGTACGCAGTGGTGCCGTCGATGGCCAGACCCTCAGCCGTCGAGCACCGGGCCGAGGGCCGCCGCGGCCGACCCGGTCGCCGGGTCCTCGACAATGCCGTGGTCGGGGCAGAAGACCCGAGCGTGCACGGTCAGCTCGCCGCTGTCGGCAGTGCCGGCCGAATCATCGAGAACGGCATAGACGCACAGCCCACCCATCGGATCGCCCCCGACCGCAGGCACATCCAGTCGGCCCGGCCGGCAGCGCGCCACGGCGCCGGCCCGCACCCGCAGGAACGTCCAGGCAAGCCCGCAGCTCGCGACGCGGCTACCGCCCACGAGGTCGTCTGCGGTCAGGCCCACGCCGGCGGCGAGCGACGTCGCCAGGACGGGCTCACCCACCCAGCGGGGACGAGCGGACAGCGCGGCACCGCCGTCGCTCACCTGGACGTCAACCGGCCCGACGCCGCAGTGCTGCACCACCTCGTCCACCGCGAGCAGGCCGCGGGAGCGCAGCAACCAGGCGGTGCCCACCGTCGGGTGCCCGGCGAACGGGATCTCGTCACCTGGGGTGAAGATTCGCACGTCGTAGGACACCCGGTCCGCCCCCGGGACGGGGAAGGCCGTCTCGGACAGGTTGAACTCCCGCGCGAGCGCCTGCAGCTGCGCCGTGGTCAGGTCGGCGGCACCGTGCACCACCGCCAGCGGGTTCCCAGCGAACGGGCGGTCGCAGAAGACGTCGACGACGTCGTAGGTCAGTGGCGCCGTGCCCACAGGTCGTCAGCTGGCGAACAGGTTGGCGGCCGTCTCGATCGCCTTGTACAGTCCGTAGGCCAGCGGGATCCCGACGAGGGCCCAGGCCAGCACCAGTCGCGCGGTCACGCGGTCACCTTCTCGGTCGGATCGGACGGCTCGTGGAATCGTTCGGCGACCGGCCGGATCGCCAGGTTGGCGAGGAACCCGACAGCCAGCACGCCGACCATGGTGAAGAACGCCGGCTGGTAGGCCGCAGAGGTCAGGGTCCCAGGCTCGCCCTGGGCGTCAAGGAAGCCGTTGACGATGTAAGGCCCGACGACACCCGCAGCTGACCAGGCGGTGAGCAGCCGGCCGTGGATGGCGCCGACCTCGTAGGTGCCGAAAAGGTCGCGCAAGTAGGCCGGAACGGTGGCGAACCCGCCGCCATAGAACGACAGGATGATCGCGGTGAGCAGCACGAACAGCGCGGTCGAGGTGTCGCCGACAGTGGCGACCAGGAAGTACAGGATCATCCCGCCGCCGAGATAGATCACGTAGATCGGCTTACGTCCGATCACGTCGGAGGTCGACGACCAGACGAACCGACCGGCCATGTTGAACAGCGACAGCACCCCGACGAACCCACCGGCAGCCGCGGCAGCCACCGCGGTTGTGCCGCCCTCGGTGTCGCGGAAGAAGTCCTGAATGGCGGGCGCGGCCTGCTCGAGCAGGCCGATTCCCGCGGTGACGTTGCAGAACAACACCACCCACAGCAGCCAGAACTGGCGTGTCTTGACCGCGTTGTTGGCCGAGACGTCAGCCGTCGTGATCAGTGCCCGCTGCTTCACCTTTTCGGGATCGAAGCCCGCTGGGAGCCAGTCGTCGGCCGGGACCCGAACGGTGAACGCCCCGAACATCATGAAGGCGAAGTAGACGATGCCGAGGGTGACGAACAGCGACGCGACCGCCGAGCCGCTCGCGACCGACTCCACGTTGGTTGGGTCGAAGCCCGAGTCGAAGCGGGCGAGCAGCTCCGCAGACAGCGGGCTGGCGATCAGCGCGCCGCCACCGAAGCCCATGATCGCCAGTCCGGTGGCGAGCCCTGGCCGGTCAGGAAACCACTTGATCAGCGTGGACACGGGCGAGATGTAGCCGATCCCGAGTCCGATGCCGCCGATGAAGCCGTAGCCCAGGTAGACCAACCACAGCTGCCCGGTGCTGATCCCCAGCGCGCCCACCAGGAAACCCGCCGCCCAGAAGCAGGCCGCTGTGAACATCGCCCGGCGGGGCCCGCCGTGGTCCACCCACTTGCCAGCCACGGCAGCCGACAGGCCGAGCATGACGATTGCGATCGAGAAGATGAAGCCAATCTGGGTCGCACCGGTGTCGAATCGATCGGTCAGCGACACCTTGTAGACACTGGTCGCGTATGCCTGGCCGATGCACAGGTGCACGCACAGCGCCGCGGGTGGGATCAGCCACCGGTTGAAGCCCGGAGCAGCGATGGTGCGCTCGCGGGCCAAGAAGCCGGGCGTAGAGATTCCGGTCATAGCGGGCTATGGTCCACCGTCTTCCTCGGTCGCGCACGTCGGAGCGGCAACCGTCTCGGCGGATGACACGTCGATACCCTGCGTGGCGTGAGCGGCACACCCACCCGGGTCTACGTCGCCCGGCTGGCCGGGCTCCCCGTCTATGACCCGCAAGGCGACCAGGTTGGCAAGCTCCGCGACGTCGTCGTGTCGCTGCGGGGCACGACCGCCCGACTGCGGGTGCTGGGTCTGGTCCTCGAGGTGTTCGGCAGGCGCAAGGTGTTCTTGCCGATTGGCCGCGTGACCTCGATCGACACCGGGCAGGTCATTACCACCGGTCTGCTCAACCTGCGCCGTTTCGAGCAACGAGCGGGTGAGACCAGGGTGCTCGGCGAGCTGCTCGACCGCAGCGTGCTGCTGCCTGGCGGCGAGGCGACCGGCACCGTCTATGACGTCGCGATGGAGCAGGATCGCAATCATGACTGGGCGCTGGTCAAGGTTGCCCTGCGCCAGCGGTCCAACCGGTTCGGCCGCAAGGGCCAGGACCACATCCTCGACATCGGCGACGCAGCCGGGCTGATCGGCGAAGAGGAGGGTCAGGAGGCCACCAACCTGCTCGCCACCCTCGACACCCTGCGCCCTGCCGACCTTGCTGACGTTCTGCACGACCTGTCGCCCAAGCGGCGTAACGAGATTGCCGCTGCGCTCGAGGACGAGCGACTTGCCGACGTGCTCGAGGAGCTGCCTGAGGAGGATCAGGTCGAGATCCTCGGGCGGCTCGACACGGAGCGAGCGGCGGACGTACTCGAGGAGATGTCGCCAGACGACGCCGCCGACCTGATCGCCGAGCTGCCGCCCGAGACCGCGGAGCACCTGCTGGCGCTGATGGAGCCCGACGAGGCCGAGGACGTGCGCCGGTTGCTCAGCTATGAGGAGCACACGGCCGGCGGCATGATGACCACCGAGCCGGTGATCCTGGCTCCCGACGCCACCGGCGCCGACGCCCTCGCCCGGCTGCGCCACCCCGAGCTGACACCGTCACTGGCCGCAATGGCCTACGTGTGCCGCCCACCGCTCGAGACCCCGACCGGCAGGTTCCTGGGCGTCGTCCACGTCCAGCGACTGCTGCGCGAACCACCGTCCACGCTGGTCAGCGGCATGGCCGACAACGACATCGAGCCGCTGCGCCCGACCGCGACGCTGCCAGAGGTCGCCCGGCTGCTCGCCGCGTACAACCTGGTCGCCAGCCCGGTGACCGACGGTGGTGGGCACCTGGTCGGCGTCGTGTCCGTCGACGACGTGCTCGACCACATGCTCCCCGACGACTGGCGCGAGCACGGCGCGGCCCCTGACGCTGCACCTCGGACCGGCGCACAAGCGGAGGTCGGCCGTGGCGCGTGACGACCGCCGACCCCGGCTCGACTCCCCGGTGGAGGCCCGCCGGCAGCTGATGCGCCGCCCGACGTACGACGCGGAGCTGTTCGGCCGGGTCTCGGAGCGGATCGCCCGATTCATCGGGACCGCGCGGTTCCTCGCCTACATGACGGTCTTCATCGTCGTCTGGGTGCTGCTCAATATCTTCTGGCCCGGCCCGGCGGACAGTGCACCGGACGAGTTCCCGTTCATCTTCCTCACCCTGCTGCTCTCGCTGCAGGCGTCGTACGCCGCGCCGCTGATCCTCCTCGCGCAGAACCGCCAAGAGGGCCGCGACCGGGTCAACCTCGAGCAGGACCGGGAGGCCAACGCCCGGGCGCACGCGGACATGGAGTTCCTTGCCCGTGAGGTCGCCGGGCTGCGCATGGCGGTGGGCGAGACCGCGACCCGCGACTTTCTCCGCTCCGAGCTCCGCTCGCTGCTCGCCGACCTCGACGAGCGGGCAGGGGTCGGGGACGAGCGCCCGCCGTCGCACGGCGGGCCACCGCGCACGTAGCATCGAAGCATGTCCGACCCGTCGCCTCCTCCCACGCTCGACCGGGTGCGGGCCGCGCTGGCGACGGTGCAGGACCCCGAGATCAAGCGCCCGGTCACCGAGCTCGGCATGGTTGGCGACGTCTCGATCGGCGACGACGGCGCAGTGGCCGTACGGATTCTGCTCACCGTGTCCGGCTGCCCGCTCAAGGAGACCCTCACCCGTGACACCCGGGAGGCGGTCGGTCGCGTGGCCGGCGTCACGTCGGTCGAGGTGTCGCTCGGCGTGATGACCGACAACCAGCGGCAGGGCCTGCGCGAGCAGCTCAAGGGCGCTGCGGGCACCCGTGACATCCCGTTCGCCAGGCCGGGGTCGCTGACCCGCGTGCTGGCGATCGCGTCGGGCAAGGGCGGGGTCGGCAAGTCGTCGGTCACCGTCAACCTGGCCGTCGCGATGGCCCGACGAGGACTGGCGGTAGGTGTCGTCGACGCCGACGTCTATGGCCACTCCGTGCCCGACATGCTGGGCATCGGCGACCGCCGGCCCACCCAGGTCGACGACATGATCATGCCCGTCGACGCGCACGGCGTACGCGTCATCAGCATCGGCATGCTCAAGCCCCGGCGCGACCAGGTGGTGGCATGGCGCGGTCCCATGCTCGACCGGGCGCTCGTGCAGATGCTGGGCGACGTGTTCTGGGGCGACCTCGACGTGCTGCTGCTGGACCTGCCTCCCGGGACCGGTGATGTCGCCATCTCCCTTGGCCAGCACCTCGCCAACGCCGAGGTCGTCGTGGTCACGACGCCCCAGCAGGCGGCGGCCGAGGTCGCCGAACGCGCAGGGACGATGGCGTCGATGCTGCACCAACGGGTAGGCGGCGTCGTCGAGAACATGTCGTACTTGCCGTGTCCGCACTGCGGTCCGAAACATCGGCTGACTGTGTTCGGCTCCGGGGGGGGCGACCGCGTCGCGGCGACGCTGACCCAGCGGTTCGGCTACGACGTACCGGTCCTGGGACGGGTGCCGCTCGACGAACGACTGCGTGCCGGTGGTGACGACGGGACGCCGCTGGTGCTGTCCGACCCCGACACTCCAGCGGCGACGGAGCTCACCGCCGTCGCCAGCTCGCTGGTGGGTCGCAGCCGTGGACTCAGCGGCCTGCAGCTCGGCCTGAGCCCGGTCGGGCGCTGAACCATGCTCGGCATGGGCTGGCCCGAGATGATGGTGGTCGGCATCGTGGCCGTGTTCGTGTTCGGTCCCGACCGGCTGCCCGACCTGGCTCGTCAGGCCGGCAGCTTCTTGCGCACGGTGCGGCAGATGGTCAACAACGCCAAGGACGACCTCGGTGCCGAGCTGGGCAGTGACTTCAAGGATCTCAGCCTGCGCGACCTCGATCCGCGTGAGCTGGTCCGGCGCAACGTGATCGAGGCGATGGAGGCCGACGAGCCCGAGGTGCCGAGCGGCAAGCGCCCGCTGCGCTATGGCGAGCGCCCTCCCTACGACTCCGAGGCCACCTGACCCGCCGAACCACCACCCCGTCCCCGCGAACTGGCGGTGGCACGCGCGCGACACCGCTCGCACCGACGGCCCTTCCGCCGAGCTCGGCCGCAGCGGCGCGGGAACGAGCGGCCATCGCAACCGAAGCCCTCAGCCCTCCTGCTCACCCAGCACCACGTTGGCGACAAGCTGCTCGCCGTCCCGGTCGTACTCGACCTCGATGGTGTCGCCAGGCTGATAGCTGCGGATGGTGACGATCAGCTCGATGCCGTCGAGCACCGGCTCACCGTCGATCCTGCGGACGATGTCGCCCCTGCGAAGGCCAGCCTCTTCAGCAGGACTGTTCTCGCTCACCTCGCGGACGACCGCGTCCGCACCCTCGGCCGTCTGCACGGTGGCCCCGATGACTGGATAGACGGCCTTGCCGGTCTGGATGATCTGCTCGGCGGTGAGGCGCACCTGGTCGATCGGGATCGCGAATCCGACGCCGATGTTTCCTGCCTGCCCACCGAGCGCACTGCCGACAGTGGCGATCGCGGAGTTGACGCCCACCACGCGGCCCTGCAGGTCGACCAGTGGGCCGCCGGAGTTGCCGGGGTTGATCGCCGCGTCGGTCTGGATCGCGTTGATGAACGACGAGGCGTCGCCCCCGCCCGTCGTCACCGGGCGGTCGAGCGCGCTCACGATGCCCGAGGTCACCGTGCTGGTCAGGCCCAGCGGCGACCCGAAGGCGACCACGGTCTGCCCGACGCGGAGCACGTCGGAGGCGCCGAGGCGGGCCGGCTCCAGGCCGTCGGGTGCGATCTCCAGCACCGCAAGGTCGTAGGCCTCCGACCTGCCCACCAGCTCGGCGGCGCGCTCGTTGCCTCCGGGCAGTACCACGGAGATCTGACCCTCCTCCACCGCAGGCTCGACCACGTGCGCGTTGGTGACGACGCGACCGTCGGTGTCGAGCACGAAGCCAGAACCGGTCGCGCCCTCTGCGCCGCCCTGAACCCGAATCTGCACGACGCTCGGCAGCACGCTGTCGGCGACCCTGGTGACACTGACGTTGCCCGCGGCGAGGGGGGCGGGGTCCTTGCCCAACGGCTCGACCTGGGACGTCGCGGACCGGCTGCCTTCATCCTGATCGAGGGCCACGACGGAGACCGCGCCCAGGATCCCGCCGAGCAACCCGATGACGAGGGTGACCAGACCGATCGCCACCCACGGGGTCTGCGGGTACGGCTGCTGCTGACCCGGGTAGCCGCCTGGGACGACCCCCGGGTGCTGCATGAACGGCTGCGGGGCTGGATGGGCCATCGGCTGGGTTGTCTGGCCGGGCGCTCCCGTTGCGAGCCCCGTGGTCGGTTGTGGGCCGGACTCGTGGCCGAACCACCCGGGCTCGCCGTAGCCGGGATATGCCGGCGGCTGCTGTGGTCGCAGCAACGACGTCTCGTCGCCGGTCCGCGGCGGCGTGCCCCAGGTCGACACCGACGTGTCGTCGGCATCGGGGTCGGGACGCTCGTCCTGGGTCACGCCTGCTCCGGGAGAGATGGGCCCCGGGCAACGCCGGGACGGGACAACGCGCTTGCACAGGCCAGCATGACGCACAGCCGGTCGTCACGCCGCTCCCGGCCGCCTGACTCCACCTTCCGGCCGATGCGCGTCGTCGACACCTCAGCGCGCGGCTTGCTCCGCGGGCTGGACGGTCCTGCCGCTGCCCGGGCTGCCCCACCGGGCGACCAGGATGCCGCTGTCAGCCGGGTTGTCGGCACTGCTCCCGGTGTCGGTGGCGGTGCTGAACGGTGTTCCTGCGGGCGGGCTCGCCGGCGCCGGACTCGTTGTGGTCGGCGCCGACCAGGTGACGGCAGCCGCGAGCCACACCAGCGCTCCCGCGCCGACGACGGCGAGACGCAGCCGCGAGGGACCGTCCGCAACCTGGCCACACCGTGTCTTGTGCGCGCGCCGCACGGCCCGGTCGTGCTCTGTCTGCGGCAGCGTCAGCAGCATCGTCATCAGCGCGGCGTCAGGAGCGGGGCCGTCCGGCTGCGAGGCCAGCCGCGAGGTCCGCCGCTTGACCTGGCGCTGGGCGATCTCCGCCCGCTGGCACCGCGCACACCGTGCGATGTGCAGGGCGACGGCCGCGGCGTCAGGTCCGGCGACCTCGTCGTCGACCCAGGCTGCGAGCACCTCGCCGTCCGGACACCTCACGATCCGACGATAGCCGGGTCGAGTGGCCCAGCGAAGCGAGTCCGGCCGCTAGCAGGTGCCCGGTGGGCCAGTGCGGCTCGCAGCAACTTGCGGCCGCGATGGATCCGTGAGCGTACGGTGCCGAGCTTGATGTCGAGCACCCGCGCGATCTCGTCGTAGGACAGGCCCTCGACGTCGCACAGCACGACCGCTGCGCGGAACTCCTCGGGCAGGGCGGCCAGAGCCTGCTCGATGTCCGCGTCGAACATCTGGTCGGTGACCCCGCGGTCGACCGAAGGCGACGAGCGTGCGAGCCGTTCGACCGCTTCGTCCCCCAGGGCGTCGAAGCGCAGCCGGGCACGACGGCGAGCCTTGTCGAGGAAGAGGTTGGTGGTGATCCGGTGCAGCCAGCCGGCAAAGTTGTCGGGGGTGTAGGTGTGCAGCGAGCGGAAGACGCGGACGAAGACCTCCTGGGTGAGGTCCTCGGCGTCGTGGGGGTTGCCGGTCAGCCGGTAGGCCAACCGATACACGCGCGGGGAGTGCTCGCGGACGATGGCCTCCCACGACGGCACGGTCGGGGGATCGGCGGCGAGCTGGGCACCTGCGATGGTGCTCATGACCGGCTCCTCTCCACCGCGTCGACAGGCCCGTCGCGCCGAGAACCGCGGAGTGCAACGGCGCAACCGTCGTGCGGACAGGATTTCCCGCTCACCTGAGAAGACGTTGAGAGGGCACTGACGGTTGCCGAAGACGCCCACCTGCGCGCTGCGGTCGGTCCCGGCAGGGACGGACTAGGCTGCCGCCACCCGATCGACGAGGAGATCGCTATCAGCACCGGTTTGTCGCCCACCAGCTGGGCATACGCGGAGGAGTTCGTCGGCGAGGACGAGGCACTCGTCGGTGCCCGTGGCCGGGCCGAGGAGGTCGGGGTCAGCCCGATCGGGTCAGGCGGCGGCGCCACCTTGCGCTTCCTGGCCGCCCTGGTCGGCGCGCAGGCGGTGGTCGAGATCGGCACCGGCACCGGCGTCTCCGGCCTGTGGCTGCTGCGCGGCATGACACCCGATGGTGTGCTGACCAGCGTCGACCTCGAGGCCGAGCACCAACGGCTGGCGCGCGAGACGTTCCGCGAGGCCGGCATCGCCCCGCAGCGCTATCGGCTCATCGCCGGTGCTGCGCTCGACGTGCTCCCGCGGCTCACCGACGGACATTACGACCTAGTGCTGTGCGACGCCGCCAAGACTGAGTACGCCGACTACGTGCGGGAGGCGCTGCGGCTGCTGCGGCCCGGTGGAATCGTGGCGATCGACAACGCCCTGTGGCACGACCGGGTGGCCGACCCCGCCCAACGCGACGAGGAGACGGTGACCATCCGCGAGCTCGGCCGAACCGTGCGCGACGACGAGTCGCTGCTCCCGCTGCTGCTTCCCGTCGGCGATGGTCTGCTGGTGGCCAAGAAGCTTGCCTGAGCCTGCGCGTCTGCCTGCCTGCGGGGCCGGGAGCTAGGGGCTGGCGACGGCTCGTCGATACGACGACGCCGCAAGGAAGCCCTCGCCACCTTCGGCGACCGCCACGACCTCGCACGCCTCGATCAGCACCGGCGCCGAGCCGACGATCTGCGAGCCCGCAGAGTCGGCCGCCCCGGCCGAGAAGCCCTGCTGAAACGCATCGCGATCAGCCTCGGAGGCGAAGACGTAGCAGCCCTCGAACCATTCGTGGTCCCTCGCCCGCCAGGTCTTGAACCGCAGCCCCGCGCGCCCCGCGAACCGGTCGTACGAGCTCGCCGCGACGTAGTCGCGCAGCCGGTCGAGGACAGCGTCGTCGGCACCGGCCAGCGACCAGCGCACCGTCAGTCCGTGCATGGGTGTCATCCTTCCGACCGAGCCCCCCCGAGCGTCCCACACCCAGGACGGCCCGGCCCGGCAGGCGAGAGGCCCCGGGAGCGACTGCTCACCGGGACCTCGGTGCCGGGCTCAGGTGACGACGGCCTTGAGGGCGTCCCCCAGCTCTGCGGCCTCCTGGGCGTTGAGCTCGACCACCAGGCGACCCCCACCTTCGAGCGGGACCCGCATCACGATGCCGCGGCCCTCCTTGGTCACCTCGAGGGGACCGTCGCCCGTTCTCGGCTTCATGGCCGCCATCCGCGTACCCCTTTTCTCACGTTCGCCACGCGTGCCCCGGGGCAGGGCACGATCACGCGGCGACGTCCGCAGTCATTATCCCGCACCCCGCAGGGCGCGTGCGCGGGTCCCGCCCGGCAGACTCGCAGGATGCACGCCCGTTCAGCTCTCTTCGACCTGCTGGGCGACCACGTACGGCCGCGCGGGGGGCAGGCACCGGTGGCCGCACTGGTCCGGCTGCTCGGTCCCCTCGACGTGTCCGCGCCCGCCGTGCGCACCGCGGTGAGCCGGATGGTGCGGCAAGGCTGGCTCACCCCCGTACGCACCGCAACCGGTCCGGGCTACGCGATCACGGCCCGAGCTCGGGCCCGCCTCGACGACGCGGCCCGGCGGATCTATCGCACAGCCGACGCGCCGTGGGACGGGTGCTGGGACCTGGTGGTGCTGCCCCCGGTGCAGTCGCGAGCCGCCCGCGACCGGTTGCGCGCCTCGCTCGGTTTCCTGGGCTACGCGCTGCTCGGAGGCGGCACCTGGGTGGCCGCACGCGCCGTCCCCGAGCTCGAAGCCACCGTCGCGGCCGAGAAAGTGAGCGTGCACCGGTTCCGGTCCACGTCGGTCGGCGACCCTGCCGCTCTCGCGCGCACCGTCTGGGACCTCGACTGGCTCGCGACGGCCTACGACGGCTGGCAGCAGCAGGCCGAGCAGTGGATCCAGGCCGCGGGCGACGGGGCCGACGACGAGAGCCGCTTCGCGCTGCGCAGCCAACTGGTGCACGAGTGGCGCAAGTTCTTGTTCCGCGATCCCGGGCTGCCTGCCGCGCTGCTTCCCGCGGACTGGCCAGGCCACGCGGCAGCCGCCTTCTTCGACCGCGAGCAGCTGCGGCTGGCACCGGCGGCCGGTCGGTTCGTGGACGCCTGCCTGGACCGACGAGGAGGCCCAGCATGACCCAAGACGAGCACGTGACCTACGTCGTCGGCGACGCTCTGGCGACGATCACGCTGAACCGACCCGAACAGCTCAATGCGCTCGACACCGCGACCAAGGACGCGTTGCGGACGGCGGTGGAGTCCGCCGCGGGTGACCCAGCCGTACGCGCCGTGCTGCTGACAGGGACCGGCCGCGCGTTCTGCGTCGGGCAGGACCTGGCCGAGCACGCGACCGCGCTCAGCGAGCGGCCGCTGGACGAGGTCTGGGCCACCGTCGAGCGGCACTACGCACCGACCGCGCTCGCACTGGCGACGATGCCCAAGCCGGTGGTTGCCGCTGTCAACGGGGTGGCCGCCGGCGCCGGGGCATCGCTGGCGCTTGCCTGCGACCTGCGGGTCCTGTCGGAACGCGCCGGGTTCAACCTGGCGTTCGCTGGCATCGGCCTGTCCTGCGACACCGGGGCCTCGTGGACTCTGCCGCGGCTGGTCGGCCGGGCGACCGCGCTCGACCTGCTGCTGCGCCCGCGGACGGTCGACGCCGCGCAGGCACAGCGGATCGGCCTCGCGACGTCGGTCGTGGCGCATGGCGACTTGCTCGGCGAGGCGACGTCACTGGCCCGCGCGCTGGCTGCCGGTCCCACGCTGGCGTTCGCGGGGATCAAGCAGGCCCTCGCCCACTCGGCCAGCCACGACCTCGCTGACTCACTGGCATTCGAGGCGACCCGGATGGCAGTCACCGGCGGTTCCAGCGACCACCGCGACGCCGTGGCGGCGTTCGCGGCCAAGCAGCGCCCAACGTTTCGGGGTCGCTGAGTCCCGGACAGCCCTGGGGGGCGCCGCGAACGCTGAGCCTGACGTTCGCGCGGCGACACGCCGGAGACGTCCGGTGAGACGTCAGGCTCAGCGGGTGGGGTCGCCGCCGGGTGCTGGTGACCCACGCACCCAGCAATCCGCCAGGTGGTCGTCAACCAGACCCGCGGCCTGCATCAGTGCGTACGCCGTGGTCGGCCCGACGAACCGGAACCCGCACCGACGCAGCTCGCGGGACAGCGCCGTCGACTCGGGGGTCGAGGCAGGCACGTCGGCGAGCCGCTGCGGCACCGGCGACGGGACGGGAGCGAAGCCCCAGACGAGGTCGGGCAACGGCAGCGTGAGCTCGACCACCGCGCGGGCATTGGCGATGGTGGCCTCGATCTTCGCCCGGTTGCGCACAATGGCCGCGTCGGCGAGCAGCCGCTCGACCTCGCGGGGACCGTACGTCGCGACGACGGCCGGGTCGAAGCCGGCGAAACCGGCCCGGAACCCCTCCCGCTTGCGCAGGATCGTCAGCCACGACAGACCGGACTGGAACGCCTCCAGGCTGATCCGCTCGAACAGCCCGCGGGTGTCGGTGACCGGCCGGCCCCACTCCGTGTCGTGGTAGTCGCGGTAGTCGGGCGGCGCGTCGCCCCACGGGCAGCGTGGGTGACCGTCATCCCCGGTGACCGGTCCCGTCATCGCCGGTGCCACGAGTGCATCACCCGGCCTCGGCAAGCCGCCGCAGCCGGCGCAGTGCCCACCCGAACGCGACCCGCGTCGCCGGTCCACCGACCAGCCACAGCACCGGTGCCAGTGGCCCGCCGGGCACCTCGACCCGCTCCCACCAGACGAAGCGCGACCCCGCACCGTCGTCCTCGACCGCAAACGCGCCCACCCCGCGCACCACCGCACCGGTGTGCACGACCTCGTACCGGTGCGGGGCGTCGACGGCCGTCACCGTCATCAGGTCGGTGAACGCGAACGGGCCGACGCCGGTGCGGGCGGCGATCCGGGTGCCCACGCCGAGGCGGGGACCGGAGACGTACCAGACTCGGGTGAACGGCACCCACCGCGCCTGTCGCTCCCAGTCGACGAGCAGGTCCCAGAGCCTGGCGGGGGGCACCGCGACCGTGACTTCGAGGCGAACCTCAGCCTGCACCTTGGTCACCGGTGACGTCGGGGACCGGACTCGTGCCCGGCTCACGCCGACGGCCGTCGCGCTGGTCGAGCTCGGCGGCGAGCCTGGCCAGCAGCGTGTCGACATCGGCCATCCGGTAGCCCCGGAACGCGGTCGTGAAACCGACCGCGCGGACGTCGTCACCGCTCAGCAGGCGGTCGCCCGCAACGAGCGAGTCGGGGCGGTCGTCATGGGCCTCGCGCATCGACCCTCCGCGTCCGGTCGCCAGCACCAGGCAACCCCCGACGACGACCAGCACCAGCGACCACAGCAGCCACGTCACCCTGCGATCGTCCCACGTCGCCGCAATCCGGGCCCCGCGCCCGGCGCGGCCGCGGCTGCGATCCTGTGCCGGTGCGCCCACCCACCACGCCGACGACGTTGCGGCTGGGCAGCCAGGCGTACGCGCCCGGCCGGCCCGTGGTGATGGCCGTGCTCAACCGCACCCCCGACTCGTTCTATGACCGGGGCGCGACGTACGGGACGGCGCAGGCGCTGGACCGGGTCGACCGCGTCGTCGCCGAGGGTGCCGATGTCGTCGACATCGGCGGGGTCAAGGCCGGGGTGGGCGCGGACGTCGACCGGGCTGAGGAGCTGCGGCGTACGGCCGGGTTCGTCGCGACAGTCCGCGATCGCCATCCGGAGCTGGTGATCAGTGTCGACACGTGGCGAGCCGACGTCGCCGACGCGCTGTGCGCCGAGGGCGCCGACCTGGTCAACGACGCGTGGGCCGCGGCCGACCCGCGGGTCGCGGAGGTGGCGGCCAGGCACGGTGTCGGGCTGGTGTGCAGCCACAGCGGCGGGCTCGCTCCGCGCACGGACCCCGCCGGTGTCACCTACGACGACGTGGTCGCCGACGTCGTGACCGGCACCACGTCGCTCGCCGAGCGAGCGCTCAGACTCGGCGTGCGCGCCGACGGGATCGTGCTGGACCCGACGCACGACTTCGGCAAGACCACCGCGCACTCGCTGGAGCTCACCCGCCGCCTCGACGAGCTGGTCGCCACGGGGTGGCCGGTGCTGGTGGCCCTGTCCAACAAGGACTTCGTCGGCGAGACGCTCGACCTGCCCGTCGACCGACGGTTGACCGGCACGCTCGCGGCGACGGCCGTGGCCGCCTGGCAGGGCGCTCGACTGTTCCGCGCCCACCAGGTCACCGAGACCCGAGAGCTGGTCGACATGGTCGCGTCCATCCGCGGCGACCGCCCGCCGGCCGCCCCCCGCCGCGGCCTGTGACCCTTTGGTGCCTTTCGCTGGGGCACCAGCGAAAAGCGCCCTTCCCCGGGGTTTGCTTCGCTGGGGAGGCGCACCTGACGCTGGGGTGGTGGGCGGCCGGGACAAGCTTCGGGTCCCGGCGGCCGAGGCGAGCCACCGGGTCCCCGCTCGGGGCGGCTGTGAGTGGCACGTCGGGCGTACGGGCGCGGTCACTCGGGATGCTGGGCGACCCCTCCGGTGTCGTCGTGGGCTCGCCCGGCGCCGAGGACCGTGTCCAACGCCTCGTCGACGTCGTCGGTCAGCGAGAGCATCGCGAAGTCACCGGGATGGACCTTGCCCTCGGCCTCGACCGTGCCGTGCAGCCAGTCGAGCAGCCCCCGCCAGTACGCCCGCCCGAGCAGCACGACGGGGAACCCGGTCACCTTGCGGGTCTGCGCCAGCGTGACCGCCTCGAACAGCTCGTCCAACGTGCCGAAGCCGCCGGGCAGAACGCAGAATCCCTGCGCGTACTTGACGAACATCGTCTTGCGGGCGAAGAAGTAGCGGAAGTCGATCCCGATGTCGACGTAGCGGTTGAGCGCCTGTTCGAATGGCAGCTCGATGCCGAGCCCGACCGACACCCCACCGGCGTCGTGCGCGCCCTTGTTGGCCGCCTCCATCACCCCCGGGCCGCCACCGGTGATCACGGCGTAGCCGGCGTCGGCGAGCGCCCGGCCGAGCCGTTCGCCCGTCTCGTACGCCCAGTCGTTCGGCGGGGTCCGCGCGCTGCCAAAGACGCTGATCGCCGGCCCCAGCTCGGCGAGCATCCCGAACCCCTCGACGAACTCCGACTGGATGCGCAGCACCCGCCACGGGTCGGTGTGCAACCAGTCGGCGGGGCCGCGTGAGTCGAGCAGTCGCTGGTCGGTGGTGCCGGTCGTACGCGACCGGCGCTGCAGCACGGGGCCGCCATGGATGGGGTTGTCGGGGCTGGGTTCGCTCACACCGTGGAGGTTAGGGGGTGATCCCCGTCAGCCAGCCGCGCATCGCCTGCTCGCAGTGCCGGAGCTCGGCCAGGGACACCCGCTCGGCTTGGGTGTGCGCGAGTGACGGGTCGCCCGGCCCGAAGTTGACCGCGGGCACCCCCAAGCGCGCGAACTGGGAGACGTCGGTCCAGCCAAACTTTGGCTTCGGCTCACCACCTATCGCGGCCACGAAGGCAGCGGCCGCAGGCCGGTCGAGCCCCGGCATCGCCCCGGGCGCCGAGTCGCGCAGCTCGAGCTCGAACCCGGCGAAGACCTCGACCAGGTGCTGGTACGCCTCGTCGAGCGAACGATCCGGAGCGAACCGGTAGTTGACCCCCACGCGGCACGCGTCGGGCACGATGTTGCCGGCAACGCCGCCCTCGACCGCGATGGCGCTCAGCCCCTCGCGATAGGTGAACCCGTCGACGACCGGCTGGCGCGGCTCGTACGCCACCAGCCGGTCGAGAACCGGGGCGGCGGCGTGGATGGCGTTGACCCCCAGCCAGGCGCGCGC
>JACCWP010000075.1 GCA_013697585.1 Nocardioidaceae bacterium
AGGTTCACCGAGCCGTGCGGGGACTTCCGCCACCCCTGCGGTGAAACGGGTCGCCGGTCCTGACGTCGCGGGTTGCGAGATCGACTGGCGCGCCACGACTGCGGCCGAGTGAGAGCACCAGCGACGGGTCGGGGACGTCGCCAAGGTCACCCTCGACGTCTCGAAGGACAACGCGTTCCTCGGTGTCCGCTCGCTCAATAGGGCAAGGCAGCACAGTCCGGCCGTGTTCTCGGTGCCGCTGTTCTGAGTCGAGCTCGGCTGGCTACGCTGGGGCGCTGACACCCGAGGAGGACAACATGCCCGACCCCAGCACCAACCCCGCCGTGATCGTCGCCGGTGCGCGTACCCCGATCGGTCGCCTGCTGGGGGCCTTGAAGAGCAAGTCCGGCGCCGAGCTCGGCAGCGTCGCGATCTCCGGCGCGCTCGACAAGGCGGGTGTCAGCCCCGATCAGGTCGACTACGTGATCATGGGACAGGTGCTGCAGGCGGGCGCCGGCCAGAACGCTGCCCGCCTGGCCGCCACCGGCGCGAACATTCCGATGACCGTGCCGTCGATGACCGTCAACAAGGTTTGCCTGTCCGGCCTCAACGCGATCGCGCAGGCCGGACAGCTGGTCCGCTCGGGCGAGTGCGAGATCGTGGTGGCGGGCGGCATGGAGTCGATGACCAACGCGCCACACCTGCTGCCCAAGTTGCGCGAGGGCACGAAGTACGGGGATGCAAAGCTGGTCGACTCGATGGCCTTCGACGGCCTGTTCGACGTGTTCACCGACCAGCCGATGGGCGCGCTGACCGACAGTTGCAACACCGACGGTCTGGGGCTGACCCGGACCGAGCAGGACGAGTTCAGCGCCCGCTCGCACCAGCGGGCCGCAGAGGCATGGAAGAACGGCGTGTTCGACGACGAGGTCGTGCCGGTGGAGGTGCCGCAGCGCCGCGGCGACCCGGTGGTCGTACGTGAGGACGAGGGCGTACGCGGCGACACCACGGCCGAGGGCCTGGCCAAGCTCAAGCCCGCGTTCTCCTCCGAGGGCACGATCACGGCGGGATCGGCCTCGCAGATCTCCGACGGCGCCTGTGCCGTAGTCGTCATGACCCGCGAGCACGCTGAGTCGCTCGGGCTCTCCTGGCTCGCGGAGATCGGCGCGCTCGGCATGGTGGCCGGCCCCGACTCCACGCTCCAGCAGCAGCCTGCCCGCGCGATCGCCCGCGCGTGCGCCACGGACGGCATCGAGCCAGGCTCTCTCGACCTCGTCGAGATCAACGAGGCGTTCGCGGCCGTCGGGATCGCGAGCACCCGCGAGCTGGGGCTCGACGACAGCCTGGTCAACGTCAACGGCGGAGCGATCGCGCTCGGTCACCCGGTCGGCATGAGCGGCGCCCGCCTGGTGCTGCACCTGGCGCTCGAGCTCGCCCGCAGAGGCGGCGGCACCGGAGCCGCCGCCCTGTGCGGTGGTGGTGGCCAGGGCGACGCGCTCGTCGTACGAGTGCCCGCCGGGTGACCCAGCGGCGCGACCGCGCCGACGTCTCCACCTATGTCTCGGGTCTGGTTGCTCGCGCACGCGAGGGTGACGCCCGTTCGGTGGCCCGGCTGATCTCGCTGGTCGAGGACGCCTCACCGCTGCTGCGCGAGGTCAGCGCGGGGCTGGTCGGCCATGCCGGCAACGCACAGGTCGTCGGCCTCACCGGCTCGCCCGGCGTGGGCAAGTCGACCTCGACCGCCGCGCTGGTGACGGCGCTGCGGGCGGCCGGGCACCGGGTGGGCGTCCTTGCCGTCGATCCGTCGTCGCCGTTCTCGGGTGGGGCCCTGCTCGGAGACCGGGTGCGGATGCAGGAGCATGCGACCGATCCCGGTGTCTACATCCGGTCGATGGCCACCCGCGGCCACCTCGGCGGCCTGTCGTGGGCGACACCGCAGGCCGTCCGGGTGCTCGACGCCGCCGGGTGCGACGTCGTCATCGTCGAGACGGTGGGCGTGGGTCAGTCGGAGATCGACATCGCCGGGCAGGCTGACACCACGTTGGTCCTGCTCGCGCCCGGCATGGGTGACGGGATACAGGTCGCCAAGGCTGGCATCCTCGAAGTGGGCGACGGCTACGTCGTCAACAAGGCGGACCGCGACGGCGCTGACCAGGTCGTACGCGACCTGCGGTCCATGCTCGCGCTCGCGGGGCATGCCCCCACTGCCTGGAAGCCACCGATCGTCAAGACCGTTGCCTCCAAAGCCGACGGGCTCGACCAGGTGGTCGAGCTGATCGAGCAGCACCGGGACTGGCTGGCAGGATCGGGCGAGCTCGAGCGCCGTCGGCTGCGCCGGGCCCGCGACGAGATCGAGATCATCGCGGTCACCGCCCTGCGCGAGCGCTTCGGGGATCTGTCCGGCCACGCCGGCCTCGACCGGCTGGCCGCCGAGGTGCTGGCCGGACAGACCGACCCCTACCGCGCGGCGGACACCGTGCTCGAGACGGTGTAGTCGCCGCCCCGGCCCGCCCGTTCGTTTTCGCAGGGCACCCTGCGAAAGTGGGTTCTCCTCGGGTTTCTGTGGGTCGGTTGGGCGGTTCGGGGCGGTGATGCTGCAGGTGAGGGCGGCTATAAGAGGTGAGCGGCCGGTGGCGTAGGACGCGCACGCGCCGTCGG
>JACCWP010000078.1 GCA_013697585.1 Nocardioidaceae bacterium
TGGCCGCGTACCACAGGCGGTCGTTCTGCTCCCCGCCGTCCATGAAGTCGGTCCCGCCGCCGAGCGAGCAGCTCGTGTTCGCACAGCGTGTCCGCCCCAGTCTCACCGATCATGTCGTCCGCACCGGCACCGTCCATAGCTGAAGAAGTCGATGGTCGAGCTCGACCAGCAGTTGGAGCGCCGGCGAGGTCTCGATGAGGCACGACACGGTTACTCTACTCTTATCGAAGCGAACCAGGACGCGCGGGGCGCATCGAGCCGACCCCCCGCGACCCGACACGCCGCAGTCCCCATCGAGTCACGGGTTCAGGTCCGGCACGTCGAGCCACGTCTCCACGCTCGGGTCCCCGCCCCAGCAGTACGCCTCCCCGGTGAGCGTGACGCCGCAGCCGTCCCACTCGCCGAGGCCCAGCTGCGCGAACGGCACCGCGGGTCGCTGCGACTCCCAAAGGGAGAAACTTACGCTCGGGTAGCCGTACCAGCAGGAGACAGTACCCAGGTCGTCGATGACGCAGCTCGCATCGTTGAAGGTCTCGATCTGAGCCCACACCCCTGGCGGTGCCGGCGGAAACGGCGACAGGTTCTGACTGTCCCCCCAACACCAGGCGAGGCCGGTGGTGTCGAGACCGCACGCGTGACGGCGACCCATGCTGATGTTGCTGAAAACCACACCGACCGGTGGCGAATCGTCGCCCCACAGCGCGGCGTCTCCCCATGCGATGATGGAGCCGTCCGGAAGAACTGCTGCCGTGGCGTTCGCGTCGAGCGCGAAGTCGAGCACCGGCCCCGGAGGAGGGGTGCCTACGACAAAGTCGACGCCCCAACATGTGAGGATACCGGCCGCATCTTGCGCGCAAGCGGCGCCAGCACCGACCTCGACCCGTAAGAAGACCCCGGGCGGAGTCTCACGCCTCACCTCCTCGTCGAAGTGATCGCAATTCCAGCAAAGCAATGTACCGTCCGGCCGCAAGCCACACCCCTGGCCGATTCCGAGGGAGATCTGCGTCAACTGCTCCCACGGGCGCGGGGTGTTGTTCGTACACTCGTCGATTCCCCAACAGCGGACGCTACCGTCGCTGACCAGACCGCAGGAATGAATGGAATCCGTGTCGACATACGTCCAGAAGAGCGGCGGCTCCGGCCCGGTGTCTCCGGTTTCGGCGGCGCTGTCCACGCCGTAGGCCGTGTCGACGGCCTCGGGCACCGGCAACGTCGGATCCGTCGTGACCGTCGGATCGTCGCCGGGTCCGTTCTCGGTCTGTTCGGCCGGCTCGCGGCAGGCGAGCAGAAGGATGATGATCATGGACACGTGAGCGGGCCGCCGGTGAGGTTGGTCTCGCACTGCAGCCACGGCAGCGGGCCGAACGCCACGGCGTCGCCGCATTCATCCCCGGACCCAATGCCGGCCGTGCTCGCCGCGGCGAGCGGCGTGACCCCGCACGTGGCCGCGTACCACAGGCGGTCGTTCTGATCCCCGCCGTCCATGAAGTCGGTCCCGCCGGCGAGCGAGCAGTTCGTGTCGCACAGCGTGTCCGTCCCAGTCTCACCGATCATGTCGTCCGCACCGGCACCACCGTCGATCCGGTCCGCGCCGTCGTTGCCGTTGCACACATCGTCGTGGTCGCCACCGAAAATCTTGTCATTGCCTTCATTGCCGCTGATGGTGTCGCACCCCGCCTCCCCGTCGAGGATCTCGCCGTAGTCCCCGTTGGGGTAGCTCGAACCGAACATGGTATCGCCGATCGTGCCCAGGTGCGCGCAGTCCTCGTCACCGCCGAACATCTTCGCGAGGAGATCATGAGGGGCGGTGGGGCTGAGGGTCGCGGGCTTAGCGGGGTAGTCGAAGGACAAATTGTCATCAGAGCTGCTCCCTTTCAGCGACACGATGTTGATCTCGTTCACGGCCCCGACATCTTCATCGGTTGCGCAGCAAAAATTCACCGCACCGCAGTCGACCCAGGCGGTGTAGTCGTTATTGGCGGCCGTATCGTAGATGCCAACGGCAACCGCGTCCGCGCCCGCGCCGCAGACCGCGGTGACGTCGCACGACAGCTCGTTGGCGCCGAAGGTACAGAAGTTGTTGCACACGGTGCCGACATTGAAGCCCGCCGGGGAGTCACCCGCGGCGCAGTTGCTCACCGTGGTTGCAGCATGCGCGGTGATGCTCGTCATCATCAGAAGCATGGAGATCGGGATGCGGGACAGGGGACGTGCGATGATCATGGGACCCTCCGGTTGCTTGCCTACCGAGTAGACCACATGTCTGGAACACGCGCAAGCATTATCGCCGTCGAATTTTTCTTCGCGATATTGAAGAGTTAAATGGGCGCAAATTGCGAGTAGGCGCGAACTGGACCGCCATTCCGGAGCCATCGAGCTCAAAAAGTTTCCCCGGCCCTGGCCAGAGGGTCGCAGCGCTCGACATCCGGAGGGGGGAGAGGCATCACGAACGTGCTCCCGGTTGGGCCTGCAGAGCGGTTCTGCAGCTGCGGGCGGTCGGGCCGGGCCGAAGTGCCCGGGTCGGTGTCGGACATGTGGAGGTTTGTCCGTGGCGTTATCCGGTCCGGGCCGATGAACAGCGTTCGGCCCGGTGCTCTTGCAGCGATCATGTGCCCGAGATCCGCCACGGCCTCGTCGGCGCTCTGTGCCCGCCCGATGCCGCCGACGTGGCCGTACTGCCAGTCGAGCGGGGCTGGGTGTGCGATCGGATCGAGCCGATTCATGACCATGGAAAAATGGCGGGACACGCGGGCCTGCCCGACCAGCTCGGACCACGGCCGGCCGTGCACCTCCTCGGCGAGCGCCAGGAACTTCTCCTGGAGCCCGTCGCGCTCCAGTCGGATCTCCTCGCGGGCGACGACCTCGTCGCGGGCGTACCCGAGGCGGGCCTGGACCTGCCGCACGATGGTCGCGTGGACGTGCTCCCCGTCCTTCGCCACCGCCCCGACGTCGAACACCACGGCGAGCGGCTTTTTGCCCAGCGTTGTGACGCGACCATGATGTTCCGCTCGTGAAGATCACCGTGGCCGAAGCCCCAGCGATGGCAGGTTTCGATGGCGGTGCAGAGATCCTCGACCACTTCGCGGAACAGGATATCGCGGGCACCCAGCTGAAC
>JACCWP010000188.1 GCA_013697585.1 Nocardioidaceae bacterium
ACGCCGAGCACCGGCTGGTGGCCCGGCCGGCCCGCGAACCGACCCTGCGCCGGTGGCACGCCCGGTCCGGTCTCCACCTCTCCCCCGGCTGTCAGCCACCCGTCGTAACCGCCGTCGAGCAGCCGAACGTCGGCGTGGCCGCACCAGCGCAGCAGCCACCACAGCCGGGCGGCCGCGGTGCCGTCCCGCTGGTCGAGAACCACCACCGGTCGCTGGTCGTCGACACCGTGCGCAGCCATCGCCGCAGCAAAGGTTGCAGGGTCTGGCAGCGGGTGCCGGCCACGCGCACCACGCGGTCCGGCGAGCTCGCGGTCGAGGTCGACGAACAGCGACCCCGGCACGTGACCGCCCTCGTACGCGTCCCTGCCGGGAGGACCGCTCAGCGACCAGCGCACGTCGAGCAGCGTCACCGCTCGAAGCCTGCCGAGCAGCTCGGCCGGGGCGATCAGCGGGCTCGTGGTCTCGCTCACGGCCGGCTCACCCGAACGGAAGCGGTTCGGGAGACAGCGAGGCGGCTCGGGCGCGGGCCACGGTGAGCCGGCGCCGGTGGTGGCGCCGGCAGAGCACTTCGTAGCCGATGACGAGGGCAGGCTCGTCGAGGGCCGGCTCATCTGTGTCCCCGACGACGATGACCTCGCCCTCGGTGACCATCTCGCCGCCGACGGTGCGTGCGTTGTGCGTGGCCCGCTCGCCGCACCAGCACAACGCCTCCACCTGCAGCACCTCCATCCGGTCCGCGAGCTCGACCAGCCGCGCCGATCCCGGGAACATCCGGGTACGGAAGTCAGTGAGAATGCCGAAGCAGAACACATCGATCTCGAGCTCGTCGGCGATCCGTGCCAGCTGCTCCACCTGGTAGGGGGTGTAAAACTGCGCCTCGTCGCACACCAGGTAGTCGATCCGCCCGCCGTGGGTCAGGTCGTCGACGACGTACGTCCAGAAGCTGAACTCGTCGGATGCCTCGATCGCGTCGATGGCCAGCCCCAGCCGGCTGGACAAGGTGGCGGCACCAGCGCGGTCCTGGCTGGTGAAGATGCGTCCGACCCGGCCACGCGTCCCGTGGTTGTGGTCCATCTGCAGAGCCAGGGTCGACTTGCCACAATCCATCGTCCCGGTGAAGAACACGAGGTCGGCCACGGGACCGCATCCTGCCCCACCCCTTGTCTGCCTCCCAGGCCGACCGATCCTGTGCCCGCGCGAGGAACGCCACCCAACCGGCACGACAGTTGTCCCCCCGGCCCGGGGAAGGCCCAGGTCCGCGGTCAGACGACGTCGACCAGGAGCGGCACGTACATCTCCGCGGCCGTGAGCGACCCGTGGAAGCCGCGCATCCGCATCTCGACGGGGAACTGGCGCGAAGCGACGACGGCGAACGTTCCGCGGGCAGCGATGAGCACGTCACCGATCCGCGGCCGCACGCCGTCGTCGACCCGGCCGAACCAGCCGTCGGCCTCCGCCTGGTCGCGCGTCACCACCCAGGCTCGGTCACCGCAACGCTCACGCCACCGCGCGGCGACCTGCTCGATGGCCCCCGCGGCGGCCCACAGCTGCCGAAACCTGGCCTCGCCGCCCAGCAGCACCACGTCGTCGAGCAGGCCGGGCTCGGTGTCGGCGTCGATCCGGTCGTCGTCAGGGACGTCGACCATGCCGTGGTCCCCGGTGACCACGAGCGCGGCGCCGCTGGGCAGTGCCTTGCGCAGTGCGAGCACGTCATCGTCGATGGCAGCCAGCACGTCGCGCCACCGCATCGAGCGGCAGCCGTGCTCGTGGCCGGCGTGGTCGAGCTGCGACTCGTACGTGTACGTCACGGCCGGACGTCCGGCCCAGGCGGCCGACCCCACGGTCTCGGCGACCGCCTCGACACGCTCGGTCGGCGTCTCCGCCCCGACGTACGTGGCGCCACGCTGGCTCACCCGGGTGAGCCCGCTGCCGAGGAACGCGCCCCGGCTGACGACGGTCGCCTCCACCCCCGCGGCGACCAGCCGCTCGAAGACCGTGGGGTGCGGCTGCCAGCAGTCAGGATCGACATCGTCGTGCCAGGTGAGCGCGTTCAACAGCCGCAACGTGCCCGGGATCCTGCTGGTGTAGCCCGTCACGCCGTGCACGCCCGGCGCCAGGCCGGAGCCGAGACCGGCGATGCTCGTCGCCGTGGTTGACGGCACGCCGACCGTGAGGGGCTGGTGCTGGGCGAGCAGCGAGCAGAGGTACGGCGCGTCGTTGGCGTGCTCGCCCAGCAATCGGTGCCCGAGCCCGTCAACCAGCAGCACCACCCAGCGATCGGCATCGGGCAGCCCGAGCGGGTCGACTGCACCGGCAAGCCCGACCCGCGCGGCCACGGCAGGGAGCAGGTCGCTGAGCGAGCACTTGTCGTAGCGGGGAAGAACGAGTGTGCCGTCGTCGGTCGTCATGTCCGGGCGGTTGCCCGGGCCGTGGCCTGCGACAGCGTTCGCGCGAATCCGAGCAGCCGCTCCACGGCGTCGCCCCCGTCGGCCGTCGCGCTGACCCGCAGCGAGAAGTCGTCGGCGGTGAGCGAGCCGGTGTAGCCGTGGTCTGCCTCGCAGTCCGGGTCCGCGCAGGAGGCGGGCTCGAGGTCGACGTGCCGGACCGCACCCCACGAGACCGTCAGCACCGCCTCGCTGGGCGCGGTCAGGTGCCCCCGCTGGCCGTGACCGCGGCGCCCGGGTCGTACGTCGCCAGCCTGCGGCTGGGCGACCAACCGGTTGACCAACACAGAGGTGATGGCGTCCAGCCCCACCGCCTCGGTGGTGGTCGCGGTGTAGGGGGTGGGCAGCAGGTCGTCGGCCGGGTGCTCGTCGGTGTGCCCGACCAGCAGCCGGGTGGCTGTCAGCACGACGACGGTCACGTGTCGGCGGATCTCGTCGCGATCGAACGTCGGCTCGTGGTGCACGAGGAAGTCAAGGACCGACTCGTCGGCCAACGCGGACGCGACCCCGTCGGTGACCGCCTCCGGGTGGTATCCCGCCGCCTCGATCCCGGCGAGCAGGTCGGGCGTCAGGTCGGACATGCGGGTCAGTCTGGCACGCACTCCCCTGGCCGCCGCCCGAGCCGACGCGCCCCCGGTACGCAATTGCGTGGGACCGTGTGTTCGCGGTCCGTCAGGACACCCCGAACCCCGCAATCGCCTGGCCGGGAGTGGCGGCTGGGAACGATCAGCCGAGCGCGACGACGTCGACGAGACCGGAGGCGGCACGAGCCAGTCGCCTGTCAGTGGTGACGAGGCACGCGGCCAGCTGCTCGGCGAGCGCGACGTAGCAGGCGTCGTACGTGGTGCAGCGGTGCCGCAGCTGCCAGATCCTGGTTCGCAACGAGGCGTGCCCGTGCCGCACCACAGCGAGGTCCCCGAGCTCTGCTACGGCTCGATCGGCGACGTCCGAACCGATCCAGCCTCGTCCCACCCACCTGCGCACGACCGCGAGCACCTCGGGCTCGAGCAGCTCCGGGGCGTGGACCTCGACCGTGGTGTCGATCGCTCGCGTCACCGCAGCCGCCCGCTCCGTGGTGAGCAGCAGGTCGACCGCCGCGGATGCGTCCAGGACGATCACGTGCGGTCGGCGTCGGCACGCTCCAACGCCAGGGCTTCGGCCGCGGTCTCGGGTACGTCGATCAGCGGTCGGTTCGAGAGGCGGTCCAGCATCTCGCGCATCGTCGGTCGCCGGGCGAGCTCGACCAGGTCGGCCCGTACGAGCTCGGACAGGGAGACCCGCTGCTCGACCGCGCGGACGGTGAGGCGGTGATGGACGTCGTCGGGCACGTCTCGCACCTGGATCGTCTTCGCCATCGGCAGAGCCTAGATGCACTGTGGGTGCAGCACAAGCATAGTGGGTGTCTATTTCCCGCCCTTGTGCGCGGCCGAGATTCAGCTCGGCAGGGTGTCGCCCGGCATCCGGGCGAGCCGGCGAGTCAGCACGTCGCTTCGGGTGGTGTCCGTGGGGGCGACCCGGGCCTCGCAGTCGAGCACGGCCGCGCCGTCGACGCCGACCAGGACCAGGCCGAGGTCGACCCACGCCAGCTGGGGCAGGTCGTGCTTGAGCCTGGCGACGCGCTGAACCAGGTCCTCGACCAGCCCGAGGTCGGCCCGCGCCCCGCCGCGGTAGCCGGTCAGCAGCGGCGCCGAAGCAATCTCGCGGACCATCGACGCGGCGTCGGCGTCGGTCATCGGCGGGATCCGCCAGGACCGGTCGTCGAGCAGCTGGCTGGGCACCCCCGCCAGACCAAACGACACCAGCGGCCCGAACAGCGGGTCCTCGAGACCCTCGATCGTGATCGGCACCCCGCCGGGGGCCTGCTCCTGCACCACGAACCGGCCAGCGCGAGGGTCGTCGAGGCCCGCCGTGAGGCTCTCCCAGGCGTGCCGCATCTGCGCCTCGGCACCGATGTTGCGCCACACGTAAGCCATGTCAGGTCGGATCCGCAGGTGCTCGGCGTGCGCCTTGAGGACGACCTCCCTGCCGATCCGGGCGCCCGCCTCGACGGCGTCCTCGACCGAGTCGACGCCGATCTGTCCCCACAGCTCTATGCCGTACGCCGCCAGCACCTGGCGTACCTGCTCCTGATCGAGGTCGACGCCCCCCGGCGTCTGCAGCAATGCACCTTCGACGACGCGGCGGGCGTCGGCCGGCCGCACCTCGGGGAACGCCCGCACGTCCCCGGCCGGGCGGGCGAGCCATTGTGCGTACGTCACCACCCGCGCAAGAGCGTGGGCGGCGGCCTCCGGGGCGGGGTACGACGGCACCGAGCCGCGACCCGGCGCCCCCTCGACGTCGCAGACCCGCAACTGCTGGGGCACCCCCTCGCGGCCGAGGAAGGTCGACAAGATCGGCTTGTCCGACTGCTCGCCGACGGTGGCGAGAACGGTGGCAACCTCCTCACCGGTCGCCTCCAGCGGGGAAACGTACACGGCCACCACAGCGTCCACACCGGAGTCGTCGATCGCCTGGTCGAGGGCGCGTTCGAAGTCCTCGGCGGTGGCGTTGGGGCCGAGCGTCACCGGCTCGCGCACGTCGAGGCCCACAGCAGTCGCGGCGTCGGCGGCGAGCAGACCCAGAGCGTCGGAGTTGCCGACCACGGCGACCCGCCGGCCACGCGGCAGTGGCTGGCAGGCGAGCAGCTGCGCCACGTCGAACATCTCGTCCAGGGACTCGACCTGGATCACTCCCGCCTGGCGGAACATCGCATCGACCGCGGCCTGCGGTGCGCTGCTGCGCCGGACGACCTGACCGACGGGGACGCCTTGGGTGGTGCGGCCGGACTTGACGGCCACGATCGGCTTGCGGCGAGCGACCCGCCGGGCGATCCGCGAGAACTTGCGCGGGTTCCCGATCGACTCGAGATAGAGCAGCACCACGTCGGTGGCGTCGTCCTCTTCCCAGTACTGCAGCAAGTCGTTGCCCGACACGTCCGCACGGTTGCCAGCCGAGACGAACGTGGACAGGCCGAGGCCGCGCCGGCTCACGCTCTGCAGGATCGCGACGCCGAGCGCGCCGGACTGGCAGAAGAACCCGACCCTCCCCCGGGCCGGCATCAGCGGCGACAAGGACGCGTTGATCCGCACCGTCGGCGCGGTGTTGATGACGCCCAGACAGTTCGGCCCCACCAACCGCAGGCCATAGCTGCGGGCGAGGGCGAGCAGCCTCCGCTGCCGCTCGCGGCCGTCGGCGCCGGTCTCGGCGAATCCCGACGAGATCACCACGAGGCCATGGACGCCCTTGGCCGCACAGTCGAGCACGACATCGGCCACGGCATCGGCGGGGACGGCCACCACCGCAAGGTCGACGTCGCCCGGCACCTCTCGCACCGAGGCGTACGCCGGCAGGCCGGCCACCGCATCGGTCTGCGAGTTGACCGCGTGGACGGTGCCCGTGAACTCGCCGAGCACGAGGTTGCGCACCAGCGTCTGCCCGATCGTGTCCTGGCGCCGGCTGGCTCCGATCACGGCGACGCTGCCCACGTCGAAGAACCGGCGCATGGACGCCGCCTCCGCCCGGTGCTCTCGCGCCTGCAGGACACCGACCGACGTGTCGGTGGGGTCGATGGAGAACTCCAGCCGCAGAACCCCGTCGGACACCGTGCCGGCCACCCGGTAGCCCTGCTCACGGAAGACCTGGATCATCGGCCTGTTGTCAGGAAGCACGTCCGCGACGAACCTGGAGTACCCCCGCTCGCGGGCCGCTTCGGCGAGGTGCTCGAGCAGGAGCTGCCCGATGCCCCTGCCCTGGTGGGCGTCCTCGACGAGAAACGCCACCTCGGCCTCGTCGTCGTCGACGCGGTCGAAGCGCCCCACGCCCATGATCGCGGCCCCGCTGGTCACGACCAGCGCGACGCGCTGGCGGTGGTCCACCCGGGTGAACCGCTCGACGTCGCGGTCGGACAGGGTCGGGTACGGGGCAAAGAAGCGGTAGTACTTCGACTCTGACGAGACCCGGGAATAGAACGCCACGTACTGCTGGACGTCGTCGGGTCGGATCGGTCGCAGCTGGGCCGCCCGGCCGTCCCGGAGCACGACGTCGGCCTCCCACAGCGCGGGATAGTCGCCCGCCGTCCGTCCCGCATCGGTTGGCACCCGACGAATCTAGCGACTGCCGCGGAGTCAGACCGACACCGATCGTGCGGCCCGCTGGCTGCCACGAGACCTTGCCCTGGTTGTCGGCAACGGGCCGCCCGGGACAGACTCGCCGGCGTGAACGAGACCAGCGTCACCACGTCGGAGTCGACCCGCGCCTTCCGCACCGCTCGCGACCTGCTGCTCGCCCACCGCGAGGACCTCGACACCGCCTGCTCAGAGTTCTCGCCACCAGTGCTGGACACGTTCAACTGGGCCGCCGACTGGTTCGACGCGCTGGCCACCGAGCAGCCGACCGTGACGGCCCTGCACCTGGTGACCGCGGGCGGTCCCGAGGGACTGACCGATACCAAGCTCACGTACGCCGAGCTCAGCGAGCGTTCGCATCAGGTAGCCGGCTGGCTCTGGGAGCAGGGGGTCCGTTCGGGCGACCGGGTGCTGCTCGTGCTCGGCAACGTGGTGGCCTTGTGGGAGCTGATGCTGGCCTGCATCCGGCTGGGTGCGGTGCTGATCCCCGCGACCACGCTGCTGTCGCGCGCCGACCTGGCCGATCGGGTGGAGCGCGGCCAGGCCCGGGTGGTGGTGGCGGCGACGGTGGACACCCCGACGTTCGGCACCGTGGCCGACGAGTGCCTCAAGGTTGCCGTCGACCTTTCCGACGGGCACGGCGAGGCCGAGGGGTGGCTGCCGTACGCGCTGACCTACGAGCACGCCACGCTGGCCGAGGTGGCCGGGGAGTCCGCGCCCGTGACCCGGGCGGACGACCCGCTGCTCCTGTACTTCACCTCGGGCACGACCGCACAACCCAAGCTCGTCGCGCACACGCACGCGTCGTACCCGGTGGGACACCTGTCGACGATGTACTGGATCGGACTGCAGCCTGGCGACGTCCATCTCAACATCTCGTCGTCCGGGTGGGCCAAGCACGCCTGGTCCTGCTTCTTCGCGCCGTTCAACGCGGGTGCGACGGCACTCGTGCTCGGCCTCCCGCGCTTCGACGCCCAGTCGTTGCTGACGGTGCTGGCCACCCGTGGGGTCACGACGTTCTGCGCCCCGCCGACGGTGTGGCGGATGCTCGTGCAACAAGACCTCACCGCCTGGAACCCGCCCGTACGCGAGCTGCTAGCGGCCGGCGAACCGCTCAACGCCGAGGTGATCGAGCAGGTGCGCGCAGCCTGGGGCAGCACCGTGCGCGACGGCTTCGGCCAGACCGAGACCACCGCCCAGGTGGGCAACGCTCCCGGTCAGCCGGTCAAGGCGGGCTCCATGGGCCGGCCGCTGCCGGGCTACTCGATCGTGCTCGTTGACCCCGTGACCGGCGAGATCGGCGACGACGGCGAGATCTGCGTGGAGATGTCACCGCGACCGGTGGGTGTCATGACCGGCTACGCAGGTGACACCGACCTGAGCAGTGAGGCGATGCGCGGGGGCGTCTACCACACCGGCGACGTGGCAAGCCGCGACCGGGACGGCTACCTCACATACGTCGGGCGATCCGACGACGTGTTCAAGGCCAGCGACTACCGGATCAGCCCGTTCGAGCTCGAGTCGGTACTGGTGGAGCACCCGGCGGTCGCCGAGGCGGCGGTGGTCCCGTCCCCCGACCCGGTCCGCGCGGCGGTGCCCAAGGCGTTCGTCACCCTCGCGTCCGGCCACGAGCCGACCCGCGAGACGGCACTCGACATCATGCGGCACACCCGCGAGAACCTGGCGGCTTACAAGCGGGTCCGGCTGCTGGAGTTCGTCGGTGGTGACGGGCTGCCCAAGACGATCTCCGGCAAGATCCGCCGGGTCGAGCTGCGCGATGCGCAGGCGCAGCGAGGCCCCGGTGGCGCCGGAGAGTGGGCCGACGAGGACCTGCTCGGCTGACCGGCGCCGCAGCACGTGCGGCCAGGGTCGGTGCTGGCGTAGGAGTGGGAGATGTGGGTGCGGTCACTCACCCACTGCACCGTCGGTGAGCTCGAGCACGACGTCCAGGTGCCCGACGTGGCGGGCGTACTCCTGCAGCACGTGGAAGCAGATCCGCTCCAGCGTCGGCGGGGCGTCGGTGAACCGCCCACCCACCCGCGCCCGGTCCGCCAGGGTTGCTTGCCGGATGATCCGCGTGGTCCGGTCGCCTACCGCGCGCAGCTGTGCGGCCAGGGCCGGCAGGGCCTGCGACGCGTCCACCTCCCAACGACCGACCGGGCCGTTGTCGCCCCAGGGGTCGTCGACGACCTCGCCGAGAAACCCCCACACCAGCCAACGACGCTCCATGTGGACGAGGTGGGAGACCAGCTCGAGCGGCGTCCACCCCGACGGCAACGTGCTGGTCCGCAGGGACGCGACGGGCAGAACGGTGAGCCTGTCCACGACGGTCTGGCGGAAGTAGTCGAGGTAGACGCAGAACAGCTCCGCCGGATCGGTACGCCCGTCCTGCGGTTCAGGGAAGTCGGCCATCCGCCCAGTCTTCCGGCAACGCTGGGCTGGCGACCTACGGCCCGCGTGCCGCGGCGCTCCCGTCGGCGGCGGCGGCGACAATGTCCGGCATGGCCCGCCGCACCTCCTCTGCCGCACCCGAATACTTCGAGGAGCACGTCGTCGACATCGACGTGGGCGAGGAGATGCGCACCAGCTTCCTCGAGTACGCCTACTCGGTCATCCACTCGCGGGCACTTCCCGACGCGCGCGATGGGCTGAAGCCGGTGCAACGTCGGATCCTGTACACGATGGCCGACCTCGGGCTGCGGCCGGACCGGGGCCACGTCAAGTGCGCCCGGGTCGTCGGCGAGGCGATGGGCCGGTTGCACCCGCACGGCGACGGTGCCATCTACGACGCGCTCGTCCGCCAGGCGCAGGCGTTCACCATGCGGCTGCCCCTGGTCGACGGCCACGGCAACTTCGGCAGTCTCGACGCCGGCCCGGCGGCCATGCGCTACACCGAGTGCCGGATGGCCCCGCCGGCCCTCGCGATGACGTCGTCGCTCGACGAGGACACCGTCGACTTCAAGCCCAACTACGACAACCGCGAGACCGAGCCGTCGGTGCTGCCCGCGGCGATCCCCCACCTGCTGGTCAACGGAGCCGCCGGCATCGCAGTCGGCATGGCCACCAACATGGCCCCCCACAACCTGGTCGAGGTGGTCGGCGCGCTCCGACACCTGATCGAGCACCCCGACGCGACGCTCGACGACCTGATGCGGTTCGTCCCAGGCCCCGACCTGCCCACCGGGGCCAAGGTGATCGGACTTGACGGCGTACGCGACGCCTACGAGCGCGGGCGGGGCTCGTTCCGGATGCGCGCGACCGCCCGGATCGAGCAAGTCACCGCGCGCCGCAAAGGCATCGTGGTCACCGAGCTGCCCTACGGAGTGGGGCCGGAGAAGGTGATCGAGCGGATCAAGACCCTCGTGCAGGCCAAGAAGCTCGCAGGCATCGCCGCAGTGAACGACTACTCGGACATGGACAACCCGCTGCGACTGGTCATCGAGGTCAAGGGCGGCTTCCACCCTGACGCGCTGCTCGAGCAGCTCTATCGGCAGACCCCGATGGAGGACTCGTTCGGCATCAACGCGGTGGCGCTGGTCGACGGCCAACCCCGCACGCTCGGTCTGAAGCAGCTGCTCGGTGTCTATCTCGCACACCGCTTCGAGGTCGTACGCCGACGGTCCGCGCACCGCCGTACCAAAGCCGCCGAGCGCTTGCACCTGGTCGACGGCCTGCTGATCGCGATCCTCGACATCGACGAGGTGATCCAGCTGATCCGCGGCAGCGACAACGCCGAGGAAGCGCGCGCCCGTCTCGTCCAGGTCTTCGATCTCACCGAGGACCAGGCCAACTACATCCTCGACATGCCGCTGCGCCGCCTCACCCGGTTCTCCCGGCTGGAGCTGGACAAGGAGCGCACGGAGCTGCAGCAGAGCATCGACGAGCTGAGCACGATCCTCGACGACGACACGCGGTTGCGACGGGTGGTCGCCGACGAACTGGCCGCGGTCGCCAAGGAGCACGGAACCCCCCGGCGCACGGTGCTGCTGGAGTCCGCGGGCGCCCCCGTCACGTCCGCCACGCCGCTCGAGGTGGTCGACGAACCGTGCTTCGTGCTGCTGTCGTCCGCCGGGCTGCTTGCCCG
>JACCWP010000083.1 GCA_013697585.1 Nocardioidaceae bacterium
CGTTGAGGGCAGCGGCACGGGCGGATTCGAGGGCGCCAAGGGCCGGCTCGACTTCAAGGACATCATCGGAGACACGGTGACGACGTATGTCTACCGGGGTCATATCAGCCTTAGATAGTCGGCCACCCGGTGCGCTGCGGTGTCGTATCGGGCGACGATGAACATCGCGTCGGTGGAGCTGCTGGGGCACGCGAAGCCGGAGACGACCGCCCGCTACGCGGCGGTGCCGGACGGGTCTCTGGCGGCCGCCGTGGCCGGTGTGGGGCTCACTTCCTGAGCGGGCGCAGTGGCTGCGACTCGGGCGTCGCCTTCTTGAGGCCCTCGTGCATCTCCGTCCACGGGCGCATCCTGCTGCTGTTGAGCGCCGGCAGCAGGCGATCACGTTGGCGCGGCTGGTGGCTGCACTGCGACTGCCGGCTGGGGCTGTTGGCGATCACCAGGCGCACGCTCGTCCGCCACGTCGGCAGGGTGTTCGTGGCGTGCAGAGGTTCGGTGTCGTCTCGTGAGGCCGCGCCGCAAGGTCACCGATGATGCTGGTGACGGTGTGCCGTCGCATCTGTTGGCTGGACCCGCGTCGTCGACGGGCTCGCGGCCGGCGACAACCTCGTCGTCCGCGGCCGGTGTATCGAAGTGTGGGCGGCGGAGTCCGGTGACTGGCGCGAGGCGTGGCGTGGGTACAGCCGCGCTCGCCACGACTGGAACACCGAGCACCCTGACAGGCCGCTGGTAATCCTGGACGGGCAGCACGCGCCGTGGAGCTACCAGTACGTGCGTCAGACGTACGGCGAGACGTGACTGGTTGAGTTTCTGGCGAGCCGCAGCCTGCCCGCTGGCTGGCAGCCGGATGCCTACCCTTGCGCGCCCCCGGCGCGAGCTGAGCGTCGTCGGGCCGGATTAGGCGCTCGTCAACTGAGAGCCGCGCAGAAGGCATCCTGATTCTTTGCGACGCCGTGGTCTGGGGCCACGATGAACTCGCCGAAGCTTCGAGCGAGAATGTCGGTTGAGCCAGCGCCCATGAAAATACTTCCGTCGGGCAGGCGTACCTTCACGAGGATCCCGTGAGCCTCAAAGCTGACCAACTCGTCGTCTGAGAACCGTAGCTGTCCGTTGAAGGTGTACGGCTCACTAACGAGGGTGGTGCCGTTTGCGGTGAACGTATCCTGCTCCTCAACGTGAAAGGCGGCGCGCTTGAGGTCGCCGCTTTGGTCGAAGAAGTCGATAAAGAATCCTGAAAACTGCGCGCTCACATCAATAGGGAACCCGCAGAGGGAGGTGTCCGTGACGCCGAATGAGTCGGTGAAGTACTCTTTCTCAGGGCGAGCAGCTGACGCCCCAGTCACCGATGAATACATGAGACCAAACGTCGCCGCAGTCACTACCATAAGCCGCGCCGCTACGTTCATGGACGAACCTCTCTTCCGATGTCATGGAGGGTACCGTCTCTCTACCACGCCAGAGGCGTCATGCCAATAGCCCGTTCGGAACGCCACGGTTCTACGCGGTCGGGGGAGGGCACGGCGGCGGCTGCCTGGGCGTGGTACTCGCCGCCTGCGAGCCTGTCGCACCTACGTGGGGGCACCGACTCGTGCGCTACGCCGGATCGTCCGGCCCAGCGCCCTCGGCGCGACGACGGCACTGGTCGAGCGGGGGGAGCTCGCGGACAACGACGGCGTGAGCCCGACGGGACGCGCTCCACACCCGCCCGACAGTGGCCTGGTCAGCGGGATCGACGCCGTGTGCTCGCAGCCACGACCGCTGATCGGCGGCGAACTCGACCGACGTGCGCCGGTCGCCGGGCCGGTGGAACGTCAACTCGGCCGGCATGATCGTCGCCGATCTGGTCGGGTCGTCGCCGGGCGGTGCCGGTCTACGCCGTGCCACGGTCGCCCCACGGTGACGCGGTGCGGCCGGCGGCCACCTCGTTCGGCCCGGGACGTCGCCAGCCGAGCACCGTGCGACAGAACGAATAGCCACGCTCGGCGCACCACGCCTCCGACGCCTGCCGCCAGCGACGCTGAGCCTGGCACCAGCGCCAAGTACCAATGGAGCCCTCGGCGGTCTCGTGGACGTTGTATGCCGCGGCTTGGCGCCAGTGGTCGACCTCTGAGACAGGGGGCTGCTCGTCGGCATCCCACCAGTCCTTCCACGTGAAGGTGTAGACCCACTCAGGGACCGCGCCGGCCTCGGCCGAAGCCGGGCCGTCGCTGGGTCTACGCCGTGCCACGGCGCCCCTGCCATCGGGTCTGCGCCGCACGTCGGCCACGAGCCTGTACCGGCGTCGGCAGAGTGTCGCCGTCGGCGTCGGGCAGCTCGAGCTGGGCCAGCAGCCGGCCGAGCATGAGCCGGGTTTGCCGCAGCTCCGACAGCGCCGGGTGCGCGACGACCTGACCACGGGAACCGGCCACCGTACGTCCCTGGTCGGCGACAACGCCGTGCAACGCCTCGCACTCGTCGAGGGCGCGGCACACCTCGACCAGCAGCTCGCTCTCGGCGACGTCGAGGTCGAACCCGGCGACCACCCGGCGCCAGAACGACGCACCCCGGCGGGCCAATCCGGCCGGTGCGCGGGTGGACCTGCTAGCGGTGGTCACGGTGCCCCCTTGGTGGCTCGCCGGTGGTCACCGGGGCAACAGGCAGACCTCGCACTGCGGGCCACCTCACCCACGGTCCTGGTCGCTGTGGAGTCGAAGGGGTCACCCCCCAGGGCAATCCCCCAGCCGTCGGAAAAAAGGGTAGTGGGTCAGCTTCGCGCTGCGTATCCGACCGACCCATACGACGTCCGTGGCCACTGGGACGGCATCACGCCCGGCTGCCCGACCCGGTCTGCGCAGTGATGGCGGAGTAGACCCTGCCCAGCGCGCCGCCCGGACCGGTCGCCCGTGGCCCAGAGAGCCTCGCCCGTCACCGTGGGGCGAGCAGCCTGGTGGCGCCGGACGGTGGTCCCGCAGTGCTACGCCCGCGGGGAGGCGGAGGTCGGATT
>JACCWP010000210.1 GCA_013697585.1 Nocardioidaceae bacterium
GCCTCGACGACACCGCGCTCGCTGCCGCCGCCCGCCAGGTGGCCGCGCGGCTGCGGGTCTTGACCGGGCTCCCCCGGGCAGACCGGTGGGCTGCGCTGCGCCCAGCCGCGCTCCGCCAGGTGCTGGACCAGTGCCGGCAAGCCGCGCGACTGGTCGTGCTCGACTGCGGCTTCTCCATCGAGCAGGACGAGGAGCTCGTCTTCGACACCGCGGCGCCCCGCCGCAACGGTGCCACCGTGACCTCTCTCGAGGAGGCTGACCTGGTCCTCGTCGTGGGCAGCGCCGACCCGCTGGGCCTGGCCCGGTTGGCCCGCGCCCGCTTCGAGCTGCGCGACGCCGCGCCCGGTGCCCAGGTGCGGCTGGTGGTCAATCGTGTACGCCCCGGGTTGGGCTGGTCTCGAGAAGATGTGTCGCAGACCTTGTTGCGGGCCATCGGCGAGGTGCCGTTCGCCTACCTGCCGCTCGACCAGTCGGCCGTCGACGCGTGCTGGATCCACGGCGGCACCCTCACCGAGAGCGCGCCCGGCTCACCGCTGGCCCGTGCGATGACCGAGCTCGCTGGCCTGGTCGGCACCGAGCTCGGCCTCGCGAGCGGTCCCGCCCACGCGGCTGCACGCCGCCGAGTCCGCTTCGGTCAGCGCCGCTGACGACCGGCTCCGAGGCTCCACCGGGTTGATCGGCGTCATCGGCGCAAGCTATGTCCACCACCACGCCGCCGAACGCCGGGCGACCGATCCCTGGGCGGCGGCCTCCTGGAAGTGCTTCGACTGACTAGGCGCTGAACAGCAACAGCAGCCCGCCGACGGTGTAACCCACCATCACGATCAGCATTGCCAGCTGCCCGCTCACGGCATGTCGCTCGGGCAGCAGCCGCACGGCGCGGTCGTGGGCGGCGACGACGCCGAGCACGTGGCCACAGATGATGAACGCCACCTTGAGCACTGCCAACCCGGTGGGGTGGCTCGACAGCACGTACTGGACCTCGAGCCCCGCCGTGCCGAGGTAGTCGTCGCCACGGGTCAGCGGGTCGGTGAGCTGGACGAGCACGCCTTGGCCGGCCTCGACGAGCAAGGTCAGGTAGTGCGCGAACACGTAGCTCGTGACGATCGGCACAAGTGAGTGCGCGAGCAGCCGGGGGAGCTCGCGCCGGCGGGCGCCGGTGACGCCACGAACGGTCACGGCGGCCGCGGAGAACGTCGCAGCGACCAGGGCCACGAACCCCAGCAGCACCAGCGTGTCGCGCAGGGTCGGGTGTGCGCTGCCGCCGGCCGTGCGGGCCAGCCAGAAGTTCGTGCCGGCGAAGCTGTCGAACGCGGTCGACCCGAGCAGCACGGCAACGACGGCGACCAGGCCCCGGTCCGGCTCGACGGAGTCGAGACCCTGCAGCGGGTTGCGCACGACCGGCCGGCCGTCGCCGCGACGACCCCACGGCGACAGCTTTGCCACCAGCCCGAAGTAGACCTCGAGCGGGTCTGCCCGCTCGAACCACCCGCTGCCGAACACGGCCGCCCCCACGAGCATCGCGGCTCCGTACAGCAAGGACCAGGTCACGACTGTCGACACGAAGTCCGACCGAGGGTGCACCAGCTCGGTCCACACGAATACGAAGAGGCCGACCGCCGCCGGCCAGTAGCCCAGCCAGTCGGGGTAGTCGCGGATGCCACGGTCAGGGTCGGTACGTGAGGTCCGGGTCACCAGCAGGTGCAGGGTGCGCATCGGTGACAACAGCCGCCAGACATCGCCCAGCAGCAGACTGACCGCCACCATGGCGACCCACAGATAGATGTAGAAGACGCCGAGTGCTGGATTGATCACCACGTCTTCGCCGGCCACCGCGGCCCAGCCGACCCAGCCGGTGAGGGCCAGACCGAAGGCCCGCACCAGCCCGCGGGTCCACGCCGAGTCGATCGCTCCCGCCACCACGCCGGGCATGGGGCGGCCGGCGTCGGCGCCCGAGAATCGCGAGCTGCGCCACGAGAAGGCCAGCACGGCGAACGAGATGGTCAACGCCCACGCGGCGCCGACGATCGCGTAGGACAACGGCAGCGGAAGGTCGGTCGCCCCCCCGATCCCGTGCGCGAGCTTCAGGGCCGCACGACCAGCTCGGCGATCACGACGCCGGTCTCGTGGGTCTCGACCTCGACCTGGCCCGGATGCTCGACGGTGAGCTCGAAGACCTGATTGGCCTTGGCCGCCACGGCGAACTCCTGCTCGGGGCTGCTGTGCACGTGCACCTCGTCGGGTGCGTCGCTGTCGACCCGCAGCTCGATCGGCTCCCCCACCGTCGCCTCCACCTGCTGGCCTGCCGGGGTCACCTCGCCGTCCCTGATGGTGATGTCGATGACGACGGCGTCGATCGGCTCCTCGCCGGGCTCGTCCAGGGCCTCGTCGGGGAGCTCGTCGCCGGTGCCGTCCGCCGGTTCCGGCGTCGTGCTCGGCGGGTCAGACGTGGTGGCTGCCGGGTCGTCGGCACCGCTCGCGTCGTCACCGCACGCGGTCAGGCCGAGTGCCGCCGCAACCAGCAGGGCGAGAGCGCCGCCGCTGCGGCGCAGGCCGGTGTGGCTCATCGGTGTGCTCCTCGCTGGCGGGAAGCGGGGTCGTGGGCTGCGTAAAAGGGTAGGCACGGTGCCGGCGTCGCATCCGCGCCAGGCTGGTGCCAGGATCGGCGCCATGATGGACGCCCGCACCCACGTCCCCACGCCCGTCAACGAGCCGGTACGCACGTACGCACCCGGCAGCCCAGAGCGGGCCGAGCTCGAGATCACGCTGGCCCGCATGCAGGGCGAGCGGGTCGAGCTGACCCAGACCATCGGGGGCACCCAGCAGCTCGGCGGCGGGCGCCGGATCGACGTGGTGCAGCCCCACGCGCGACGCCATGTGCTCGGCAGCATGAAGAACGCGTCGTCCGCCGACGCGCGCGCGGCCGTGGCGGCGGCCAAGGCAGCCGCCCCCGCCTGGCGCGACCTCCCCTTCGACGAGCGAGCCGCCGTGTTCCTGCGCGCGGCTGACCTGCTGTCCGGGCCGTGGCGACAGACCCTCAACGCGGCCACGATGCTGGGCCAGTCGAAGTCGGCGGCGCAAGCCGAGATCGACGCAGCCTGCGAGCTGATCGACTTCTGGCGCTTCAACGTGACTTTCGGCGCGCGGTTGCTGAGCGAGCAGCCGGAGGCCAACTCCCCCGGCGTCTGGAACCGGCTCGACCACCGTCCACTCGAGGGGTTCGTGCTGGCGATCACACCGTTCAACTTCACTGCGATCGGCGCCAACCTGCCCAGCGCGCCCGCGCTGATGGGCAACACCGTGGTGTGGAAGCCGGCGACGACGCAGACGCTGGCTGCCTGGTACACCCTGCGACTGCTCGAGGCCGCCGGCCTGCCGCCTGGCGTGATCAACATGGTGACCGGCAACGGTGCCGCGGTCTCGCAGGCGGCGCTTGCCGACCCCGACCTGGCGGGCATCCACTTCACGGGATCGACCCCGACGTTCCAGCACCTGTGGCAGCAGGTGGGGGCCAACATCGGCTCCTACCGCAACTACCCCAGGGTGGTCGGCGAGACGGGGGGCAAGGACTTCATCGTCGCCCACCCCAGCGCCGACGTCGACGTGTTGCGCACCGCGATGGTGCGCGGGGCGTTCGAGTACCAGGGGCAGAAATGCTCGGCGGCATCCCGCGCGTACGTGCCGCAGAGCCTGTGGAGGCGGTTGAGGAACGACCTGGTCGACCTCACCGAGTCGCTGCCGGTGGGGCCCGTGACCGACCTGTCCAACTTCATGGGCGCCGTCATCGACGACCGGGCCTTCGCCACCCACGCCAAGGCCCTCGACCGCGCCGCCAAGACCGACTCGGTCGACGTCATCGCCGGCGGCAGGTACGACGACCGGGACGGGTGGTTCGTGCGGCCGACACTGCTCGAGGGCAGCGACCCCGGGGACGAGATCTTCACCACGGAGTACTTCGGTCCCATCTTGTCCGTGCACGTCTACGCGGATCGGCAGTGGGACCGGATGCTTGACCAGATGGAGTCGGCGGCACCGTATGCCCTGACCGGCGCCGTCATCGCCACCGACCGGGCAGCGATCGACGACGCGCAGGGCCGGCTGCGCTATGCCGCGGGCAACTTCTATGTCAATGACAAGCCCACCGGCGCGGTCGTCGGCCAGCAGCCGTTCGGTGGCGCGCGGGCGTCTGGCACCAACGACAAGGCGGGGTCGCTGCAGAACCTCGTGCGCTGGACCTCGACGCGCACGATCAAGGAGACCTTCGTGCCACCCACCGACTACCGCTACCCGCACATGGACTGACCCCGGAGGCTGTGATCAGGCCAGGTATGCCATGCCCTGCCGGTACTCGACACCCAGCGCCAGCCGGATGCCTCTGGCCACCTCGCGCTCGAGCCTGTGGCCGACCAGGGGGATGCGGACCTTGACGTCGCCGGCCAGAACGAAGGCCGATCCCTCGTCGGTGGGGTCGAGAGTGGCGGTGCCGATCATCTTGGCGGGCTGGCCGGCGATCTCGACGAGCACCTCGGCACGGCGATGCCCGCCTCGGGGCGGTTCCCACTGCTCGGTCTGGATCACCTCGACGGTCTCTCCGAGCAGCCGGCGCGCCGCCGCGGGCAGGTCGGCAGGCATCACCCGGCGCACGGTCAGCGACGCTCCGCCGCCGGTGCGGTCGACCTCGACCGACCAGCTCAGCGCGCCGGACGCTGCACAGACGCCGTCGCGGAACTCCTTGTCAGTCACCATCGCGTAGACGACGTCGGGGGTTGCCGGGTAGTCGAGCCGCTCCTCCAGGCGCATGCCGCCATCATGTCGCAACCGGTCTGGGCTCAGCCGGCACCAGGTGGCTGCAGCTCGACGCGGTCCCCGCCGAGTGCCTTGGCCGCATACAGTGCGGTGTCTGCCAGCCGAACCAGCATCTCGGGATCGTGTCCCGGCGAGCCGGCCGCCACACCGATGCTGACGCTGATCCGCAATCCGGGACTCACCGAGTCCCACGTGACGGCGGTGAGTCGCCGCTGCAGGTCGAGAGCCCGGCGGCGGGCGGCGTCCGCGCCGAAGTCGTCGAGGAGCACCACGAACTCGTCACCGCCGAGCCGTGCCACCAGGTCGCGTGGGCGGATCCCTGCGGCGAGGGTCTCGCCGATTTGGGCCAGCACCTCGTCGCCCACCGGGTGCCCGTAGGTGTCGTTGACCGCCTTGAACTCGTCGATGTCGACGAGCAGCACGGCCAGGCCGTTGGGATGGGGGAGGGCGCGCAGGGCGCGCAGGTGCCGGGTGTAGCCGCGCCGGTTGGACAGTCCCGTCAGCTCGTCGACGAGCGCCGCCCTCGCGTGTCGATCCCGGTCCAGGCGCAGCTGCTCGGTGAGCAGGCTCGCCCGAGCGGAACCGACCAGGTGCAGCCGGATCTGCCAGCGTCTGCGGGCCGAGTACCGGGCGTAGCGGGCGGCGTCGGTGTTGCCCGGATGCCCGGTGATCGTCTCGGCCTGTGCCGCCAGCTTCAGCGCGAGGGCGCGTGCCTGCGCGGCGTCGTCCTCGCCGCACAGCGTGGCTGCGCGGCGGCTGTCCGCGCTCACGCTGGCCCAGTCGCCGGCCCGGGCCGCCCGCACGGCGTCGGCCAGCCGCAACATTCCGCAGGTGGTCTCGGACCTGACCGCCAGGCCGCAGGCCCGCTGCTCCAGCCAGGCCGCTTCGTACGAGCTGGCGGTGCCGCTCAGCGAGGCCACCAGGTGGTCCATGACAGCCACCTCGACCGCCCACGACGGTGGCAGCGGGCCGGCTCGGGCACCTTCGAGGGTCCGCCGGGCCACCGGTGCCGCCGCACCCAGCTCGTCGGCGCGGTCCATCTCGGCGAGACCGCACATCAGTCGCACGTTGGCCTCGGCCCGGTTGAACAGCACGCAGGCCACGAGCATCGGCAGCTCGCAGTCGGCGAGCTGCGGCGTCGCCTCGGCATAGAGCTCCTCGGCGAGCTCCCACAGCTCGCGGTGGCCGTACGCGACGGCACACGCGATGTAGCCGGTCGCAAGCTCCATTGGCCGGCCCTCAGATGACCGCAGCAGGGCGGTGGCGGTGGCCAGCTCGCGGTCGGACTGTTGCAGGTCGCCTTCGGAGCCGGTCGCGAAGGTCGCCTCGGCGCGGCTGGCGAGCGCTGCGGCCAGCAGTGCGGAGTCTCCGCCTGCCTCGGCGCGCTCCTGCAGCTCATCGATCCGAGCGGGCAGGTCCGGGTCCTTGACGATGAACGCTCGCACCACCGCCGCGTACAACAGCACCCGGGCCACGTCGGACCAGCCGCGGAGCTCGGCCTCGGCCAGACGGGTCTCGATCGCGTCGCCGACACCGCCGACCTGGACCGCCTCGACCAGCCGGAACGCCGTCAGCCGGGCCTCGGCGCGCGGATCGGGCACGACCGGGGGGGCGTGCGGGACCAGAACAGTCATTGCTCCGCTCACCCCGCCCTCTCGCACGATCGCCGTTGCGCTGCTTTACCAAGTACACCCCGCGGGGTGGTGTCCGAGCGGGTCTTCGGGGCTCGAACCGTCCGAATGGCTGGGCCTGCACGCCGGGCGGGCAGCCGCGAGGCACCTGCCGGGCTAGTGTCGGGTGGTCGCACACCGTGGTGCGGCGTGGAGGCGACCCATGCGCTCGCAGCGTGACCCGGCGCTCAGCGACGTCCTCGACAGCGCCGAGGAGGTCGCCGCGACCAGGCGCGGCACCTCCGGCATCGACGGCGCCACGGTTCGCGACCTGCTCGACGTCTACTTCCACCACGTGCCGATCGAGGACGTGGTCGGCCGAGACGCTGAGGACGTCTACGGGGCGGCAGTCAGCCACTACCGGCTCGCCGCGTGCCGCCCGCAGGGCACGGCGACCGTGCAGGTGTCGACACCCACCGTCGACGAGCACGGGTGGTCTGCGGCCGGGCACACCGTTGTCGAGGTGGTCACCGACGACATGCCGTTCCTCGTCGACTCGGTGACGATGTTCTTGGCCCGGCACGACCACGGCATCCACCTCGTCGTTCACCCGCAGCTGCACGTCGTCCGCGACGTCACCGGTGCCCTGCGCGGCTTCGACGAGTCCGACGGGGTCGCGGAGTCCTGGATGCACGTCGAGATCGACCGGGTCGAGGACCCGGAGCGGCTCGCTGCGCTCGAGGCCGGACTGGGCGACGTGCTGCGCGACGTGCGCGAGACGGTGGAGGACTGGACCAAACTGCGCGACCGGGCTCGCGACGTCGTCGAGCACATCCGCTCCGATCCGCCGCCGGTGGCCGCCGACGAGGCAACGGAGATCGCCGAGCTGCTCGACTGGCTCGCTGACGACCACTTCACGTTCCTCGGCTACCGCGAGTACGTCCTCGGCAAGGGCTCTGGGGACGACAGGGCAGATGCCGACACCGACGCCGGCCTCGAAGAGCTGCGGGTCGTGCCCGGCACCGGACTCGGCATCTTGCGCTCCGACCCGCGCGAGCCCACCCGGTTGCCGCCACCGGTCGCCGAGCGAGCCCGGGACAAGGAGCTGGCGGTCATCACAAAGGCCAACTCCCGCTCGACCGTGCACCGAGCGGCCTATCTCGACTACATCGGGATCAAGACCTTCGACGACTCCGGCGAGGTGGTCGGCGAGCGCCGGTTCCTCGGGTTGTTCTCGTCTGCTGCCTACACCGAGTCGGTGACCCGCATCCCGGTGCTGCGGCGCAAGGGCGCCGCGGTGCTGAGCGAGCTGGGTTTCCAGGTGAGCAGCCACAGCGGCAAAGCGCTGCTCGACCTGCTCGAGACCTACCCCCGCGACGACCTGTTCCAGACTCCGGTCCACGAGCTTGCCCAGACGCTGCACGCGGTCCTGCACCTGCAGGAGCGTCGCCAGCTGCGGCTGTTCGTCCGCCAGGACGCCTACCGCCGGTACCTGTCGTGCCTGGTCTACCTGCCGCGAGACCGCTACACCACGCAGGTCCGCGAACGCATGCAGCACATCCTTGCCGGTGCGCTCGGAGGCATCGAGCACGGCGCCGGCATCGACTACACCGCGCGGGTGAGCGAGTCGGTGCTGGCGCGGCTGCACTTCGTCGTGCGGCCGCCGCGGGGCGAGCTGGTGGGTGGAGTGGACGTTCCAGTGCTCGAACAGCGGTTGGGCGACGCGACGCGGTCGTGGACCGACGACTTCACCCAGGCCGCCTACGAGCTGCGCGGCGAGGCCGACGGCGCGCGGCTGGTTCGCGCATATTCGGACGCGTTTCCCGAGGCGTACAAGGAAGACTTCAGTGCTCGGGTCGCCGTCACCGACCTGCACCGGCTCGAGTCCATCGATTCCGACGACGGCGTCGGTCTGCACCTGTACGAGCCTTCCGACGCGCCGCCGGGGGAGGGCAGGTTCAAGGTCTTTCGCACCGGCACGCCGTTGTCGTTGACCGAGGTGCTCCCGCTGTTCAGCTCGCTCGGCGTCGAGGTGGTCGACGAGCGACCCTACGCGCTCACCTCGCTCGGGAGCGAGCTTCCGACGGCGTGGATCTATGACTTCGGGTTGCGCTATGACGGCGAGCCCGGCGAGCTCGGTCGCACCCTGCTGACCGAGGCGTTCCTGGCGACCTGGCGCCGGCAGGCCGAGGCCGACGGCTTCAACCGGCTGGTGCTGGCGGCAGCGTTGCCGTGGCGCCAGGTGAGCGTGCTTCGCGCGTACGCCCGGTGGTTGCGGCAGGCGGGAACTCCATTCAGCTTGGAGTACATCGAGGACACGCTGCTGCGGCACTGCGGCATCGCCCGGATGCTGGTCGAGCTGTTCTGTGCCCGCTTCGACCCCGGAGCGCACGACCTGCCTGCCGACGGCGAGTCGCGCACCGCCAAGACCGATGACCTCACCGACCGGATCCGGGCCGCGCTCGACGAGGTGGCCAGCCTCGACCACGACCGGATCCTGCGCTCGTACGCGACCGTCATCGGCGCGACCGTGCGTACCAACTACTTCGTGCCTGCCGATGGCGGCGCCGACCGTCCCTACCTGTCGTTCAAGATCGAGCCGCAGCGCATCGACGACGTGCCCCGCCCGCGACCCCGGTTCGAGGTGTTCGTCTACTCGCCACGGGTCGAGGGCGTGCACCTGCGGTTCGGCCACGTCGCCCGTGGCGGTCTGCGCTGGTCGGACCGGCGGGAGGACTTCCGCACCGAGGTGCTCGGCCTGGTCAAGGCTCAGATGGTCAAGAACGCGGTGATCGTGCCGGTCGGCGCCAAGGGCGGCTTTTATGCCAAGCACCTGCCCGACCCCGCAGCCGACCGCGACGCGTGGCTGGCCGAGGGCACTGCCTGCTATCGAACGTTCATCAGCGGGTTGCTCGACGTCACCGACAACCTCAAGGGCGAGGCGATCGTGCCGCCACCGCGGGTGGTGCGCCACGACGACGATGACGCCTATCTGGTGGTGGCGGCCGACAAGGGCACCGCGGCATTCTCCGACATCGCCAACGAGGTGGCCAAGGACTACGGCTTCTGGCTGGGTGACGGGTTCGCTTCCGGAGGGTCGGCAGGCTACGACCACAAGCAGATGGGCATCACCGCCCGCGGTGCGTGGGAGTCGGTCAAGCGGCACTTCCGCGAGCTGGGGATCGACTGCCAGTCAGAGGACTTCACCGCGGTCGGCGTCGGCGACATGTCGGGCGACGTCTTCGGCAACGGGATGTTGCTGTCGGAGCACATCCGGCTGGTGGCCGCATTCGACCACCGGCACGTCTTCCTCGACCCCGACCCCGACGCCGCAGCGTCGCACGCCGAGCGGCGTCGGCTCTTCGACCTGCAACGCTCGTCCTGGGACGACTATGACCGCGAGCTGATCTCGTCTGGTGGCGGTGTCTATCCACGCAGCGCGAAGTCGGTGCCGATCAGCTCGCAGGTCGCCGCCGCGCTCGGGCTCGACGAGCAGGTGCGCCAGCTCCCGCCCGCCCAGCTGGTGAGCGCAATCATCAAGGCACCGGTCGACCTGTTGTGGAACGGAGGCATCGGCACGTACGTCAAGGCGAGCACCGAGACGCACGCCGAAGCGGGCGACAAGATCAACGACGTGCTGCGCGTCGACGGCGCCGACCTGCGGGCCCGCTGCGTCGGCGAGGGTGGCAACCTCGGGCTCACCCAGCTCGGTCGCATCGAGTACGCGCGAGGCGGCGGTCGCATTACCACCGACTTCATCGACAACTCGGCGGGCGTGGACACCTCCGACCACGAGGTGAACATCAAGGTGCTGCTCGATCGGGTGGTCGCTGCCGGCGACCTGACCGACAAGCAGCGCAACGCCCTGCTGGTGCGCATGACCGACGAGGTCGCTGAGCTCGTGCTCACCGACAACGTCGAGCAGAACCTCGCGCTGGCCAACGCATCCCACGCAGCGCCGTCACTGCTGCACGTGCACGCCGACTGGATGCGCCGGCTGGAGCGGCGGGGCCGGCTCGACCGCGAGCTGGAGTTTCTCCCGAACACCAAGGAGGTTGAGCGGCGGCGCGCTGCCGACGAAGGACTCACCCCGCCCGAGCTGGCGGTGCTGCTGGCGTACACCAAGATCGTGCTGGCCGACGAGCTGATCACGACCGACCTGCCCGACGACCCGTTCATGCGCGCGCATCTCTACCGCTACTTCCCGACCGCGATGCGTCAGACCTATCGCGAACGGATGGACTCGCACACGCTGCGCCGCGAGATCGTCGTCACCCAGGCGGTCAACTACCTGGTCAACAATGCGGGGATAACGTTCTTTCACAGGCTGTCTGGTGAGACCGGCGCGACCGCCGACGAGCTCGCTCGGGCGCACGCGATCGCCGCGGAGATCTATGGCGCCGAGGCGCTGTCGAGCCTCGTCGGCTCGCTCGACCACGAGGTCGATGCCGGGGTGCAGACCAGGATGCGGCTTGAGGTGCGCACCCTGGTCGAGCGCGCGACCCGCTGGTTGGTCAATCAGCGTTGGCATCTCGATGCAGAGCGGACGGTCGACCAGGTGGGGACGGCGGTGCAGGAGGTCGTGCGCTGCCTGACCGACACCCTCGCCGGGCGCGACCGCGAGCGGCTCGATGCGCGGGCCGGTTCGATGGTCGAGAGCGGGGTCCCGGAGGAGCTCGCGCACCGGGTTGCGGCGCTGCCGCCTGCGTACTCGGCGCTGGCGATCGTCCAGGTGGCCCGCCGGCTGGACTGTGACCCGATGCTGGTCGCCCGGTTGCACAGCCGGTTGGGCCAGCGGCTCACCATCGACCTGCTCTACGACCGGGTGCTCGACCTGCCGCGCGCCGACCGCTGGCAGACCATGGCGCGGGCCGCGCTGCGCGACGACTTGCAGCAGGTGCATGCCGGACTGACCGCCAAGGTGCTCGAGTCGGTCGACAGTGCGGTGCAGGACCACGACGAGGGTACCGACGACAGCGACAGCGACGACGTCGATGCCCGCACCGACGCGTGGATCGACTCGTGGATCGGTCAGGAGGGCACGGTGTTCGAGCGCGCGCGCGGCACCATCGCCGAGATCTGCCGAGATGGTGCACCCGACCTGGCGCGGCTGTCGGTGGGACTACGGGTGGTGCGGACGCTGCTGGGCAGCGAGCGCTGACGCGGCCGTGGCCGAAGGCTCGCACCGGGTGCTGCCGTACGGCGCCCACGCCGCCCTGGTCGAGCTCGCCGACCTCGACGAGGTCTTGGTGGTCTATGCCGCGCTGCGCGCCGAGCCGCCCGAGGGTGTCGTCGAGCTGGTGCCAGCGGCCCGGACGATCCTCCTCGACTTCGACCCCCGCCGCACGTCCCTCGACCGCCTCTCGACCGCGATTGCGGGAATGCGTGTGTCCGGCCAGCGCTCGCAGCACCCAGAACCCCGCAATCGCGAGCAGGGCGAGGAGGTCGAGGTGCCGGTGCACTATGACGGGCCTGACCTCGCGGAGGTGGCGCGATCCTGCGGGCTCGACGAGGCGGCGGTGGTGGCCCTGCACACGGCGGGGCGCTATCGCAGCGGCTTCTGCGGGTTCTCGCCCGGCTTCGCCTACCTCACCGGCCTCGACGAGCGGCTGCACGTCTCGCGGCGAGACGAGCCGCGTACCCGGGTGCGCGCCGGGTCGGTCGGGCTGGCCGACGAGTTCACCGCGATCTATCCGCAGCCGTCTCCCGGTGGTTGGCGGCTGATCGGGCACACCCCGCTGGCCACCTGGGACCTCGCCCGTGACCCGCCCGCCCTGCTCGCGCCGGGCACGGCGGTGCGTTTCGTGGACGCAGGGTCGTGACCGGCACTGTCGACATCGTCGCCCCGGGCGCCCTGGCGACCGTGCAGGACCTCGGCCGGACCGGTCTTGCCCATCTCGGGGTGAGCCGCTCGGGCGCCGCCGACAGGGCGAGCCTGCGGCTGGCCAACCGGCTGGTGGGAAACGCCGAGTCGGCGGCCGGCATCGAAGCCTTGCTTGGCGGGCTGACGATCACGGTGACCGCGGCTGCCGTCGTGGCGGTCACCGGTGCGCCGTGCGGGTTGCGCGCCGCTGGCCGAGACGTGGCGATGGACGGGCCCATCCAGCTGCCGGCCGGCTCCGAGCTCGCGCTCGGTGACCCGCCGGCGGGGTTGTGGTCATACGTCGCGGTGCGCGGCGGCCTCGACGTGCCCGCCGTGCTTGGCTCCCGCTCCACCGACACCTTGGCCGGCATCGGTCCCCATCCGCTGC
>JACCWP010000216.1 GCA_013697585.1 Nocardioidaceae bacterium
GCTGGAGACCGTCGATGCAACGCTGGAGCAGCTCCGTCAGTCGATGCTCGTCGTCTGGGCCGAGACCGCTCATCATGCCCGCCTCCACGGCGTGAACCCGCTGACGGCACTGGTTCAGCACCAGCGCTCCCTGGTCCGACAACCGGGCGGGAAGGACCCGACCCACCTCAGGATCAGGCCCACGCTCCACCAGCCCGGCCTCCTCCAGGTTGGCCACGATCCGGCTCATGGTCTGGGGGGTGACAAAGGCCCGTCGAGCCAGCTGGGCGGCGCTCAACCCCGGGTGTTCGGCCAAGAAGGTCATCACCGCGTACTGGGGGGTGGTGACGCCCACGGCCCGAAGCTGCTCGTCCATGGCCGTACGCAGCGCGTGCTGGGCTCGCTTGAGCAGGTAGCCCACCGCCGTCCCCGCTTCTGTCTCGCCCAGCCCACCCGTTTTTGTCAGCACACTGCTACTATAGCAGCGTGCTTGTACCGACGGAAGAACTTGACCGAGTAAGCCAGCAGTGCTTCGAGCTGGTCCCCGTAGGCCCCTTCTCACTCGAGGCGAGCACCCGCTTCCTGGAGGGATTCGCCCCCGCCGCCTACCGCCAGGGCGCCGGTAGACACCTGCACTTGGCGTTCGCGGTGGAGGGATCATGGGCCACGGTCGGGGTTTGTGTCCGCCAGGACGGCGAGCGTGTCATCGGAGAGTTCGTGGGTGCCCCCGCCGGAGGGGCGGTGGCCGATCAGGTGGCGCGGATCCTCTCCCTCGACATCGACGGCCGAGGCTTCGGGCGCGTCGGCGAGGCGGATCCGGTCGTCGGCCGCCTCCAGGGCCGATACCCGGGCCTGCGCCCGGTGCTGTTCTGGTCTCCATATGAGGCCGCGGCGTGGGCGTTGATCGGCCACCGGGTGCGTATCACCCAGGCGGCAGCGGTCAAGGCCCGCATGGCCGAGGAACTGGGGGAGACCGTGGTCGTCCACGGCGAGGTTCTCCACGCCTTCCCAGCCCCCGACCGCCTCGCCGACTTGGAGGCCTTCCCCGGCCTGTTCGCTCGCAAGGCCGAATACCTGCGCGGTCTCGCCCAGGCTACTTTGGCCGGGGACCTGGACGCCGCGCAGCTCCGAGCGTCCCCAGCCGACGACGCCCTGGCCGCCCTCCGGTGCCTGCCGGGCATCGGAGCCTTCTCCGCCGACCTCGTCTTGGTCCGAGGAGCCGGCCACCCCGATCACTTCCCAGTCCACGAGCGCCGTCTGGCCCACGCCATGGCCTGGGCCTACGGCCTGGGCGACGACCCCAGCGCCGACGACCTATCCGCCATCGCCGAGCACTGGCGCCCCTACCGCAGCTGGGTCGCCCTGCTGCTGCGCACCCAGCTCGAAGACGACACTCACGAGGTCACCCGTCAGCAGAGGAGGAGCCGATGACCCGCATCGCCACCGGCCTAGAGCGGGTAGGCTTGCTGTCGAACTCCAACGTATGATCCCAGACAGCCGGGCGGATGTGGACGACCTCGAGGTATGCCAGTTCGAGGACGCGGCGGCACTTCGCCGGTGGCTCCAGCAACATGGCCAGTCCTCGCCGGGCATATGGCTGCGCATCTTCAGGAAGGACTCCGGCATTCGATCGGTATCATTCGACGAGGTGCTCGGGGCGGGACTTTGTTTTGGCTGGAGCGAGAGCCAACGACGTCGAGGTGACGCCATTTCGTACCACCAACGATTCACCCCACGGCGGACTAAGGGCACGACCTCGCGCCGCAACGTGGCGCTCGTCGAGCGGCTCATCAGCGAAGGCAGCATGACCGCCGCCGGGCTCGAGGCCCTCGGTCGCCGAAGGCAATTACGGCGCTGACCGGACACTCGGGCTCGCATGCGCCGCGGTAGATGCACTCGACGCCCCCTCATGCAGCCGGTTGCAGCTGATCCCAGCGGTTCAGGCGCTGCAGCAGCCGAGCCCGGTCGGCTCGGGTAGAGCACCACTCGGCTCGCAGCGATCGGGCGCGACTCAGAACCCGTGGAAGACGGCTTCGAGGTTGTGCCCGTTGGCGTCCAACACGAACGCTCCGTAGTAGGTTGGGTGGTACTCGGGACGGAGGCTCGGCAGGCCGTTGTCTCGGCCACCGGCGGCGAGCCCCTCGCGGTGGAACGCGTCGACTTCGTCCTGCGATGCGGCCGAGAGCGCCACATGGATCGGGCTGATCACCTCTGTCTCGGCGGGTGTTGCACGAGTCGTCGAACCACACGGATCGGTCGGACGGGCCTGCGACGACCGAATGAAGAGTTCGGGTCGCTGGTCGCGACCATACGCTGCGGTTAACTCGCGCTCGAGGACGAGTCCGATGCCCAGCGGGGCAAGCACCCGCGACTCCCTCGGCGCAATTGGACGACGACGGACGATCGCGACCCGGTGTGAGGTCGATCTCGAGCATGTCGCGATCACGAGACACGTTGCCGCAGCGCCCAGAGTGCGGGACCAAGGGTGACGGCACTCACCACGACGATCGCGATGACGGCGATCACCACGCGGTTGAGACTCCCACCGCCGCGGTCGGCGACCGCATCCCGTCGAGACTGCTCCATCACGACGCTACGCGTCCTC
>JACCWP010000220.1 GCA_013697585.1 Nocardioidaceae bacterium
CGGCGTCAGACACCGCGTCGGGGGCGGTGTAGCTGCTGCCGCCGTTGGTGGACCGGATCAGGTACGCCTTCTCCCGGTTGGTGCCGGCTCGGTCATCGGACCAGGTCAGGACGATCTCGTCGGTGGCATCTGCGCCAGTCGGAGTGCCGTTGGCGATGTCGATGCTAGGGAAGGTGTTGGTGCGCCCCGGCGATGCCGTCGATGGTGAAGCGGCCCTGCGCCGGATCCAACTGCCCGATCCCGGTGTGGGTCTGAATGACGCGGGGCCGCTCGAAGCTGCGCCCGCCGTCGAAGGACCGGGTCTGGTAGAAGACCTCCGAGCCGAGGCGCTTGCTGAAGCCGTCGAAGACGACGTACACAACGCCGGTGGAGTCAGTACGGATGGTGCAACCCTGGCGACCACCGGTCTGGCTGTTGTTCGTGGCCGCGGTCAGCTGTCGGCTCGTCCAGGTGTCGCCACCGTCGCTCGAGCGGGCCAACAGCACCGGTTCGGAGCCGGCGGCACCGCGGAAGCCGACGTTGCAGACGTAGGCGTTGCCGAAGTACGGGCTGGACTCGGCGTTGTCCGCCCAGATCTGCTCCTTGTCGCTGAACAGAGCTTCGTTCTGCTTGGTGACGATGACGGGATCCATCCAGGCGTCGTCGTCGCCTGCCGCTGCGGACGCGACATCGTCGGTGCGAGACACAGCAATCGCACCGTCGCCGGCGAAGCCCTCGCGTCCGGGGAAGTTCGTGGCGATGTTGGCGTAGTAGAGCCGCTGACCGTTTGCCCATGAAAAGTCGCCCGAGGCGTCAGGCACCGGACCGAAGGCGAGCTCGGGATCGCCGTTGGAGACGATGTTGTTCTCGTAGTAGTGCGGCAGTGTGCCGATCGGTCCGACACTGGGCTGGCAGACCGCGGTGTCAGGGGTGTCGGTGCGACAGCTGGCGTTGCGCGCCGAGTACCCGGTGTACTTCGGCTGGACCCAGGTCGTCCCCCCGTCCAGGGAAAACTGGACACCGGAGACGCCAACCCCTGGGGTGAACGGGCAGTCGATGTCGGGTCCTGCGTAGCAGCGCTCCAGGTCGATGTTGTCGTTGGCACCGGCGGCGAGGATCTGCGGTTCCACCGGGTTGACGGCCAAGCCCGGCTCATTCTGCTTGTTGTGGGAGAAGAAGCCGTCGCGGCTGCCGACAGTCACCTCGGTGTCACCACCGGGCGCTCCGACCGCTGCCATCCCCGACACCCCCAGGCAGATCAACGTCGTTACCGCCACCAGCGCCGTTCGTCGTGAGCTCATAGCGATTCCTCGTCTTCGTCGGGACGGTGCGGTCGCCGCCGGTACACGTGTGCCGACTCGATGCCGGCGCTGACATGGACTGCGACAATGTGACCCCCGAAGCGGGTACATGGCAATGCCTGGGACGACGAATTTCGCTCGAGCGCGCAGATTGCTGCTCAGGTGTCGCTCTGGGTCGGCGGCGCCTCACTGCGTGTGCTGCCGACGGTGCCCGTGGTGCCTGTGGTGCCGGCTCAGCCGAGAGCACGCAGTCGCGGTAGCAGGTCCGTGGCGAAGGCGTCCAGGAACCGCGGCTGGTCGTGGCCGGGGGCGTGGAACACCAGGTGGGTGAAGCCCGCGTCGACGTACGGCCGCACCCGCTCGACCACCGCATCGGGCTCGGCGGCGACGATCCACCGGGACGCGACCTGCTCGATCGGCAGGTCGTCGCCGGCGCGCTGCATCTCGACCGGGTCGTCCAGGCCACCCTTCTGGTCCGCCGTGAGCGCGAGGGCGGCCCAGAAGCGGGTGTCCTCCTGCGCCCGGTCCCGGTCGACGTCGTACGAGAGCTTGATCTCGATCATCCGGTCAATGCTGGCCGCGTCCTTGCCGGCCGCCTCGGCACCCTCCGCGACGGCAGGGAGCAGCCTGTCGGTGTACAGGTCCATTCCCTTGCCGCTGGTGCAGATGAACCCGTCCCCGACCCGCCCGGCGTACTTCGCGACCTGCGGCCCGCCCGCAGCGACATAGATGGGCACCTGCTGGTCGGGCCGGTCATAGATCGTGGCATCGACCGTGCGGAAGTAGTCGCCCTCGAACGTGACCCGCTCGCCGCTCCACAGCGCACGGATCAGCCGCACAGCCTCGCGCATCCGGGCGAAGCGCTCCTTGAACGGCGGCCACTCCATGCCCGTCACCACGACCTCGTTGAGCGCCTCGCCGGTGCCGACGCCGAGCAGGATCCGCCCTGGATAGAGACAGCCCATCGTCGCGAACGCCTGCGCGACCACCGCCGGGTGGTGGCGAAACGTCGGTGTCAGGACACTGGTGCCGATCACCACCCGTGAGGTGCGTTCGCCGACGGCGGTCATCCACGCCAGCGAGAACGGCGCGTGCCCTCCGTCGTGTCGCCACGGCTGGAAGTGATCGCTGACCAGCACGCTGTCCAGCCCCCGCTGCTCGGCCTGCACCGCGAACTCCACCAGGTCGCGCGGGCCGAACTGTTCCGCGGAGGCCTTGTAGCCGATCGTCAGGGGCACCGAACGATCCTATGCAGGACTGGTGCGGCCGATGATCGCGCAGTGCTGCTGCGGGTGAGTCAGGTCAGCACTGCCGCACCGCGTCGACGGTGAAGCCCGCTGCGGTGACGCTGGCGGCTGCGGGTGGCGCGCAGGCGCCGGCCGTGCCGCTGAGCCCAGGGATCGCCCCGGCCAGTGCCACGGTGGCGACGACCGCGATGGCGCGACGATTCATGAGCATCCCCTCGAGGTTGGGAGGACCAGATTGTCCGACCTGAGGGCAGTCTGTGCCGGTCGTCACATGGCGCCGGGCACTGCCGTGGCGAGGGTGGCCTCGGCGCGCAGGTCGCCGTCGGCGGCGTCCATCGTCACCGCACCGGTCACCGACCCGGCGGCACGAACGTCATCAAGTGCCAGGGCAAGCAGGTCGAGGACCGGCTGCGGGGCCTCGACCGTCAGCGCGACGACCTCGGTGCGCATCTTCACCTTCGCCGTCGACTTGGCGCCGCGGACCCCAGCCAGCGCCTCGGCGGCGACGTCGAGGACCCGTGGGTCCACCAGCTCGACCTGCACCTCCGCCGGCTCCGGCCACGACGCGCGGTGCACGGACCCCTCCTGCCACCATGTCCAGACCTCCTCGGTGACGAACGGCAGGAACGGCGCGAGCAGCCGCAGCTGCACGGACAGCGCTGCCGCCAACGCCGCCTTCGCCGAGGCCGCCCCATCGTCACCGCGCGCGCCGTAGGCACGCTCCTTGACCAGCTCCAGGTAGTCATCGCAGAAGATCCAGAAGAAGCGCTCGGTAGCTTCCAGGGCACCGGTGTAGTCGTATGCCTCGAACGCCGTCGTGGCGGAGTCGACCACCGTCGCGAGCCTGGCCAGCATCGCGCGGTCGAGCGGCTGGCTGACCACCGCAACGTCGGCTTCGACCGCACCGAGGCCGAGGACGAACTTGCTGGCGTTGAGCACCTTCATCGCCAGCCGCCGTCCCACCTTCATCTGCGCCTCGTCGAACGGGCTGTCCAGCCCCGGCCTGGCCATCGCCGCCCGCCACCGAACGGCGTCGGACCCGTACGTGTCCAGAATGTCGCTGGGCACAACCGCGTGGCCCTTGGACTTGCTGATCTTCTTGCGGTCTGGGTCGACCACGAAGCCGGAGATCATCGAGTGCGCCCAGGGGATCGTGCCGTTCTCGAGGTGCGCGCGGACGACCCTGCTGAACAACCAGGTGCGGATGATCTCGTGGGCGTGCGTGTTGAGGTCCATCGGGAACGTGCGGGCGAACAGGTCGGCGTCGTGCTCCCACCCGCAGGCGATGTGCGGTGACAGCGACGAGGTGGCCCAGGTGTCCATCACGTCGGGGTCGGCGGTGAAGCCGCCGGGGCGGTCGCGCTGGTCCTCGGTGTAGCCGGCGGGCACTGCCGAGGTCGGGTCGACCGGGAGGTCGACCTCGTCGGGGAGCAGCACCGGGTCGTGGATGCGCTCCCCGTCGGAGTCCAGCGCGTACCAGACCGGGAAGGCCACGCCGAAGAACCGCTGCCGGCTGATCAGCCAGTCACCGTTGAGCCCACCGACCCAGTTCTCATAGCGGTGCCGCATGAAGTCCGGAGTCCACTCGATCTCGCGGCCGCGGGCGAGCAGCTTGTCGCGCAGCAGCGGGTCCCGCCCGCCGTTGGTGATGTACCACTGGCGGGTCGACACGATCTCGAGCGGCCGGGTGCCGCGCTCGTAGAACTTGACTGCGTGCGTGATCGGCCTCGGCTCGCCCTCCAGCGCATCCGACTCGCGCAGCATGGCGACTGCCTCCTCCTTGGCGGAGTGCACGGTCTTGCCCGCCAGCCGGGCGTAGGCCGCCTCGGCCTGCGGCGACGACAGCCACGACGGCGTCTCGCGGTGGAAGCGGCCCTGCCGGTTGATCACCGTGCGGGTGGGCAGGTCCAGCTCGCGCCACCAGATGACGTCCGTGGTGTCGCCGAAGGTGCAGATCATCGCGACGCCGGAGCCCTTGTCAGGCTGCGCCAGGGAGTGCGCCCGGACCGGCACCTCGACCCCGTACAACGGCGTGACCACCGACTGGTCGAACAGCGACTGGTATCGATGGTCGTCGGGGTGGGCGACCAGTGCGACGCACGAGGCGATCAGCTCGGGGCGGGTCGTCTCGATCCACACCGGCTCCCCTTGGCCATCAGGACGATCGAACCCCACCCGGTGGAAGGCGCTTGGCACCTCGCGGTCTTCGAGCTCGGCCTGGGCGATCGCTGTCTGGTCGTTGACGTCCCACAATGTCGGCGCCTCGGCCTGGTAGGCCTCTTTGCGGGCAAGGTTGCGCAGGAACGCGCGCTGGCTGGCTGCCAGCGACCGGTCGCCGATCGTCGTGTAGAGCTGCGACCAGTCGACCGACAGCCCGAGCTGTCGCCACAGCGACTCAAAGACCTGGACGTCGGACTCGATCATCTGCTCGCACAGCTCGATGAAGTTGCGCCGGCTGACGGGCTGCTGCTTCTTGGGGTCGGGCTCGGCGGGTGGGGTGAAGTCAGGCTCGTACGGAAGGGACGGGTCGCAGCGCACACCGAAGTAGTTCTGCGCGCGCCGCTCGGTCGGCAGCCCGTTGTTGTCCCAGCCCATCGGATAGAAGACGGACTTGCCACGCATCCGCTGGTAGCGGGCGATCAGGTCGGTGTGGGTATAGCTGAACACGTGCCCCACATGGAGGTTGCCGGACACGGTCGGCGGCGGGGTGTCGATGCTGTAGACCTCGCTGCGCCGGCGACTCCGGTCGAAGGCGTACGTGCCCTCGTCCTGCCAGGTGCGCGCCCAGCGGGCCTCGAGGCCCTCGAGGGCCGGCCGGTCGGGGATTGCCGGGCGGGTGGTGGGCAGGTCAGTGGTCACGGCGATCACCTTCGTGGGGTGGGGCCGTGGCGTCCAGGGG
>JACCWP010000226.1 GCA_013697585.1 Nocardioidaceae bacterium
TCGGCCATGGCTCGCCACAGCGCGTTGCCCTGCGCCTGGTCGAGGATCACGGTGCTGCCGGACTGGTTGCCGTAGCCCGACCACGGCGCGGTCAGGAACGTCAGGTCCTCGGTACGCAGGCCGCGCAACGACAGGGCGAGGTCGCGGATCTCGCCGGACTCGAACTCCTCGTCGACGGTCAGGTTCTTGACCACGGCCTCGACGGTGTTGGTCAGCTTGAGCGGGTTGGCCAGCGTGCCCTGGCTCAGCATCTTGCCGACCATCGCCCGCATGAAGTTCTGCTGCCGCGCGATGCGACCGAAGTCACCGCTGTCGTCGGGCAGGTTGTAGCGGGTACGCACGTAGGACAGCGCGTCGTCGCCCTCGAGGATCTTGGTGCCTTCGTACCACCAGCGTCGCTGGCTGGTGTCATAGAACGTCTCGGGGATGTAGACCTCGACGCCGCCGAGAGCGGTCGAGATGTCTTTGAATCCCTCCCAGTCGACGGCGGCCAGGTGGTCCATCCGCAGCCCCGTCAGGTGCTCGATCGTCGACACGTAGGCCGACGGGCCGAACACCGACAGCGCGGCGTTCACCTTGTCCTTGTACTCGAAGTTGCCCGACTCGTCATAGAGCGCGACGTACGAGTCGCGCGGGATCGACACCAGGTACGCGTCGTCGCGGTCGGCAGTGACGTGCAGGATCATGATCGTGTCGCTGCGGAACACTCCCGGCTCCCAGCCGGTTTCGACGAGCTCGGCCACGCTGCGGCCGTCACCCTTGTCGACACCCGCGAGCAGGATGTTCATCGACTCGTTGTCGATCTCGACCGGCCGGTCGTCGGGGTTGAGGCCCTCGGCAATGGGGACCCGGGCGATGTTGCCGATCTGGTTGTTCAGGTAGAGCAACAGCGTGAACGCGGCGCCGACAACCAGCGTCAGCAGCAGCAGCAGCGAGACGATCACCGGGTGGCGCCGCACGACGCCGCGGGACTTTCCGGCCTTGCGCTTGCCGGTGTCGTCATAGTCGAACATCGACCCGTCGCCATGATCGGCGCCGTCACCTCTCGACGATTGGTCGTCGCTGCTCATCTGTCTCCTCGCTTTGTGCCCGCACCGATTGTGCGTGAATCGTCAGCAGAGCGGCAAAGTGGCGCCGACATCCTTAGGCTGCGTTCAGGAATCGGAGTCGAGCACGAGGGTGACTGGGCCGTCGTTCACCAAACTCACAGCCATCTGCGCACCAAAGATCCCGCGCGCGACGTACGCACCTGCCGATTCCAGCGCCGCGCAGAACTTGTCGTACAGCGGCTCGGCGACCGGGCCGGGCGCGGCCGCCGACCACGACGGGCGGCGTCCCTTGCGGGTATCGGCATAGAGCGTGAACTGGCTGATCACCAGCAGCGGCGCGGATTCGTCCTGCGCACTGCGCTCGCCGGCCAGGATGCGCAGCCCGTATACCTTGTGTGCCAAGGCGATGGCGGTAGCGGGGGTGTCGTCGTGCGTCACGCCGAGCAGTACCACCAGGCCGGGCCGGTCGATCGCGCCGACCACGGTGCCGGCGACCTCGACCCGCCCCTTGCGCACGCGCTGCACCACCGCTCGCACCGGGCGAGTGTGACAGCCGGTCTGACAGCATTCGCCGCATGGCTCCCGGGACTCTCATCACGGTCGCGCCCACCGGCGCCGAGACCAGCAAGGCCGACCTGGCCGCGCTGCCGACGACGCTCGACGAGCTGGTCGAGACTGCCAAGGCCTGCGAGGCGGCCGGGGCAGGGCTGGTGCACGTGCACGTGCGCGACGACAACCACCAGCCGACGCTCGACCTCGGCCGGCTCACTGACACGGTCGGCGTGCTGCGCGCTGAGACCTCGCTGGTGGTGCAGCTGTCCACCGGAGGTTCGGTCCACGACCCGTACGAGCAGCGGCTGCGAGTCCTGGAGGCCGCGCCCGACTCGTGCTCGCTGACCATGGGCAGCGTCAACTTCGGCGACGAGGTGTTCCTCAACCCGTGGCCGTTCGTCACCGAGCTCTACCTCGCCAGTCAGGCCGCCGCGGTGGTACCAGAGTTCGAGCTGTTCGACCTCGGCCACGTGGCGGCGCTGCACCGGCTGCTCGAGGCGCATGGGCTTCCGTACGGGGGGCGCGTGCACTGCGACCTCGTGATGGGAGTTCCCGGCGGCATGCCCGGCACGGCGGCGGCGCTGGTGAGCGCTGTCCAGGCGCTGCCCGCCGCGGTCACGTCGTGGTCGGCCACCGGCATCGGTCGGTCCACACTGCCGGTCGCGTTGGCCGCCCTGTCCACCGGCGGGCACCTGCGGGTCGGCATGGAGGACACCGTCTCGTACGCTCGCGGCCGTCCGGTGGCGCACAACGCGGAGCTGGTCGAGCGCGCCGCCAAGCTGGCCGCCCTCGCTCAGCGCCCGCCGCTGACTCCCCCCGACGTCCGCGACCTGCTGCAGGTCCGCGCCGCCTGAGACGGATGTCGTGCCAGTACGGGGGCCGGGACCACCCGAGGGGCACGACATCGGTTTTGACCGGTCCGTCGACGCGCGTCCGCGCTGCGCGTACCGGATGTCGTGCCAGTACGGGGGCCGGGACCACCCGGAGGGCACGACATCGGTGCCTGCCCCCGCTTCGCGTACCGGATGTCGTGCCAGTACGGCGGCCAGGACCACCACAAGGGCACGACATCGGTCAGCCGCCGCGGCGCCGCTACGCTCGACGGGACATGCCTTTCGACATCCCCGCCGGTCTGCACCCCGACCTGGCCCCGCTGGCCTGGCTGGTGGGCCAGTGGGAAGGTTCCGGTCACGGCGACTACCCGACGATCGACAAGTTCTCGTTCGGCCACGAGGTCGCGTTCGCCCACGACGGGCGCCCGTTCCTGCACTACTTCTCCCGCACCTGGCTGGTCGACGGCGAGGGCGAGCCCATCCGGCCCGCCGCGCTCGAGACGGGTTTCCTCCGCCCGCGCCCCGACGGTGAGCTCGAGCTCGTGCTCGCCCACCACACCGGCTTCGCCGAGGTCTGGTACGGCCGGGTCGACGGAGCCAAGATCGAGCTGGCCACCGACGTCGTGGCCCGCACGAGCTCGGCCAAGGACGTCTCCGCGGGCCAGCGGCTCTATGGCCTCGTCGAGGGCGACCTGCTGTGGACCTATGACATGGCCGCCGAGGGTCAGCCTCTGCAGTCGCACCTGTGGGGTCGGCTGCTGCGCCGGCCGCTCGCCCCCGAGGAGACCTGAGTGGCCGCCACCGGGCCGCTGACGGCCCTCGCAGTGGCGGCGCTCGTCGCCGTCGACATCGGTTTGGTCTACTTCGCCCTCGATCACGTTCGCGGCGACCCGGCCGAGGCCGAAGCAGGCCCGACCTCAGTCGCCACCACCGAGAACGATCCGTCCGGCGGACCCGAGGGGAACGATCCGGAGGGAACACCCGCAAACCCGTTCGGCGCCGGCCCGGTCCTGCTCGACGCGAGCGGCGACGGCGCGCTGCTCCGTGCGACCCGTGGCGACTGCACCGGCGACCAAGACGCGCCGGCCGTCGAGGTGTCGACCGACGGCGGGCAGAGCTTCACCGACGCGGGGATCGACGACCTGCGCGAGGTGCTGCGCGTGTCCGCAGAGACCGCCTCGGACCTGCTGGTCGTGGCAGCCAGCGACAACTGCCGCCCGGTCGCGTACACGTCGTCCGACGGTGGCCTGTCCTGGACCGCCTCGGCCGGCACCGGCCCGTACTGGCGCCTGCGGGCGACCGACGACAGCACCGTCCGCTCACCCGCCCGCGTCGGCGACCCCGGCTGCGACGTGCTGGCGCTCGCCCCGCTCACCGAGTCCGGCGCCCGAGTCCTGTGTACGACCGGTGAGCTGCGCGGCACCGCCAACGCGGGTACGAGCTGGGTGCTGCTCGGCAACCTGCCCGGAGCCGTCGGCGTCTACTACGTCGACGCTGCCGCGGCGTACGCGCTGGGCGAGAGCCAAGGCTGCCCGGCGGCGGTGTTCGCGACCACCGACGGGGGGTCGAGCTGGGACGAGCTGACCTGCCTGGACGGCGACGAGCCGCAGGCGATCAGCGCGGCCGGGAGCGTCGTCACCGCGATGGTCGACGGCAAGGTGCAGCAGAGCTCGGACGGGGGCCAGACGTGGTCGGCACCGTGAGCTCGCTGCTGGAGCTGCCCGGTGCGGTGGCCGCCGAGGGCGTGGATGCGGGCGTGGCCTGGCACTACGGCAACCCCGTCGCCGAGCAGCGCCGGCTCGACGCCGGCGACGGTTGGACCGACCTGAGCCACCGCGACGTCGTACGGATCTCTGGCCCCGACCGGCTCGGCCTGCTGCACGCGATGACGACCCAGCAGCTGGCCGACCTGGCACCCGGCGAGTGGACCGAGGCGCTGATCCTGTCGCCGCACGGTCACGTCGAGCACCACCTCGCCGGCGTCGACGACGGCGAGACCTTCGTCGCCCACACCGAACCCGGCGCCGCCGCCGGGCTGGTCGCCTTCCTCACCTCGATGCGGTTCATGCTGCGGGTCGAGGTCGAGCCCGCCGCCGATCTCGCGGTGGTCGCCACCGGCGACGGGCACCGCTTCGTCGCCCGCTCGGCCCTGCCCGGCCTGGTCGGTGCGCTCGGCGTCCCGTCCGGCACCTGGGCGTACGAGGCGCTGCGGATCGCTGCCGGTCGGCCCCGGCTCGGGCTGGACACCGACCACCGCACGATCCCCAACGAGGTGGGCTGGATCGGTTCGGCGGTGCACCTGGACAAGGGCTGCTACCGCGGTCAGGAGACGGTTGCCCGGGTGCACACGCTGGGCCGGCCACCACGCCGGCTGGTGCTGCTGCACCTGGACGGCACGGCCGACCGGCTGCCCGCCGTCGGGGCCGCCCTCGTGCTCAACGACCGTGCGGTCGGCCGGATGGGGTCGTCGGCCCGCCACCACGAGCTGGGCCCGGTGGGACTGGGGCTGGTCAAGCGGTCAATAGCAACCGACGCCGAGCTGCTCGCCGACGGCGTCCTCGCCGGCCAAGAAGTGCTGGTCGACCCCGAGGTCGGTCTGCACGTACGGCCGCGGCGGTGACGGGTCGGCCCCGGTGACGCTGTCGATCCTCTACGTCTGCACCGGCAACATCTGCCGCTCCCCGCTGGCCGAGCGTTACACCGTGCACCGGCTGGCGCACGTCGCCCCCGACGTCGCCCACCTGGTACGGGTCGCGAGTGCCGGCACGCGCGGGCTCGAGGGCCATCCGATCGACGCGCTGGCCGGGCAGCAGCTAGTACGACACGGCGGCGTGGCCACCGGCTTCGCCGGTCGGCGCCTGACGGCCGGCCACGTCGAGGGCGCCGACCTCGTGCTGACCATGACTCGCGAGCAGCGCGCGGTCGCGGTGACCGAGGCGCCGTCCGGGCTGCGCCGCACGTTCACCCTGCTCGAGGCGGCCGACCTGGCAGGTCGCGCCGACGTCGACGGCGGGCCGGCTGAGCTGGTCGCCGCGATGGCGGCCGGTCGCAGTGCCGCCCGCCCCGGCGACTACGACGTCGCCGACCCGATCGGCGGCTCCCCAGAGCTGCACCTGAGCGTCGCCGACTCGATCGTCCGGGCCGTCGACATCGTGACCGACGCACTGGTCCCGCGGCTGCGCCGAGCTCTGGGCCGAGCCGAGCGCTGACGAGCGGCACGTCCACCACTGACCGGTGTCAGAGCTGGGCGGGGCTGACCGGTTCGGAGGCGCCGCGCCGCCGACCCGGCTCGGGGGCGTAGCCGTACCCGTAGCCGTACCCGTAGCCATAGCCGTAGCGGTCACCCCCGCGGTTGCTCGTCATGGACAGGACCGCTCCGACGGTGCGCCCGCCGACGGCTTGCAGCCGATCGGCGGCGCCCTTGAGCTGGTCTCGGGTGGTCGTGCCGTGCCGCACCACCAGCACCGCTCCGTCGGCCTCCGCGGCGAGCAGCGCGGCGTCGGTGACCGGCAGCAACGGCGGGGCGTCGACGATGATCACGTCAAAGCGGGTACGCAGCTCGTCGATCACCACCCGCATCTCGTGCGACTGCACCAGCTCGGCCGGGTTGGGCGGGATGGCGCCGCTGGTGAGCACGGCCAGGTCGTGCTCACCCCACGGTTGCAGCGCCTCGGCCAGCGGAGCGCGGCCGATGAGCACGGTGGTGAGACCGACCGCGCCCTCGATCCGCAGGTACTCCGCGACCCGCGGCCGGCGCAGGTCTGCCTCCAGCAGGCAGGTGCGCTGTCCGGCCTGGGCCAGCGTGATCGCGAGGTTGACCGCGGTCGTGGTCTTGCCCTCACCCGGCACCGAGCTGGAGATCACGATGACCTTGCTCGACCGGTCGATCCGGACGAACTGCAGGTTGGTCCGCAGCACTCTGAACGCCTCGACCCGGGGCGCGTGGCTGTCCAGGTCGGTGACCAGCGGTCGCTTGACCGCGTTGGTGTCGTACTGCACGCCGCCGAGCACCGGCGCGTCGGTCAGCTCGGTCACCATCGCGGCATCCTTGACGGTGGTGTCGAGCGTCTCGCGCAGCACCGCGAGCCCGATGCCCAGCAGCAGGCCGAGCACCGCCGCGAGGCCAACGTTGCGCAGCACCTGCGGCGAGACCGGCGAGGTCGGCAGGCTGGCGGGATCGGTGACCGTGGCCTTGATCGGCGCCCGCTCGAGCTCGCCGATGTAGGCCGTGAAGATGTTCGCGGTCCCGTTGGCCAGCGCCTGCGCGCGCGCGGGGTCGGGGTCGGTCGCGGTCACGTCCAGCAGCGTGGTCTCGGGCACGACCGTTGCGGTCAGCTGGTCGGAGACGTCGCGCGCCGTCGAGCCGTCATCGAGCTGCCCGGCCACCTGGCCGGCAAGCTCCTCACCGGTGATGAGGGTCGCGTACGACGTCACCTGCTGCTGGGAGAACAACCCGCCCTGGTAGGCGTCGGTGCTGTCGCCGGTCGGAGTGGAGATGAACAGCTGGGCGGTGGCGGCGTACTGGGGCGTCAGCAGCAGGCTCAGCCCGGCGGCGGCGGCGACCGCGACGAGAGCCGTGGCGACGACGAGCATCCACCGGCGGCGCAGGATGCGCAGGTAGTCGCGGAGCTCCACGCCTCACCTCGAAGTCAGGCTTGTGACGCTGAGTGAACGGGCAAACGTCAATCGGCACCCTACCGCGCCGGTCGCGTCCGGCCGGCATGCGCCGGGGTCGATCGGCCACATGCCGCTCTCCGGACGAATCGGATAGTGAGACCCCTGTTACAAACGAGGCTGATCCGACACAATGCAACCGACTGTTGACGGACGGTGACAGTCTCGGGACGGAGGACAACGTATGGGGCTGGAGAGGTGGCGCAAGCGCCGCGTCGCCCTGATCGTGGGCTTCGACTCCGTCGCCTGGTGCGTGGCGCTCGCCGTGTTCACTGTGGTGCGCCTCGACATTGCCGGCTCGGCCAT
>JACCWP010000228.1 GCA_013697585.1 Nocardioidaceae bacterium
GTATCCCTCGGCGTGCGGGACGTTGTAGCAGCGGTGCCGGACGGGTCCCTGGCGGCCGCTGTGGCAGGGGTGGGGCTTACCTGAATAACCCCGCGGAGGCGGTCCACGACGGCCACGCGAGCGCGGCGCCTGGCGGCCGGGGTGGCCGCTCGGACAGGAACGTCACGCCGGGGCGTGTCGGCAAGCTGCGACAGGCTGGGCACTGGCCCAAATGGTCGAATGGGGCTGCCCGTTCGGTGGATTGTGCTCAACGTAGTTAGTTGCATACTGTTCGTAGTCAGACGCCGGCCTGTTCGGGCCGGCACGCCTATGAGACAGGAAACCCATGCGCACCAGGATCTCTCTCGGGCTGGTGGCCTTCGGCGCCGCCGCGCTCGTGGCGGGCACGTCGGTGCCAGCCTCGGCCGCCGCCGGCGACACCGTGACGACCTTCTCCCTGGCCGGGGGCAGCCTCAGCGTGTCCGTCCAGCCGACGGCGGCGCTGGCCAACGGAAACTCCGGCTCGACCAGCATCAGTGGCCAGCTTGGTGCCGTCCAGGTCACCGACAACCGCGGCGGCACCACCCCCTGGAGCGCCGCTGCCACGTCCACCAAGTTCACCACGGGGACCGGCAACCCGGAGTCGACGGGCGTCACCTACAACGCCGGCACGATCACCACGACCGGAATCGTGGTCATGCCGCTTGCCACCAACCGTTCGCTCAACGCAACTCCCACCCAAATCGTCGGCCCAACGGGGATCACCGGCAACAACACCGCCAGCTGGAACCCGACCCTCACGGTGACCCTGCCCGCCAGCGCGCTCACCGGCGACTACACCGGCACCGTCAACACCTCGGTCAGCTGAGGCCCATCGCCGAAGTGCGCCGACTCCTTACCGCACTGGCCCTGACAGCCGGGATACTGAGCCCGGCGGCCAGCCTGTCCAGCGCGCTCGCGGACGAGCCGGAGGTCGACGGCATCGGCATCCGGATCGTCGACGTGCCCACCGCGACGGCCGACGACCCCCGCGCCCGGTCGTACATCATCGACCACCTTGCACCCGGCAGCGTCATCGAGCGCCGCGTCGAGGTGACCAACGGCACCCGCTCACCGGCAGATGTCTCGGTATACCCGGCGGCTGCCAGCATCGAAAGCGGCAGCTTCGTCGGCGCCGACGGCCGCACCCGCAACGACCTGTCCACCTGGACGTCAGTTGCGCCACACTCGCTCGACCTCGCACCGCAGGAGAGCGCCTTCGTCCGGGTGAGCGTCCGCGTGCCGCCTCGCGCTGCGCCCGGTGAGCGCTACGGCGTCGTCTGGGCCGAGGTGACCACACCCCCTCGCACGCAGGGCGGCCTCACGCAGGTCAGCCGCGTCGGCGTGCGGCTCTACCTGTCCATCGGCCCCGGGGGCATACCCGCCTCGGACTTCAAGATTGACGCGCTTACCGCGGCCCGCGACGACAACGATGTCCCTCTCGTCCAGGCCACGATCCGCAACACCGGTGGCCGAGCACTCGACCTGACCGGTTCCCTGCGCCTGTCCGACGGCCCCGGCGGGCTCTCGGCCGGCCCGTTCCCCATAACCCTCGGAACAACGTTAGGTATCGGTCAGTCCGAACCCGTGTCGGTGACCCTCGACAAGCGCCTGCCGGACGGGCCGTGGTTGGCCACCCTCCGCGTCCAGAGCGGACTCGTCGAGCGCACCGCCGAAGCAACGCTGACATTTCCGTCCGGTCCCGGAGTCGGCGACACGGTGGCGATCGACCCCGCCGCCGGCATCCCCTGGTGGACGATCGCTGCGGGACTGGCCACCGGCTGCCTGCTCCTCGCCCTCGCCCTCGCTGTGCGTCGGCGTGGCCGTGCCAACCGGGCTAGCCGCGGAAAACGCCGCGACCGGGGCAAGAACTTGGCCCCGCTCGATACCTGACCATTCAAGGGCAGCGAAGGGCATGCCTAACCCACGGATGTTGGATGGAGCCGTTCTCCCACTCGGTCTGACTCTGCTTAGCCCCGGCGCGAGGTTGCTGCCTTGGATCCGATCCGTCGACCGGGTGGGAGAACGACCCGGCACGCCGCTGGTGGAAGTGACCTCGTAGGAGCCTGTTGCACCAAGCACCCGTCCCTGGACTGTCCGACCACCGCCGCGCCGTGCCCGCCCTTGCCAGTTGCGAGCCAGAGGACGGACATGACCATGATCTCAGAACCACGCCCAGTCGTCACCGGTGGCGTCGACACCCACAGCATGTCGGCGCCGTCGTCAGCGTCGTCGGAGGCGTCCTGGGCACCGCCGAGTTCCCGACGACCGCTGGCGGCTACCGGCGGCTGCTGGCCTGGATGCGGACGTTCGGTGAGCTCGACCGGGTCGGGGTCGAGGGCACCGGCACCTATGGTGTGTCGCTGGCCCGGCACCTGCGCCAGGAGCAGGTCGAGGTCGTGGAAGTCATGCGGCCGAACCGGCAGGTCCGCCGCCGCCACGGCAAGACCGATGTCGTCGATGCGATCGCCGCCGCCCGGGCGGTCCTGTCCGGGGAGGCCACCGCTACCCCGAAGACCCATGACGGTCCGGTCGAGGCGCTGCGGACCCTGAAAGTGCTGCAGCGCAGCGCCAACCAAGGCCCGGACGCAGGCGTTGAACCAGCTGCGGGCGCTGCTTGTCACCGCGCCTGACGAGTTGTGGGGTCGACTCCGCGATCTGTCCCAGCGTGAGCTGCTCGCTACCTGCGCCGCCTTCCGCGTCAGCGCCGACGACGACAGCCTCACCGCGGTCACCCGCTTCGCGCTGCGGGAGCTCGCTCAGCGCGCGCTCTACCTGGCTGAGCAGCTCGAGCAGGTGAAGCTACGGCTCAAGCGCATCACCGAGCAGGTCGCCCCGGCCCTGACCAACCTCAAGGGCGTC
>JACCWP010000269.1 GCA_013697585.1 Nocardioidaceae bacterium
GCCTTCGGCACGCCCTCCGCAGCCAGTCCCCTGATCAGCGCCCAGTCTTCCAAAGTGATCACTCTCCAATCGTTGAGTGCTCACTTTTCACCGCCGAAAGTGTTCAGTTTTCGAGCGCCGCCGACAACTCGTCCCGCAAGCTCAACCGCGTCCGGCGACCCCCGCGCCGGCCGAGCCGACAGGCGCGCTCGTCCCGCACGGGATCGGCTTGCGGCGGACACCCGGGAGTGTTGCCAGCGCGAGAGGCACGTGGGGTCGCTTGCAGAAGGACCTCAGGCGGGGCAGTCATCAGCAGCAAGAATTTGCTCACGCAGGATGTCGCCGTGCCCGGCGTGCCGGGCGAGTTCCTCGATCATGTGCACGTAGATCCAACGCAAAGTCAATGGTCCACGGCGGTTGTGTATCGCCAAGTCGTCGAGCGAAAACGACGCAGCGATCTCGTCGGCGTCCGCCCATGCCTGCCGATACTGCGCCGCCACCGACTCCACGGTGTCCTCGTCAGTCAGGACGAAGCTCTCATCCACCGCCTCCGGCAGGCCCATCGCCGCCCGAGTGCGCCCAGCGAGCGCGACGTCGAACCACACGCGTTCCGCGAACGCCGCGTGCTTGACCAAGCCCAGCAGAGTCGTACGGGACGGCACCAACCGGCGCCTGGCCTGTTCCTCGGTGAGCCCGTCGAGCAGGTGAAGGATCTCGGTCCGGTTGTCGTGCAGGAACGCCTCGATCTGTTCGCGCTCACTACCGGCGAGGGTGGCGTCGGAGTGGGACTCGTCGTTCACACCTTGAGCCTAGGGTCACCAGGGCTTACGGCCGTCCGCGCTTCACTCGATGTCGGATCGATCCCCCATCGCTGGACCCAAGTGATCCGCGGCGGCGCTCCAGTCGGTCCGCTGCGGGACGGCTCGGGTGCACTCGTCCGAGCTTCTGGAGTGCGCCGGTGACCGTTCGTCATCTGACACGGCGGCTCGGCGAGCCAGAGGTGTGGCTCAGTGGCTGCAGTATGGGTTGTCGCTGTAGTTGGGGTGCTCGGTGATTTCGCCACCGTGGGGGAGCACGGACTGCCAGACGCCTCAGGCTCGTTCGGGTTGCGGCGTCGAGGAGCTGGCACTCGTTTCGTGCGGCAAACGTTTGAAAGTCCAGGTCTGGCTCGGGCAGGCGGCGGTCAGAATGCCGAGATGGAGCCTGCCGCGCGCTCGTGCCGGCTCAAGGTGCGCAGCACCGTGTCTTGGCCGTGACGCCTCGCGGCCAGCGCCGCGAGGAGGGCGAGCACAGGGTCGAGCACCTCCGGTCTGAACGTCGGGGCCGCTACTCCGACGCTGCACGCCAGGTCGTCGGCATGCACCACGATCTCCATCAGCCGTACTACGAGGAAGTCGTCGGTGGGCAGCGCGCAGTCCTGCCACGGCACGTACGTCGTCGGGCCGGCCGCGTCGATCGCCGCGCGCAGTTGCTCGCGCGACCGCGCGAGCACCTTGACCGACTCGGTGCGCCCGGCCGAGCCCATCTGGTTGAAGTCGTCGCGGATGGAGGTGTTCTCGGGCGCGTCGACCGGAGCTTGTAGCCAGTCGACGCGCTCGTAGTGTGTGACCAGGGTCAGCACCTGGGCGTCGGGCGGGCCGGGTGTGGTGAGGAACTCGACGGTGCACTCGGGCTGGCTGACCAGGTGGCGCGCCAGCCCGCCGACGGTCATGCCCGGCAGCGCTGACTCCCGGTCCCATGCGTCGGCCACCTCCGTGGACCCGACCAGGTCCGTGAGCTGATTGACGCTGGCAGTCACGGCGGAGCGGTCGAGGGTTCCAGCGAAGGTGAGCGTCATGCCGTCAACGCTGCCACGCATTCCGGACGTTCACTGTCCCGATCTGATGCCGCCCCCAGGCGACTGTCAACGTCATCGGCACTTAGCAACACCACCTCGCGGGGCCGGTCGCGCTGCGGTACGACAGCCAGCTCCCGCCACAGGCGCCTGTGCCGCGTACTTGTCCGCTCCCACGACAGACGCACGGCGGCCGGTGGTCAGCCTCGTTTGCCGAACTACCCCTGGTCGTGCCGTGCGCGGCGGGCGGTGCAGTCCGCAGTACGGCGCTTGTTTGGGAGTGCGAAGGGCGTGCAGGCCGTTGAGAGTGGACGCGCGGCATCTCCTGCTCACGCGATGATCACTGAGGGATCGGCTTGCGAAACTGGCTACCGGGCGAGCCGACCACTTGAGGGTGGTCTCACGAGGTTGCGATCAGGGGGACGAGGAGTGCGCCGATGACGGCGATCGCCGTGATCGTCGCGATCGATCCGGCGATGAGGCGCGGCCTCAGGAGCTGCGTCAGTAGGACGAACTCCGGGAGGCTGAGGCTGGCGGCGGTGATCATGAAGGCAAAGATCGGCCCGACGCCCACGCCTGAGTCGCGGAGTGCCCACCCCAGGGGGGCGAGAGCCTCGGTCGGTAGGTAGAGCGGTACACCCAGGATCGCAGCCGCCGGAATCGCGTACGGCGTCGTCGGCCCGGCGAGCGCTGTCATCAGCTGCTGGGGCACCGCGCCGGCAATGACTACCCCGATTGCGCAGGTGATGACCAGGGGCAGGAGGAGTTGTCGCATCTGTGCCGTCGCGAACCGACCGGCGTTAGCAGTCTCTGTCCTCCAGTTCATCCATGCAGGTTCGCCGTTCGCGCACCCGTCGGTCTCGGCAGTCGGTCCGGCGGAGCCGTCCATGGGGGTCAGGGCTCGGTCGAGGACGAGGCGCTCGAGATGCAAGCGGTCGGCGACGTGGGCCGCGACTAGGATCGCGACGGTCAGGAAGAAGGTGAACCAGGCGGCGACCCAGAAGCCGAACAGCCACGCGATCGCGATGATCAGCACCGGATCCAAGACCGGCGAGGCGAGGAAGAAGGCCGCCACGGCCGAGGTGCGGACGCGGCTGCGCAGCAGGCTCGTCAGGACCGGGATGGTCGACCAGCTACAAAACGGCGTGATGACCCCGAATATCAGGCCCTTAACTGGCGCGGTGATGGCGTTGCCGCCGACCCACCGCCGCAGACGCTCCGCACCGATGAATCGCGTGAGCAGCGACATCGCTGCGCTCAGCGCTCCGAACAGCAGCAGGGTGCCGATCAGCAGCAGGACAAACTGCCACAACAGCGCGGTCACAACGGCGTGGTCATCGCCTCTGCTCGGCAATGCCATGGCGCTTCCACTTCAGCGTCGGGCAGTGGGATCGACCCCACCAGGGTGCCCATCACCTGGTCGGCGGCTTGGGGGAACTGCTCGAGGCACGCGGCGTTCACGAGATACCAACTGGCCGTGCCCGAGCGGTCCACCAGGACGAACTCGTCGTCCAGGAGCCGCTGCAGATGAACCGAGGCCGTCGACTGAGCGATCCCGACGGCCTCGGCGACCTCCCCGACCCGCATCGGCCGCAGCTCGCAGGCCAGGGCGTGCAGCACCTGCAGCCGCGTGGGGTCTGCCACGCAGCGAAACCAGGAAGCGTAAGCCTCCGCCGCCGATCTACTGAGCAGTTTCATCGTCCATCGACGATAGACGATGAATGGCCTCTAGGCAACCACCCCCCGTCTGCGCCTGCAAAGCCAGCCCTCTCGATAGGCGAACGGCCAGCGGTGCACGCTGGGCAGCGGCCGACGGCTCGGCCGCCGTTGCCAGTAGCGGATCCGCTATCGGAACGCGCCAACCGGCCGTTCACCAGCTGACATCGTCGTGTTGCAGTGGTCATCCCAGATCAGACATCAGCAGCGCCGTGCTCGCGCAGGTACTCGCGCAGGTAGGGCAGCGCGAAGTCGACGTAGCCGTGGCGGGTGGGGTAGATCAGCTCGGCGGCGATCAGACGCAGCCGGTACTGGCTGGCGTAGTTGACGCCAACGTCGAGCCGTTGCTGGATGTCGGCCATCTTGGACGGCCCGTCGACGTGGGCCATCGCCAGCAGGAACGACTTGTCGATGTCTGAGGCGGCGCGGAGCGCTGGCTCGTGGATGAGCGCCCCGAGACGACGGCGTGCTCGGGTGACACCTAACGTCGCGTCCTCGACGGTGATCTCGACTTCGGTGGGATGCAATCGCCAGGCTTGCGCGCCCACGAGCTGCAGCAGAAAGGGATAGCCACTGGCCCCCTCGACCATGAGCTCAAGGGCGCTGTCGCCGATGCGTCGACCGGCCGTCTCGATGGGCTCACGGAAGGCGCGTTGGACCTCGGGGCGTCGTACTGAGCCCAGCGTGTGGCGTTCTGCGCGCCGCAGGAAAGTCAGAACCTCGTCGTTGACGACGTCGCTGATGCTGGCGGCCAGTCCGGCGCCGGCAAACGCGACCTCGCGGCCTTCACGGAACGAGTGCTGCACGGTGGTGGCCAGCTCGCGCAGCTCCTGGACTTGATTCTGGTGAATCTCACCGAGAGTGATCAAGACGCCGGTGCCATGTTCGGCGAGCAGGTCGGTCAACAGTTCGATCTGGTTGCGCAGACCAGTCTGGACGACGTGGGCCTCGATGGTGTCCCAGGCGACGGACCCAACGCTGAGCGGAGCCGTCACACCGCTCATGCGTCGCTGAACTGCCGCCGGGTCGAAGTCGCGCAGCAGTCGGGGAAGATGCTGCCGGACAATCCGCCCGACGAACCCCGGCGTGGCCGTCTCGCTGATGACCAGCCAACCGCGCTCCTTGGCGCAGTCTTCAACCGCGTTGAGCATGACGGTCTTACCCGCCCCGCGTGCCCCGGTGTACAGGGTCGCGCGTCCAGAGGCCCCTGGGCCGTCTTCGAGCGCCTCAACGAAGTCCTCGAGCACGCCATCGCGGCCTACCAGCAGCGGCGGGCTTACTCCGAAGCTCGCATGGAAGGGGTTCTGCGTCATGAAGGCACCGTACCCCCATGCTTTTAGATGTTTTTAGAGGATTTAGAGCCAGTTAGATCCCGCGAGAACCGTTCCACTGACCGATCCGGAAACGGGCTCAGGCCCTGGTGCAGTCCGCGAGGATGCGCGCGAGCCCGACCGGCTTGGTGTACATCGGCCAGTGGCCGGAGTCGATGTCGACGTAGTCGACCCGCGTGGCTTTCGCGAGCTCGGGGATAGCGCCGGCCTCGACCCACTCCTTGGCCTGCGCGGGAGTGAACTCTGGGCAGAGCATCGTCACCGGCACGTCGTAGCGACGGTCGTCGCTCAGGTGGACGACGCCCCGGGTGATCGTGGCCGGCACCGCGATCGCACCGTGCGCCACCGCCGCCTTGAGCTCGGCCGACATGTCGTCGGAGTCGGGACCCTCGAAGGGCTCCCAGCCCGGGAAGGGCACGACCCCGTCGACCGGCTCGAACGCGCCGAAGTACGTCTCGCCGTCGGCGTTCGGCATGCCACCGATCAGCGCCACGCGCGCCACCGTCTCCGGCCGCGCGTCCGCCGCGACCCAGGCGAGAGCGCAGGCGGCGGAGTGACCGACCACGAGGGCCGGCCCGTCGGCGCCGTCCACGGCCGCCACGACCGCGGCCACCTGGTCGGCGTAAGTGGCGGTGGGGTTGCCGTCTCCCTGGCCGGGCAGCGTCACGGCCACGGGTCGGTGGCCGAGCTTCTCCAGCTCCGGCACCACGTCCTCCCAGGCCGTCGCGTCGAGCCACATGCCGGCGATGAGCACGATGTCCATGTCAGTTCTTCGTCTTCGTCGAAGCTGTGAGTGCGTCCAGGTCTCGTTCGGCGT
>JACCWP010000276.1 GCA_013697585.1 Nocardioidaceae bacterium
GAGCCGCCCGGCCCGTCCGGCACGCCGCCACCGGCCGACGTCGGACATCACCCATGCGGCCGCAGCCATCACCACCTGCTCACCGGACGGGACGCGGCCGCCGGCGGCGGTCTCCTCGACGTGCCGGCGGCGCAGGTCGACGAGGATCGACGGGATGTCGATGCGCACCGGGCACACGTCGAAGCACGCACCACACAGGCTGGACGCGTACGGCAGGCTCGCGTTGTCCTGGACCCCCGTCAGCTGGGGCGACAGCACGGCGCCGATCGGGCCGGGATAGACCGACCCGTAGGCGTGCCCACCGGTGCGCTCATAGACCGGGCACACGTTGAGGCACGCGCTGCATCGGATGCAGTGCAGCGCCGACCGCCCCACCTCGTCTGCGAGGGCGGCTGAGCGGCCGTTGTCGAGCAGCACCAGGTGAAACGCCTGCGGTCCGTCGCCGGGGGTGACACCGGTCCAGGCCGACGTGTACGGGTTCATCCGCTCGCCCGTCGAGGAGCGCGGGAGCAGCTGCAGGAACACCTCCAGGTCACGCCACGTGGGAAGGAGCTTCTCCACCCCCATCACGGTGATCAGCGTCTCGGGCAGGGTGAGGCACATCCGCCCGTTGCCCTCCGACTCGACGACCAGCAGCGTCCCGGTCTCGGCGATGCCGAAGTTGGCGCCGCTGACCGCAACCTTGGCCGACAGGAACTTAGCTCGGAGGTGCCTGCGCGCTGCCTCCGCGAGGGCGGGCGGGTCGTCGGTCAGGTCGCGGGGCACGCCAGGCATCTCGCGCAGGAAGATCTCGCGGATCTCGGCTCGGTTGCGGTGGATCGCAGGCACCAGGATGTGGCTCGGCTGGTCGTCCCCGAGCTGCACGATCAGCTCGGCCAGGTCAGTCTCGTACGCAGCGATGCCGGCCTCTGCCAAGGCCTCGTTGAGCCCGATCTCCTGGGTGGCCATCGACTTGACCTTGACCACCTCCGTCTCGCCGGTCGCCTGCACCAGCTCGGTGACGATGCCGTTGGCCTCGTTGGCGTCGCGGGCCCAGTGCACGACGCCACCCCGGGCTGTGACCGCGGCCTCCAGCGTGAGCAGGTGCTCGTCGAGTCGCGCCATCGTCGCGGTCTTGATCGCCTCGCCCGCCAACCGCAGCGGCTCCCAGTCGTCGACCTCACCCACCACCCGCGCCCGCTTGGCCCGGATGGTGCTGGTGGCGTGCGCGAGGTTGTGCCGCAGCTGGCTGTCGCTCAGGGCGTCGCGCGCGGCCGCAGGGAAGGACCGGTCGCCACGCAAATGGCCCACTCCGCGCGGCGCGGTGGTGGGCAGGCCGAGGAACGTCTCGGTCACCCCGTCCCTCCACGCTGAGCCTGACGTTCGGCTGCCGACACGCCGGAACAGTCCAGTGAGACGTCAGGCTCAGCGGAGGGGGTGGGGGAATCCTCGGTGCTGGCGAGAACCTCGGCCAGGTGCAGGGTCCGGGTCCCGGACCGTAGCCGGGACAGCCCGCCTCCCACGTGCATCAGGCACGAGGAGTCGCCGGCAGTCAGCACGTCCGCACCGGTGTCGAGGACATGTCGCATCTTGTCGGCCAGCATCGCGGTCGACGTGTCCGCGTTCTTGACCGCGAACGTGCCGCCGAAACCGCAGCACTCCTCGGCCTCCGGCAGCTCGACAAGGTCGATGCCGGCGACGTTTCGCAACAGACGCAGGGGTTTGTCGCCGACTCGCAGCAACCGCAACGAGTGGCAGGTCGGGTGGTAGGTGACCCGGTGCGGGAAGTACGCCCCCACGTCGTCGACGCCGAGAACGTCGACGAGCAGCTCGGACAGCTCGTACGTGCGCTCAGCCGACCGGGTGGCCGCGGCCACCAGCTGCCGGTCGCCGTAGCGTTCGGCGACCAGCCGGTGCTGGTGTCGTACGCAGCCGACGCACGAGCCCGACGGCGCGACCACCACGTCGCAGTCCGCGAACACCTCGGTGTGGTGACGCACCAGTGGCAGGGCCTGCCGCTGGTAGCCGGTGTTGACGTGCATCTGGCCGCAGCAGGTCTGGTCGGCCGGAAAGGTGACCTCGTGCCCCAGACGCTCCAGTAGCGACACCGTGGCCCGGCCGACAGCCGGGAACATCGTGTCGGCCAAGCAGGTGATGAAAAGCCCGACGCGCATCGGGTCGAGTCAACCACGACTTGCCCGCCGCGCACCGCCCCACCTGAGGCGTCGACAACGAGCTGGGTGGCGAATGTCTGCGGCAGCTGTGGGGCGCCCCCCGCCAGGTCAGGCGCGGCGGTCGCGGCGGAGCTCGGTGAGGAAGGAGTTCGCCCAGTAGGCGATGTCGTGGTCACTGACTTGGCGCCGCATCGCCAACATCCGGCGACGCAGGTCGCGGGGGTCGGAGCGGATGGCGGTCAGCATGGTGGCCTTGAGTCCGTTGATGTCGTAGGGATTCACCGAGAACGCCTGCTTGAGCTCGGCGGCGGCGCCGGCGAACTCGCTGAGCACGAGCGCGCCCCCGCCGTCGTATCGGCAGGCGACGTACTCCTTGGCGACCAGGTTCATGCCGTCCCGCAAGGGGGTCACGACCATCACGTCAGCCGCGCGGAACAGCGCCGCCATCTCGGCGCGCGGGTAGGACGAGTGCAGGTAGGTGATCGGCTGGGTACCGATGTGCCCATGCTCGCCGTTGATACGACCGACCAGCCGATCGATGTCGTCTCGCAGCAACCGGTACTGCTCGACCCGCTCGCGTGAGGGCGTCGCCACTTGGACGAAGGCCACCTGCTGGACGCCGATACCTTCCTCGACCACCAGCTCACCGAAGGCGCGCAGCCGCTGCACGATGCCCTTGGTGTAGTCGAGCCGGTCGACGCCGAGCAGCATGGTCTCGGGGTCGCCCAGCTGGTCACGGATCTCGCGGGCGCGCCGCTCGGTCTCCGGCCTTCGAGCGATCTCCTCGAGGCCGGCCGCGTCGATCGAGATCGGAAAGGCCCGCACCAGCACGGTACGGCCGTCAGGCAGCGACACGGTGTCGCGGTGCGTACGCAGGCCGACCCGGGCGCGGACCAGCCGGATGAAGTTGGCGGCGGCGCCGGGCAGCTGGAACCCCACGAGGTCGGCGCCCAGCAGCCCTTCGAGCAGCTCGCGCCGCCACGGAAGCTGACCGAACAGCTCGCTCGGCGGAAACGGGATGTGCAGGAAGAAGCCGATCCGCAGGTCGGGGCGCTGGTTGCGCAGCAACTGCGGCACCAGCTGCAGCTGGTAGTCCTGCACCCACACGACCGCGTCCTTGGCCGCCACCTCGGCCGCCGCGTCGGCGAAGCGCTGGTTGACGGTCACGTACGCGTCCCACCACTCGCGGTGGAACGCTGGTGGCGCGATGACGTCGTGGTAGAGCGGCCACAAGGTGGCGTTGGAGAAGCCCTCGTAATAGTCCCGCACCTCGTCAGTCGTGAGAGGTACGGGTACGAGCGACAACCCCTCGTGCTCGAACGGCTCGTGCTCGTCGCCGCCGCCGTGCCAGCCGACCCAGGCACCGTCATTGGACCGCATCACTGGCTCCAACGCCGTCACCAGGCCACCTGGGGAGGTGCGCCAGCTGGTGGAGCCGTCGTCGTCGGTGTGCCGGTCGACCGGGAGCCGGTTGGCGACCACGACCAGGTCGGCCAGCGAGGCGGACGTGCGGGATCCGGGAGCAGGAGACATCACGGCTGACCCTAGGCGTGCCTCGCCCGGTTGGCAGGTCGGCGACCTCGGTGCCGGCTGCTCGCGCGGCGGAACGGGCGCCTGGCGACGCGCGGGGTGGCGAATGACATCGTTGTCGTTCGTCGCCTACGATCAGAGGCGGATAGCCGCCAAGGACGCCAAAGGCGGATAGCCGCCAAGGACGGGAGCGCACCGATGGACGCCGCAGACGTCGTGACCTCCGGCACGTCCGCGCGCGCGGCGCAGACGCTGTCCGACCGCGACCGCGCCCTGCTGCAGTTCGAGCGGCAATGGTGGAAGTTCGCGGGCGCGAAGGAGCAGGCGGTGCGCGACGAGTTCGCCATGTCGGCCACCCGTTATTACCAGGTGCTCAACGCCCTCATCGACCAGCCTGCGGCGCTGGCCTACGACCCGCTGCTGGTCAAGCGGCTGCGGCGGCTGCGCGCCGCTCGGCAGCGCGCTCGCTCGGCCCGTCGACTCGGGGTCGACGTCTGATGCCGCGGGCATTGCCGTCCTGGGTGGTGGCCGTGTGCGCGGCGCTGGTAGTCGGGGCGCTGGTCGCGTTCGTCGTGTCCGGCGAGCGGGGTGCCGACGTGTCCGCTTCGCCCCCGGCCGACTCCGACGCCGAGGACCCCCGTCCTGCCCCCGAGCCCGACCCGGAGACCGACCCGGAGACCGACCCGGGGACCGACCCGCGGACCGACCCGGGGGCTCCCAGTGCCGGGCCAAGGGGCGCCGGCGACAAGCCCGACGACAACCGGCCAACCAAGACGCACGGCAGCAAGAAGCACGGCAACAAGAAGGCTCCCCCTCCGGTTGAGCGTCGCACCGCCTACGTCGAGGTCTACAACAACTCCGGTCTCACCGGCCTCGCTGGTGACACCGCCGCGGTGCTGCAAGACAGCGGTTGGCGCGTGGTGGCCACCGACAACTGGTACGGCGCGATCCCGGCCAACACCATCTACTACCCGGCTGCCCTGCGCGCTCAGGCCGCGCTGCTCGCGCGCGACCTCGGCGTCGACCGGATGATGCCGGCCGTGGCGCCGATGAGCTTTGACCGGATCACCGTCATCCTCACCGGCACGCTGTGATCGGCGCCCCGTAGCGTCGGCACATGCCCGCTGAGCGTGACGTGTCGACCGGTTCGGTGCCCGCAGACCTGCAGACTTGTCATCCCCGGCGGCTGGCGGAGCCGCGGACGCGGGCGGGGCGAGCGGCGCTGGCGGCAATGCTCGCCGACCCGGTGAGGGCGCTGCTCGCGACGGACTTCGACGGCGTCCTGGCTCCGATCGTCGACGACCCCGACCGGGCAGCTGCGCACCCCCGTGCCGCGGACGTGCTCGGCCGGCTAGCCGGACGGCTCGGTGGCATCGCCGTCGTCACGGGTCGCCCGGTGCGGCAGGTGCTAGAGCTCGGCGGTTTCGAGGGCGCCACTGGTCTGGACGAGCTGCGCGTGCTCGGCCAGTACGGCGTCGAGCGCTGGGACGCGCGAACCGGCACCGACTCGCCACCACCCCCGGCAGGGATCGCGGTGGCACGCGAGCGCATTGCGACGCTGCTCGCCGACCACGGCCTCGCCGCCGTGCGGGTCGAGGACAAGGGTCGGGCGCTCGGGCTGCACCTACGCCACACGACCGACCCGGTGCTGGCCATGCGCTGCTTGCGCGAGCCGCTCGACGCGTTGGCCGCCGAGCTCGACCTGCGGGTGGAGCCGGGCAAGCACGTGCTGGAGCTGCGCGCCACGGGGGCCGACAAGGGGGTCGCGCTCGAATCGCTGCTCGCCGCCGGCGCCCTCGACGCGCATGTCGATGTCGTGGCCTACGCCGGCGACGACCTGGGCGACGCCGCCGCGTACGACGCCGTCGAGCGACACCGCACCGCCGGTGGCCGCGGCCTGCTGATCTGGTCGGCGGCGCCGGAGCCGACCGACGAGACCTGCGAGCTGGCCGCACGCGCCGACCTGGTGCTCGACGGGCCGGAGGGCGTCGTCGGCTGGCTGGATGCGCTGGCCGACCAGCTGGACGGTGCGGGCACATCGGAGGGCGGCCGATGAACGACCACGAGACCCCGGCGCCCGAGCACGTACGCCCCGATGACGCCGACCGCGCGATGCGTGGAGGCGCTCGGCAAGCTGCGTACCCACGGGCGGTGGCACCACGAAGCGCGGCCGGCATCCGGAGAGAGGCCAGGCCAGTCCATCTGGTGAGACGGCCATCCACCTGATGGACATGCTGGCGAGGGTGCGCGTCCCCGCCTCTAGGCTGGCGGCTGCTCATCCAGAGGGGCAGAGGGACCGGCCCGACGAAGCCCCGGCAACCAGCACCGCAATCCCCGGTGGTCTGGTGCCAACTCCGTCCCGGCGCGAGCGTCGCTCCGGGGAAGATGAGAAGGAGCGTTCGTGAGCGCCAGCACGACCACCCTCGTCCCCACCGAGTCGCCGGCCGGTGCGGTACGCCCCGGCGCGTTCGGCAACGCCGCGGAGCTGGCCTGCCGCGAGTGCGGTGCCCGGCAGCCGCTGGGAGCACTGTTCGCCTGCCTGGACTGCTTCGGGCCGCTTGAGGTCGTGTACGCCGACGACATCGTGCTGTCTCGCGAACAGATCACCGCCGGCCCGCACAACATCTGGCGCTACCAGCCGTTGCTGCCGGTGCCCGTCGACGTGGCGAGCTTTCCCAGCACCGAGCCGGGCATGACCAGGTTGGTGCGCGCCGACAACCTCGCCCGCGAGCTCGGGATCCGGACCCTGTGGGTCAAGGATGACTCGAACAACCCCACGCACTCGTTCAAGGACCGCGTAGTCGCCGTGGCGCTCACCGCGGCCCGCGAGCTCGGCTTCCGAGTGCTCGCCTGCCCGTCGACTGGCAACCTCGCGGGCGCGACAGCCGCGGCGGCGGCGCGGGCCGGCATCCGCAGCGTCGTGCTCGTCCCGAAGGACCTCGAGCCGCAGAAGGTGCTCACCACCGCGGTCTACGGCGGCACCCTGGTGTGCGTCGACGGCACCTATGACGACGTCAACCGGCTCGCCATCGAGATCGCCGGCGAGCAGGCCGACTGGGCGTTCGTCAACGTCAACGTGCGCCCCTACTACTCGGAGGGCTCCAAGACGCTGGCCTTCGAGGTGGCCGAGCAGCTCGGCTGGCGGCTGCCTGAACAGGTGGTGGTGCCGGTTGCGTCTGGCTCGCAGCTGACCAAGATCGACAAGGGCTTCGGCGAGCTCGGAGGCCTCGGCCTGGTGGAGCCGACGCCGTGCCGCGTGTTCGGGGCGCAGGCAACCGGTTGCTCGCCGGTGGCGACCGCGTTCGCCGCGGGGCACGACGTCGTCCGGCCGGTACGCCCCGACACGATCGCCAAGTCACTGGCGATCGGTGACCCGGCGGACGGCCCGTACGTGCTCGACGTCGCCCGTCGCACCGGCGGTGCGGTGGAGTCGGTGAGCGACGAGGAGATTCGCGCAGGGATCGCGCTGCTCGCGCGTACGGAGGGAATCTTCGGCGAGACCGCCGGCGGGGTGACGATTGCGACGCTCAAGAAGCTGGTCGACGGCGGCCGGCTCGACCCCGATGCCGAGACCGTCGTCTTCAACACCGGAGACGGGCTCAAGACGTTGGACGCGGTCGCGGACGCGGTCGGTCCGACAGCCACCATCGCCGCCAGCTATGACGCGTTCGTCTCGGCCGGGCTGCTGTGACCGCGCAGGTGCGAATCCCCACCGTGCTGCGCAGCTATACCGGCGGCGCCAAGGACGTCACGGTCGAGGGCTCGACGGTGGGCGAGGTCTTCGAGGCGCTGGACGCTGCGCACCCCGGCATCCGTGGCCGACTGGTCGACGAGCAGAACACGCTGCGACGCTTCGTCAACGTCTATGTCGACAACGAGGACGTACGCTTCGCCGACGGGCTCGGCACACCGGTTGCCGACCGTGCCCAGGTGTCGATCATCCCCTCGGTCGCCGGCGGCTGACCTGGCCAGCCGGGCCTCCCCCATACCCAGCGGGTCAGGGTCGACTCCAACGAGCAGCAGCTCGACAGCTGCCTCGCCAGCGGCGGAGTGGGTCGACCGGGGCGGCTGACTGTTGCGTCGTGGCCCGTGCGCGCTTGCACTCTCCGGGGTCGAGTGCTAAACCTGAACCTGGCACTCTCGCCATGAGAGTGACAACACGACTGGCGCTGCCGAGGTCGTCGAACGGGCGGGACATGACCGCTCCGGGCGACGGCCGTCCGTCGCGGGCGGTACGCCGGTCGATCCCCCGAAGTCTCGCGTGAGGATGCGCTGTGCCCAAGACCATTGCGTTCAACGAGGACGCCCGCCGCGGCCTCGAGCGTGGCATGAACACGCTCGCCGACGCCGTGAAGGTGACCCTCGGCCCCCGGGGTCGCAACGTCGTGCTGGAGAAGAAGTGGGGAGCCCCCACAATCACCAACGACGGTGTCTCGATCGCCAAGGAGATCGAGCTCGAGGACCCGTACGAGAAGATCGGCGCCGAGCTCGTCAAGGAGGTCGCCAAGAAGACCGACGACGTGGCGGGCGACGGCACCACCACCGCCACCGTGCTGGCGCAGGCGTTGGTCCGCGAGGGCCTGCGCAACGTCGCCGCTGGCGCCAACCCGATGTCGCTCAAGCGCGGCATCGAGGCGGCTACCGACGTCGTGTGCGAGCAGCTGCTCGCCATGGCCAAGGACGTCGAGACCAAGGAGCAGATTGCCTCCACCGCCTCCATCTCGGCGGCCGACACCCAGGTCGGCGAAATCATCGCCGAGGCCATGGACAAGGTCGGCAAGGAAGGCGTCATCACCGTCGAGGAGTCGAACACCTTCGGGCTCGAGCTCGAGCTCACCGAGGGCATGCGCTTCGACAAGGGCTACATCTCGCCCTACTTCTGGACCGACGCCGAGCGCATGGAGGCGGTGCTCGAGGACCCCTACGTCCTCATCGTCAACTCCAAGGTCTCCTCGGTGAAGGACCTGGTCCCGGTTCTCGAGAAGGTCATGCAGTCGGGCAAGCCGCTGGCGATCATCTCCGAGGACGTCGAGGGCGAGGCGCTGGCCACCCTGGTCGTGAACAAGATGCGCGGCACCTTCAAGTCCGTCGCCGTCAAGGCTCCGGGCTTCGGTGACCGCCGCAAGGCGATGATGCAGGACATCGCGATCCTGACGGGTGGACAGGTCATCTCCGAGGAGGTCGGCCTCAAGCTCGAGAACGCCAACGTCGACCTGCTCGGCCGCGCCCGCAAGGTCGTCGTCACCAAGGACGAGACGACGATCGTCGAGGGCTCCGGTGACGCCGACCAGATCCAGGGTCGGGTCAACCAGATCCGCGCCGAGATCGAGAACAGCGACTCCGACTATGACCGCGAGAAGCTGCAGGAGCGGCTGGCCAAGCTGGCCGGCGGCGTCGCGGTGATCAAGGTCGGTGCGGCCACCGAGGTCGAGCTCAAGGAGCGCAAGCACCGGATCGAAGACGCGGTCCGCAACGCCAAGGCTGCCGTCGAGGAAGGCATCGTCGCCGGTGGCGGGGTCGCCCTCGTCCAGGCGGCTGCGATCGCGTTCGAGAAGTTGGACCTGACCGGCGACGAGGCCACGGGCGCAAACATCGTCCGGGTCGCCGTCGACGCGCCGCTCAAGCAGATCGCGATCAATGCCGGTCTCGAGGGTGGCGTCGTGGCCGAGAAGGTCAAGGGCCTGCCCGTGGGTCACGGCCTCAACGCCGCGACCGGAGTCTATGAGGACCTGCTCGAGGCCGGCGTTCCCGACCCGGCCAAGGTCACACGCTCGGCGCTGCAGAACGCCGCGTCGATCGCTGCGCTGTTCCTCACCACCGAGGCCGTCGTGGCCGACAAGCCGGAGAAGGCCCCGGCCGGCGGCGGCGGGGGCGGCGACATGGGCGGCGGCATGGGCGGCATGGACTTCTGAGTCCGCCAGCTGAGTAGTACTACGCCCGAAGGGGCGGGCCCGGTTTGCCGGGCCCGCCCCTTCGCCTGTCGCGAGCAGCGATCCCGGGAGGCAGCCGGAATCGTTTGTCGCCCGACGCACATCTCATCAAGTGAGACGCCCCAGAGGGCCATCTCGGCCAGTCACCCACAGCGTGTGTACGCAGAAATCCACAGTTGCTCACCAGCCGGACGTGCGGTGACGAGGAACCGACCCGCCGTCGTCCACACGGGGTCCACAGGCAGACAAGAGTGGCGACTTGCGTCGTGGCAGAAACTTCCGTCCAGACCGGTCCGCGCACCCCGTCCGGCGCTAGTGTCCTCCGCACGTCACCGGAGACGGTGCGGCGAAGCAGCCGGGGAGACTCGGCGGCCGAGGTGCATCGAGCATGGTGACGACCGGTCGGGACACCGACGGACCGCACTGCGTGGGGCGACTCACGTGGCGGCGCCGCTGACGAGGCGTCGGGTTCGCACGGGCCCTGGTCGGGCGGTGCAGCTCGGCGCGGTCGTCCCGGTCACCTCGGTGGCCGGATGGGCCGTTTCGGGCGGGGCGTCAAGACCCCAGTCGCCCGAGGTGATCGGCTTGCCGGTCGCACGGGCGGCGGCACTCGCGAACACGAGGCCCCTCCAACTCATACTTGGAGGGGCCTCGTCCATGTCTACCGGCCCCGCGCCAAACCCCACGGGATCTCGGGCGGCGTGTCGCCGGGCCGGGCGTCAGCCGTCGAGGCGGCGCTGCCACCAGCAGCGCGTCTGCGGGCTCGGCCGATGTCCGCCGCGACTCCCACACCGCGTCGGGCAGCCCGTCGAGGTCGAAGGTCGCCCATCCGGTGCGCGCCTGTTCGGCATACAGCCGCCCTATCGCGGGCACGTCAGCGGCCGTCGCCCGCCGAATCGTGGTCACTGACCCATGCTGGCAGGCTCTGGTGACAGGCTCATGGCCATGTCCTCCACGGTCGCCGGAATGCTGCTTGCCGCAGGGGCTGGCCGGCGGATGGGCAGTCCCAAGGCGCTGCTGCGCGATGGTGCGGGAACGGCATGGGTGGTGTCCGCCGCCCGCCGCCTGCACGAAGCGGGTTGTGCACCCGTACGCGTCGTTGTCGGTGCCGGCGCTGGCGACGTGCGGGAGCTGTTGGCCGGCGAGGACGTCGAGGTGGTCGAGGCGACGGGCTGGGCCAGCGGCATGGCGGCGTCGCTGCGCGCCGGACTTGCAGGGCTCGCTGCCTGCGCCCCGGACGCCGACGCGGTGCTGGTGCACCTGGTTGACCTGCCCGATGTGGGCGCCGACGTGCTGCGCCGGGTCGCGCGGTCCGCGAGCCGAGGGGGTCTTGCCCGCGCGGTCTATGCCGGCCGCCCGGGTCACCCGGTGCTGCTCGGACGTCACCACTGGTCAGAGGTGGCACGGTCCGCGCAGGGGGACGCCGGGGCCCGCGGATATCTCGTGGCGCACGACGTGCGTGCCGTCGAGTGCTCTGACCTGGCCAGCGGGCACGACGTCGACACCCCGCCGGGCTGAGCCTTCGTTCGCGGACTCACGTCGGAACTGGCGGAAGGCTGCGCATCCTCGCGGCGTGTCGCCAGCGTGTCTCCGCCAGTTCCGGGGTGGGGGAGGATGGGCGGGTGACCTCGCCCGTCGATTCGCCCGCTGACCTCGCCGTCCGCCTCGACGCCACCGGCTATCTCGCCGACGACGGTTTGGCTACGGTGGGCTGGCTGGCGCTGACGATGCAACGCCCGTTGCTGGTCGAGGGGGAGCCGGGCACCGGCAAGACCGCGCTGGCTGAGGCGCTGGCCGAGCTGCTCGACGTCGAGTTGGTGCGGCTGCAGTGCTATGAGGGGATCGACGCCAGCCAGGCGCTGTACGACTGGGACTTCCCGCGCCAGATCCTGCACCTGCGTACGGTCGAGGCGACCCAGCAGGGCGTACGGGACGCCGACGAGGTGGAGCGGTCCCTGTTCGACGACCGGTTCCTGCTCGACCGGCCGGTGCTGCGGGCGTTGCGGCACAGCCCCGCCGTGCTGCTGGTCGACGAGGTCGACCGGGCAGACGACGAGTTCGAGGCGTTCCTGCTCGAGGTGCTGTCCACCTACCAGGTGAGCATCCCCGAGCACGGCACGGTCACCGCCGACCCGCCGCCGGTCGTGGTGCTGACGTCCAACCGGACCCGTGAGCTGCACGACGCGCTCAAGCGCCGCTGCCTCTATCACTGGATCGACCACCCTGGCCTGGCCCGTGAGGTCCAGATCGTGCGCACCCGGCTGCCAGCCGTGTCCCTGCGGCTGGCCGAGCAGGTCACGCGCGCGGTCCACCGGCTGCGTGACTGCGACGACCTGCTCAAGCCGCCCGGCGTCGCCGAGACCCTCGACTGGGCACGGGCGCTGCACGCCCTGGGTGCCGACGAGCTCGACCTGGCCGCGGCGGCGGCAACCCTCGGCGCGGTGGTGAAGTACCGCGAGGACATCGAACGCGTCCGCGCCCGCCTCGACCGGATGCTGGCCTCGTGAGCCTCGGCTCGCCACCCACCCGGCTGAGCCTGACCTTTCACCTAAGACACGCCGCGAAGGTGCAGCGAGACGTCAGGCTCAGCGGGTGGGGAGCGGGGGCGGGGTGAACTCAGCGGACGAGGTGCTGCTCGGCTTCGCCCGGGCTCTGCGTGTCGCTGGGCTCACGGTGACGCCCGACCGCGGGCAGGCGTTCTGTACGGCGGCGTCCCTCGCCGGCATGGACACGCGCCGCGCCGTGTACTGGTCGGGCCGGGCGACCTTGTGCTCCGGCCCGGACGACCTGGCCCGCTTCGACCGGGTCTTCGACGAATGGTTCGCCGCCGCCCCGCCCTCCGGCGTGCGGCGGGCGCCGCCGCCCCGACAGCTGTTGCGCCCCGACCTGGACGCCGGCGGCAACCGCTCGGCCGAGTCGAACGATGCCGACCAGGCAGCGCTGGTACGGGCGATCGCCAGCGGGGCCGAGGTGCTGCGCCACCGGGACGTCGCCGGCCTCGACGCCGACGAGCGCAGGGTCCTGGACCGGATGCTCGACCAGCTCGTCGTGCGTCCCCCGACCCGGACCAGTCCGCGGTTGCGGCCGTACCGTCGTGGGCGCCTTGACGCAGGTCGCACCATGCGTGAGCAGTTGCGCCGGGCGGGCGAGCCCGGACCACTGCGGTACCGCCGCCGCGGTGCTCGGCGTCGACGGGTGGTGCTGCTGGTGGACGTGTCCGGCTCGATGGAGCCCTACGCCGACCACCTCTTGCGCCTCGCGCACCGAGTCGTGCAGGCCGCGCCGGCGACGACCGAGGTGCTGACCATGGGCACCCGGTTGACCCGGGTGACGGCGGCGTTGCGACGCCGCGACGGTCAGCAGGCGCTCGACGCCGCCGGCCAGACAGTGCCCGACTGGTCGGGTGGCACCCGGCTGGGTGAGGTGCTGCGGGCGTTCCTCGACCGGCACGGGCAGCGCGGAATGGCCCGGGGTTCGGTCGTGGTTGTCTTCAGCGACGGGTGGGAGCGCGGCGACCCCGGGCTGCTTGGTGACCAGGTCGCCAGGCTCCGCCGGCTCGCGCATCGGTTGGTCTGGGTCAACCCGCACCGGGGCAAGGCGGGGTACCTGCCTGTGCAGGGCGGCATCGTTGCCGCGTTGCCGCACGTCGACGACCTGCTGGCGGGACACTCGCTGGCGACTTTCGAGGAGCTGCTGGAGGTGCTCGCCCGTGCGTGAGGTGCTCGGAGAGCTGCTGGAGTGGTGGTCCGACGGCCAGAGCGTCGGAGTCGCCACGGTGGTCGCGACCTGGCGCTCGGCCCCGCGTCCAGCTGGGGCGTCGATGCTGGTCGGCCCGGACGGCACCGCAGTCGGATCGGTCTCCGGCGGCTGCGTCGAGGGGGCGGTCTACGAGCTTGCCCAGCAGGTCGTCGACGATGGCGCACCCGTGCTGCACCGCTACGGCGTCAGCGATGGTGACGCGCTCGCGGTCGGGCTGACCTGCGGCGGCGTGCTCGACGTGTTCGTCGAGAAGGTGTCGCGTGAGACGTTCCCCGACCTTGACAAGGTCGCAGCCGACATCGCCAGCAGCCAACCGGTCGCCGTCGTCACCGTCGTCGCCCACACCGACCCCACCTGGATCGGTCGCCGGCTGATCGTCCGCCCGGACGGCGCCGAGCAGCCCGTACGAGGCGGGCTCGGGTCCCGCCGTGCCGACGACGCCGTCACCGACGACGTTCGCGGTCTGCTCGCTCAGGGGCGCAGCACACTGCTCACGTACGGTCCGGACGGGCAACGCCGCGGGGAGGGCATGCGGGTGTTCTGCTCGGCGTACGCGCCGAAGCCACGGCTGCTCGTCTTCGGCGCCATCGACTTCGCCGCCGCGGTGGCGCGGGTCGGGTCGTTCCTCGGGTACCGGGTGACGGTGTGCGATGCCCGACCCGTGTTCGCGACCCCCGTCCGCTTCCCTGACGCCGACGAGGTGATCGTGGAGTGGCCGCACCGCTACCTGCGCCGGCAGGCCGAGGTCGGCGCACTCGACAGCCGGACGGTGATCACCGTGCTCACCCACGACCCCAAGTTCGACGTGCCGTTGCTCGAGGTGGCGCTGCGGATTCCCGTGGTTGCCTACGTCGGCGCGATGGGCTCGCGGCGCACCCACGACGACCGGTTGGCTCGGCTGCGCGAAGCCGGCGTCACCGACGACGAGCTGGCGGGGCTGTCCAGCCCGATCGGGCTCGACCTCGGTGCCCGTACGCCAGAGGAGACGGCCGTCTCGATCGCCGCCGAGATCATCGCCCTGCGGTGGGGCGGTGTCGGCGAGCGGCTCGGGGCAACGACCGGCGCCATCCACCACGGACCCGACCTGGCCCGCGAGCTACCGCGAACCTGACCGACGTCCGTGACCTCTTGTGTCGCCCGGGTTGACGCGCACGACTTGTGCGCCTGGTCCAGCCGGGGTGGGATGGCAGGGCACGGACAACCGTCGTCGCCGCGAACGGTCCGTGCCCGGTTCCTCGGCGACGCGGAGGGTGGACGTGCAATGACTCGGATCAACGTCACTGTCGACGGGGGGTCCTACGCCGACGACGTCGAGCCGCGCACGCTGCTGGTGCACTACCTGCGTGAGCAGCTCGGCAAGACCGGCACCGTCGTGGGCTGCGACACCAGCAACTGCGGTGCCTGCACCGTGCACCTTGACGGGCGCAGCGTGAAGTCGTGCTCGGTGCTGGCCGTGCAGGCAGACGGGCACGAGGTCACCACCATCGAGGGCCTGGCCAAGGACGGCGAGCTGCACCCGATGCAGCAGGCGTTCCATGACAACCACGCGCTGCAGTGCGGCTACTGCACGCCCGGGATGATCATGCAGTCGATCGACCTCGTGAACGACAACCCCTCGCCGAGCGACGACGAGGTCCGGCACGGCCTCGAAGGCAACCTCTGCCGTTGCACCGGCTATCAGAACATCGTCAAGGCTGTGCGCGCCGCGGCCGCTGAGGGAGGTGCCCGATGACCGCCGTCGACGAGCGTATGGACGCCGCCGAGCCCCAGCTGGAGGTCGGATCGTCGCGGCTGCGCAAGGAGGACCGGCGCCTCATCACCGGACGCACCCGGTGGACCGACAACATGACCCTGCCCGGCATGCTGCACCTGGCCATGGTGCGCAGTCCGTTCGCGCACGCGACGATCACGTCGATCGACACCGCGGCGGCCAAGGCGTCCCCGGGCGTCGTCAGCGTCGTCACGGGCAGGGACCTCGCCGATGAGCAGGGCACCCTGCCGAACGTCTGGAACATCACCCCGGACCAGAAGACCCCGACCCACCCGCCGATGGCGGTGGACACGGTGCGCTTCGCCGGCGAGATCGTCGGCTGCGTGCTGGCCCGCTCCGCGGCCGAGGCCCGGGACGCGGTCGAGCTGGTCGACGTCGAGTACGACGAGCTGCCGGTGATTCTCGACACCCGGGAGGCGCTGAAGGACGAGACGGTGATCCACCCCGAGATCGGCACGAACGTGAGCGCGCACATGGTCGTGGACTTCGACACCGACGTCGACGCCGTCATCGAGGCGGCCCACGCCGACGGCATCGTGTTCGAGCGCGAGTACGAGCAGCAGCGGCTGATTCCGGCGTTCATCGAGCCTCGCTCGATGATCTGCGACCCCACCGGGGAGCAGACCGTGCTCTGGAGTGCGACCCAGATCCCGCACGTGCTGCGGGTGCTGCTGGCGCTGTCGCTCGGCATCCCCGAGTCCAAGCTGCGGGTGATCGCGCCCGACGTCGGCGGTGGATTCGGTGGCAAACTGCAGACCACGCCGGAGGAGTTCATCACCGTGCTCGTCGCGCGGCGGCTCGGCAAGCCCTGCAAGTACACCGAGACCCGCAGCGAGTCACTGATGGTCGCCCATCACGGGCGGGCGCAGCACCAGAAGCTCACC
>JACCWP010000042.1 GCA_013697585.1 Nocardioidaceae bacterium
CGATTGGGCAGCCGCCCGGCCGGTCCGCGAGTCCACCGAGCGGCAGGACCGCTCGTACCTGACCCACCTGGACTCCACCGCCCTCGGCGGCCTCCCGATCACCAGGGTGCGACCGACCGACGTGCAGGCGTTCGTCGCCGACCGTGCCCGCGTGCTCGCCCCCACAACGGTCGCAAATGTCTACGGCTGGGTGAAGGCCGTGTTTGCTGACGCGGTCGAGAATCGGCGGATTGTGGCAACGCCGTGCACATCGAAGATCCGGGTGCCCAAGCGGGTCCGAACCGACATCGTGCCGCTAACCGTCGCTCAGGTCCATGCCCTCGCGGAGGCTGCCCCGCCTCGGTACGCGGTCGGTGTGGTGTTGCAGGCCGCGTGCGGGCTCCGCATTTCCGAGCTGCTCGCAGTGCAGGTGCGAGACGTCGACTTCTTGCGCCGCACAGTCCGAGTCGAGCGGCAGCTAGCCCGTGACGGCCGGCGGTTCGTCACCCCCAAGACCCACCACAGCACCCGCACCATCCCGCTCGCCCGCGACGTTGTGCCGCTGCTGGCCGCCCACGTCGCCGCCAACCCGCCCAACGTCGACGGCGTAATCCTGACGACGACAGCTCACAACCCGGTGAGGCAGGACTTGTACTCGGAGAGGGTGATCCGCCCCGCAGTCGCCGCAGCCGGGCTGCCCGCCGACACCACCTCCCACGACCTGCGCCACCACTTCGCGTCGGTGCTGCTCCGTCAGGGAGTGCCCGCCAACGTCGTCGGCCGCTACATGGGGCACAGCACGGCCGCGCTCGTCCTGGACACGTACGGCCACCTAATGCCCGACAGTGATCAAGTGACCCGGCAGGCGCTCGACGCGCTATGGAGTCCGGACGTGTCATCGGATGTGTCACACGAGGGGATTCACCCGCTCTGACCTGCACCGATGTGCTGATCTGTGGCGTTGACCCAGATCTCCTCGACCTGAGGGTCGTCGAGCAGCGGCTGCAGCACGCCCAGGCCGGAGACCTGGGCAACGATCTCGCTGACCGCCCCTGCCTCGTCGTCGAGCGGAGCCACCGCACCGGTGAGGCTGCGGCGCTCGTGCCGGCGAGCGGCATCCTCGGCCATCCGGCGCACAGCGGTGCGGTCGACCTGCGGGTCGACGCCGCGGCTGCGCACCTCGGCGCGAACCTCCTCGGCCAGCGCCTCGGCAGGATGTGCGGCCATCAGTGCTACCCCAGACGATCCGGACATACCGGGTGGATTGCCGGGACCATAGACCGGGCCTCCGCCTGCTCGGTAGACCTCGCCGCGAATCTGTGGACAACCCGTACGGAGCCCGTAGCCCTTGAGGCGCAAGTGGTGACGGGGGGCCTGTGTGACCGCAGAGAAGCCGGACATGACGAACGCCCCGGTGGTCGCGTCCGGGGCGTTCGCCTGCGGGTTTAGGTGGTCGCTCCCAGACCCGCGATCAAGGCACCGCCTTCCTGGAGCGCCAGGCGCGCGGTGCGTGCACATCCTGACTCCGGCGCTGAACGCGCAGCAACAACGCCGCCCGTCCAACCGTCCGGACGGCGCACCGACATGGCCGTTCGGACGATCCGGCCGCAGGACCGCCCGCCGAGGTCGTCAGCGCGTCACCCGGAACCGCAGTGGCTGGCCTGGTCGAGCCTGCGCGGCGAGATCCATGTCGGCGTCGTCGACGACGGCGATCACCGGGTAGCCACCGGTCACCGGGTGGTCGGCGGAGAAGACGATCGGTCGTCCCCCACGCGGCACCTGCACCGCGCCCCGCAGCATCGGCTCCGACTTGAGCTCCTCGTCGCCACGGTGCCGCAGCGCCACGCCGTCGAGCCGGATTCCCACCCGGTCGGTGTCGGTGCTCACGCGCCACTCGTACGCGCACAGCCGGCCGACCTCGCCGTCGACGAACCAGTCGGCCCGCGGACCGGGTCGCACCCGCAGCACTGGCACGGCGGGCAGAGCCGGCCGGGGGGCGAGGTCGACGCTCGGCGGGTCGGCTTGCCCGCTGCCGACCGGCAGCCGGTCGCCCGCGCGCAGCGGAGGGG
>JACCWP010000046.1 GCA_013697585.1 Nocardioidaceae bacterium
GGACGAAGTCGGCGGTCTCGCGCGCCACCCGATCACCCAGGGGGTCACCGCTCAATCGCCACCAGTGCAGATAGGCGCGCAGCAGCAACGCGTTGTCGTACAGCATCTTCTCGAAGTGCGGCACCACCCATGCGGCGTCGACCGCGTAGCGTGCGAAGCCGCCGCCGAGCTGGTCGTAGATACCCCCACGGGCCATCGCGGACAGCGTCTCGCCCGCCATCGCAAGCGCCCGCGACGAACCCGTACGCGCGGCGTGCCGCAGCAGGAACTCGAGCACCATGGACGGCGGAAACTTCGGTGCCCCCCCGAAGCCCGGGTGGTGCTGGTCGTACTGACCGGCGAGCGTGGTCACTGCGGCCGCCAAACCAGCGTGATCGAGCTCCCCACCCGCGGGCGGCGGCTGGACAGCGGCGCGCAGACGCTCCACCACCTCGCCGCCGATCCGATCCACCTGGTCACGCTTTCCGGTCCACGCGTCGACGAGCGCGGCGAGCACCTGGCTGAAGGCCGGCATCCCGTGCCGCGGCTCGGGTGGGAAGTAGGTGCCGCAGAAGAACGGCTCAGCCGCGGGTGTGAGCACACACGTCATCGGCCACCCGCCCTGACCGGTCATCGCCTGGGTGGCGGTCATGTAGACCGCGTCGACGTCCGGGCGCTCCTCGCGGTCGACCTTGATCGAGACGAAGTGCCGGTTGAGGTAGTCGGCGGTTGGATCGTCCTCGAAAGACTCGTGCGCCATAACGTGGCACCAGTGGCACGCCGCGTAGCCGACGCTCAGCAGCACCGGCACGTCCCGCTCGCGCGCCTCGGCGAAGGCCTCGGGACACCACGGCCACCAGTCGACGGGGTTGTCGGCGTGCTGGAGCAGGTACGGGCTGGTGGCGTCGACGAGCCGGTTGGTCACGCCCGCCCCTCGGCGTCGTCGGCGGTGTTTGAGGCGTCCTGCGAGGGGCTGGCCGCGGGGGGCTCCGGCGTCTCCTCGAAGTCGATCTTCCTCAGCTGCCGGACAAAGCTGCGCATGAGCAGCGCCGTCGCCACCGCGAGCGCCAGCACCATGACCAGCGCGAGGACGCCGGGCCGTACGACGTCGGCGCCGACCTCGCTCTCCGCCCCGGTCAGCGCCCGAGCCAGCGCTGCGGTGAGCGCAGTCGGTTCCATGCCCCCATCATGCCCCCACCGCTGGGAGTGACGTCACTGCGGCTTCCCGCTCAGACGATCGTCGAGACGTCACTCCCAGCGCCAGGAAGAGCCCCCGGCGCGAGCGCTCAGAAGCGCAGGCGCCAGACGGCTCCGCTCGAGTTCGGGTCGCCACCGAAACCGGTGGCCGGCGCCACCGACCAGGCCACTGCCTGCACGCGGTCGCCCCGGGCGACGATTCCCGCCGGGAACGGGATCCGCATGTAGCTGCGGCCGTCGCCACCGGTGTTGGCCTCGACGACCCGGCCGGGGAAGCACTGCGGGATCTGGTCGAACCCGCAACCGCCGAACAGCTCGCTCACGTACAGCGTGCCGTCGGCCAGCGCTGCCACGCCCGCGATCGTGGTGAAGCCGCGGTACTGGTGCAGCAGGTTGCCGGCACGGTTGTACTCGAGGACGCGCGCCTTGCCTCGACGCAGCGACCACAAGGTGCCGACGTAGATGTGTCCGTTGCCGCCACGACTGATAGAGGTCGGAACCGGGTCGATCCGCGGACCAGGATCGGGCAGAGCCGCCCAGAGGCTGGTGACACCGTCCTTGACCCGGACGATCGAGTCGCCCGCAGCATCGGCGACCAGAATCTGGTTGCCGAGCCCGAGGACCGAGTACGGGTTCGAGTCGAAGCCCTCGCCGTCGGGGTCGTTGTTCTTCTCGAAGGCGGTGATGTTGGCGCGCACAATCTTGGGCCCGCCCGGCTGCGCGACCAGCAGCTTGCCGAGCTGGCGGGACTTCACGCCCGGCGGCAGGAATCGCGGCGGCGCGTACGTCATGGCGGCCAGGTAAGGGCCTCCGCCGGGTCGCCGGCCGGCTCCGTCGGCGCCGATGGCGAACGAGCCGTCCTCGCCGGCACCGGAGATCAGCCCGCCCATCACCTCGCGGCGACGGCCGTCGCGATAGACGCTGACCGATCCGGTGAAGCCGACACAGACCGTGCCGCCCCCCTCTCCGACACACCGGTCGTCACGGTCCGCGCCGTGCCCGGCCTCGGCGACGACGAGGCCACCGTTGGTCGTCAAGGAGATCTGGCGCGGGTTGTCCAAGCCGGTGTGCAGCGGCCGATAGCTGGTGGGCACGCGCACGCCGGGGTTGCCGGCGTCGCTGCCGGTGGGCAGCGACAGGGTTTCGCCGATGACGCCGCTCAAGCCGGAACCGTCGTCGGCGGTCGGCAGCGCCGCCGCCTGCGGCGAGAACACCGAGGCGGCGGCGAGGGGGAAGGCGGACAGCGCGACGGCGACCACGCGCTTCCGACCGGAGGTGTGGGACATGTGGTGACTCCTCCCTAACTAAATGCAAGACAGCCCGATGTCTAGCGCCTGGCTCCGGACTCCGTCAGCGGAATCGCACAATGTCCGAATGGTCGGTTGCGCTCAGGTGGCCATTCGCGCCGCACTTCCCCAGCCTCCGGTGCGCTTCCCCGGCGAAACGACGCTGGGGAGGCGCACGTTTCGCTGGTGAGCCAGCGAAAGCAGCAGCGGGTCAGCGCAGGCCGGCGAAGAGGTCGTCCTCGGGCATGTCGACGGGGGCATGGCTGTGCACGAGCTCGAAGTCCTCGGTCGGCCAGGCCACCCGGTGCACGTCGAGCGGGCACGCGAACCAGGCCCCCTCCGGGTCGATCTGGGTGGCGTGCGCCAGCAGCGCCCGGTCGCGGACCGAGAAGAAGTCGGCACACGGCACCTTCGTCGTGATCCGTGCATCGTGCTCGGGGTCGGGCTTCCACTCGGCCAGCCGCTCGGCATAGGGCGACACCAGACCGCGGCGCACCATCTCGTCGTGCAGCGCCTGGGTCCGTTCACGGTGGAAGCTGTGGTGGTAGTACAGCTTCTGTGGCGTCCAAGGCGCGCCCGTCTCGCCGAAGCGATCGGGGTCGCCGGCCGCCTCGTAGGCGAGCATGGACACCTGGTGGCAGCGCACGTGGTCAGGGTGCGGATAGCCGCCGTTCTCGTCGTACGTCGTGACGACGTGCGGGCGGAACGACCGGATCAACCGCACCAGGGGCGTCGCCGCCTCGACGACGTCGATCGCCGCGAAGCAGCCGTCCGGCAACGGTGGTGGCGGGTCGCCCTCGGGGTAGCCCGAGTCGACGAAACCGAGCCAGTCCTGCGTCACCCCCAAGATCTCCCGGGCCCGCTCCATCTCCAGCCGGCGGATCTCGGCGATGTTGGCCAGCACGTCGGGCCGGTCCATGTTGGGGTTGAGGATCGAACCCCGCTCGCCGCCAGTGCAGGTGACGACGTGGACGTCGACTCCCTCGGCGACGTAGCGGGCAGTGGTGGCGGCCCCCTTGCTGGACTCGTCGTCGGGGTGGGCATGGACGTGCATCAGCCGCAATGGTTCGGCTGGTCCCGTGCCCGCTGGCGAGTCGGCCGGGGGGGACACGTCGGGTGACACACCTGAAAGGATGCAGCATGCCTCGCCGCGACCCGGCAGCCGCCGCGCGTGCCGCGATGCCCGAGCGGTACGGCCCACCACGCCGCTTCCCGCGCTCGGTCCTCGTCGCGGTGGTCGCCGCGGTGGCGACGGCCGGGCTGGGCTGGTTGCTCTGGGCGGCCACCGTGAACGCGACGCCCGACGTGGCGGGCGGGGTCGCCGACTACCGGGTCGTCTCGGAGGCGCGCACAGACGTCACCATCGAGGTGCGCCGACGGGTGAGTGACCCCGTGAGCTGCGAGGTCTACGCCCAGGCAGCGGACACGTCGGTCGTGGGCGAGCGGTCGGTGGCGCTGGCCGCGGACGCGCCAGGCACGACCACGACCACGGTGAGCATCGCGACGATCCGGCGCGCCGTGACCGCCCGATTGCGGTCCTGCACGGTCGAATGAGTTTGCGCGCACTACGCCTGCGCGCCCACGCTTGCTAGGCTGACTCGCTTGTCCCTACCGGACAACCCCACCAGTTGCATCGGGACCTACCGCAGCAGCCCGAGCCTGTCCCGACACCCGCCGCACCGACCCGAGGAGCCGAACGCTCGTGACCCAGCCGACCGAGGAGAACGTCATCTGGCTCACCCGGGAGGCACACGACCGCCTCCAGGCAGAGCTCGACCACCTCCGCGGGCCGCGGCGCGCAGAGCTGTCGGCGCGGATCGGCGAGGCCCGTGACGAGGGAGACCTGCGCGAGAACGGCGGCTACCACGCCGCCAAGGAGGAGCAGGGCAAGGCCGAGGCCCGGATCCGCCAGCTCGAGGACATGCTGCGCCGCGCCGAGGTCGGCGAGCCGCCCACCGACGGGCACACCGTCGATGCGGGCATGGTGGTCAAGGTTCGGTTCGTCGACTTCGACGAGGTGGACACCTTCGTGCTCGGGTCGCGGGAGATCGCCGACACCGTCCCGGACGACCTCGACGTCTACTCCCCGCAGAGCCCGCTCGGCAGCGCGATCCGCGGCAAGCAGATCGGCGACTCCGCGACCTACGCCGCGCCGGACGGCAGCAAGGTCACGGTCGAGGTCGTCGAGGCGACACCGTTCCGCGGCTGACCAAGCACGGATCGCGCAACCACAACCCGCGGATCGCGCAACCACAACCCGCGGATCGCGCTACCAACGGGGGGTGGCCAGTCAGGCGGACCCGACCGGGTAACCCAGGTCCCTGAGTCGGGTCACGACCGACTCCCGGTGCGGGTCGCCACGGGTCTCGACCTGCAGTGCCACCTCGACCTCGTCGACGTGCAGAGCCGACGAGACCCGCTGGTGAACGACGTCGAGCACGTTGGTCTGCGCGTCGGCGAGCACGGAGAGCAAGCGCACCAGCTCGCCCGGGCGGTCGGGCACCCGCACCGTGAGCGTCAGGTAGCGGCCGGCGGCCGCCATGCCGTGCCGCATCACCTGCATGAGCAACAAGGGGTCGATGTTGCCGCCGGACAACACGGCGACGACCGGACCCGGCCAGCGCCCAGGCTGTTCGAGCAGCGCCGCCACGGCCGCCGCGCCCGCCGGCTCCACCACCTGCTTGGCCCGTTCGAGGAGCAGCAGCAGCGCCTGCGACAGGGACTCCTCGCCGACGGTGACGACCTCGTCGACATGCTTTGCAACGACCCCCAGCGGCACATCGCCCGGCCTGCCGACGGCGATCCCGTCGGCCATCGTCGCCATCTGCGCCAACGCGACCGGGTGCCCAGCGGCCAGGCTCGCCGGGTACGCCGCGGCCTGGTCGGCCTGGACACCGACCACGCGCACGTCAGGGCGCGACCCCCGCAGCGCGACCGCCACTCCTGCCAGCAGTCCACCCCCGCCGCACGGCACGAGCACGGTGGCAGCGTCGGGCACCTGCTCGACCAGCTCGAGGCCGAGGGTGCCCTGGCCTGCGACCACGTCAGGGTGGTCGAAGGGATGGATGAACACCGCGCCCGTGTCGCTGGCGTGCTCGCGAGCCGCGTCGAGCGCCGTCTCGATCGTCGCACCGGCAAAGCGAATCGAGGCGCCGTACGACCGGGTCGCCGCCTCCTTGGGAATGGCCACCCCCTCCGGCATGAACACCGTGGCCTCGGCGCCGAGCATCGACGCCGCGAGCGCCACTCCCTGCGCGTGGTTGCCGGCGCTAGCCGTCACGACCCCGCGGGACCGCTCGGCATCGCTCAGCCGCGCGATCCGGACGTAGGCGCCACGGATCTTGAACGAGCCGGTCCGCTGCAGGTGCTCGCACTTCAGGTTGACTCGCGTGCCGAGCAGCTCGCCCAACCAGCGCGACCGTTCCACTGGCGTGCACAACGCCACTCCGGCCAGCAGGGCGCGGGCGGCCTCGACGTCGGCGAGCACGACCTCCACCGGCATCAGCTCAGCCGGGTGCGGTGCACGGTGCGCCAGCGCAGCGTGTCGTCGGTCGGTCCTTGTTGGGCCGTATGCCAGGCGACGGTGGCGTGCCGACCGTCGATGTCGAGCGTGGCAAGCACATTGTCGAACCACGGCCCGTTCTCGATGGACCAGGTCCACGGCGGTGCAGGCACCTTGGCCGACTGCGCGACGGTCGCGCCCCACGCGCTCGCGACGCCGTAGGCCAGCGTCGCCAACACGAACCGCATCGGCCGCGGCAAGGGGTTGCGGATCGGTGAGCACACGAGCTGCAGCAACCGGGCGGGGGTGTCTGGCGGCAAGTGCGCCTCGGCAAGGTAGGAGTGGTGCACGTCTCCGGCGAGCCAGCAGACGGTCGCGGGCGCGGCGCCGTGCTGACCGGCGGCGACCTCGGCGCTCAACCGGGAGAGCCGTTGGAACGACTGCTGGAACGCGCCCCAGTGCTCGAGGTCGAAGCGCTGCCGCGCCCGCTCGCCCCAACCGCGGTGTCGGTCGCCCCACGCCCCCGCCGTCACCGCTTCGTTCCACGCCTCCATGTGGTGCAGCCCCATCGGCAGCAGAAACGGCAACGAGGTGGCCAGCAACAGGTGGTCGAAGTCGCCGGTCATCAGGTCCTCGAGCCAGCCCAGCTCCCCCTCGTCAAGCATGGAACGCTTGTCTGGGTCGAGGACGCGACCGGCGCGCGAGTCGATGACGACCAGCCGGGTGCTGCCAAGGTCGCGGGAATAGCTCCAGCGGTAGCTCGTGGGGTCGTCGTCAGCACGCGCGGCGAACGCGTCCAGCAGCTCACCCACGTCGGCGCCGCCGGTACGGGCCTGCTGCACCGCTTGCCAGACCTCGTCGGCGTCGCGCTCGTCGGGGGCCAGGTTGCCCAGGTGCTGATAGACCCAGTACGACGCGAGTCCGCCGACGATGCGGTCGTGCCACCAGGACCTGCTGTTCATCTGCTCGCGCCATGCGGCGGAGGTGTTCCAGTCGTCCCGGACGTCGTGGTCGTCGAAGATCATGCTGGAGGGCAACGTCGACAGCACCCAGCGGATCGTGGGTTCGGTCCAGGCGAGTCGGTAGAGGTGGGCGTACTCCTGGTAGTCGGCCAGCTCCTCGCCGGGCTCCTGCGTGATGTCGCGCCTGGACGCGATGTAGTCGCGCATCGGCTCCGACGTCTCGTCGGCATAGACCTGATCGCCGAGGAACAGCAACATCGACGGCCAGGCGTCACCGGTGGGGCCGGTCGTCTCTGGCGCGCCTCCGGCGGCCAGCCGCAGTGCCAGCGCCCGCAACGTGTCGATGCCGTAGCGGCCGTTGGTCGTGTGGTCGTGTGGGAGGCTCTCCCGGCAAGTGCCGAACACCAGCCGCAGCGGGCTGGACAGGTCGAGCGTGCGCAGCGCGCTTGGTGGGAACACCGAGCTCGGCGAGGGCCAGGCCAGCTGCTCGCCCTCGCCGTGGTCGACCCACACCTCGTACGGTTCGACGGAGCCCGCAGGGAGGCCGGTCACGTCGACGAGGGCGTAGTGGTGCCCGTGCACCGTAAAGGTCTCCGCCTCGCCGGCGTGCGTGGCAGTCCGGATCACCACCCGACCGGTCCGGCCGGTCTCCAACCACACGGTGGCGCTCGTCTCACCGACGTGGCGCAGCAGCGGACCCAGCACCAGCAGCGGCGTGTGTGCAGCTGCCGCCGACGTCGGTCCGGTGCTGGTCACGGGCGCATGTCTACCCCGCCGGCCCGCCGCGCACACGCGGAGGTCGTCGATAGCGGGTCATCGGCACCGCTGTTCAAGCGGCCCGCTGTTCAGCGGCACTGGGCACCGCCGCAGCTGCGGACCGCGTCCAGGCGGCGGGCCAGCCGGTCCCGCAGGTCGCCATACCGTGGTCGACGGGCGAGGTTCTCGGTCTCTGAAGGGTCGGCGCCGAGGTCGTACAGCTCGACGCCGCGGGCGGCGTACTCGACGTACTTGTAGCCGCTGGTGGTGCGGATCGCGTCATAGCTGCGCCAGCGGGTCTCTCGGGCCAGCGACTCGATCAGCAGGTCACGGCCGGTAGCGGCACCTCCTCGGTCACGCACGAACGGCAGCAGGTTGGTGCCGTCGATCGGGAAGCTGCCCTGCGCCCCGGTCGAGCCGGTGAGGCCCAGGAACGTCGGCGCGAGGTCGTGCAGTCCGACGACGTGCGGGCGGGTGACGCCCTGCGGGATGCCCGGGCCGCGCATCAGCAGCGGCACCTGGGCGACCGGCTCGTAAGGCAGGTGCTTGCCGCCGGGATAGCGGTGCTCGCCGAGGAAGAAGCCGTTGTCGGAGGCGAAGACGATCGTGGTGCGGTCGAGCAGCCGTTCCCGCTTCAGGGTGGCGACGATCTCGGCCACTCCTTCGTCGACAGCCAACAGCGACTCGCGGCGCACCTCGGTGAAGAACCGGATCCGGGTGTGTTGCCGGGCGGTCAGGTGGCGACGCCGGATCACCTTCGCCTTGTCCGACACGTCGTCCTCGTCGTAGGCCGGGTCGCCCACGGGCGCCTGCATCCCGTCGTAGGAGTGCTCGTGCCGCAACGCAGGCACCGGTGGTTGGCCGAGGGCGGTGCCCTCGACGGCCTGGTGCGGCGTCGAGTACGCCACGTGCACGAACATCTTGCGGTCCGTGTTGCCAGTGATGAAGCTGGTCGCCATCCGGGTCAGCGTGTCGGCCTGGTAGGGCGGCTTCGTCTCCAGCTGGCCGTCGATGTTGTAGACCGTCGGATCGCGGTAGGCGTAGACCCCACGCACCGCTGCCTGCCAGGTGTCCCAGCCCGGCGGCACGTAACGGCGGGCGGTCTTGCCGTACTGGTTGAGGTACTTGCCGAAGTAGCCCGTCGTGTAACCCCGCTCGTCCAACCAGGTCGCGATGCTCTCGTCGTCGTGAAATGCAGCGAAACCTCCGCGGGGGAAGAAGTTGCCGAGGACCCCGGAGCTGTGGCCGTACTGACCGGTGAGGATGCTCACCCGGGACGGGCAGCAGACCGGGTCGACCGCGTAGGCGTTGGTGAACGACACGCCCCGCCGGCCGATCAGCCGGCGCACGCTGGGCATGTAGCGCAGGTCGTCGACTCGCATATCGTCGGTGAGGACGAACACCACGTTGCGGCCGTTGGCCCCCAGCCGACTGGGACCGTACCGATCCTTCGCGAGCTGCACCTGGGCCGGCTCAGCTGCCGGGCCGGCGGGCACCGCGCTCGGCCGGGC
>JACCWP010000057.1 GCA_013697585.1 Nocardioidaceae bacterium
GGGGTATGACATCAGCCCGGGTGTCGCCTCGGGTGGGCGCCGGTTCCACGTGCCGGAGGTGGTTCGGGTGGACAGTCGGGGCCGTCGTTCAGCCGGGGACGGCCAGGGCGCGTAGCCGGGCGATGGCGTCGATCAGTAGCCCGGTCCAGCGGCTGGCTCGGCTGAGGTGCAGCACGGTGCGTCGTGCGGAGGCGGCGAGGCGGCCGGCGGTGGAGAACAACCTGAGCCGCAGCCGTTTCGGCTCCCATCTTCTGGCCTCGTGCCCGCGCAGGGCGAGCATCTGCATCCAGGCGATGAGTTCGCAGGCCAACGACACGATCGCGCACCAGATCATGTTCTGCGCCAGGTCGTGTAGCGGCAGGTTCATCAGCCCGTTGTCCTTCGCGCACCGGATCCGGTCCTCGCAGCGGGCCCGGCGTCGGTGCCGCAGCTCGAGATCGGCGAGCTGACCGCGGGCCGTGTTGGTGGCGAACGCGGTCAGCCGGTGCCCGTCGGCGTCGGTCAGCCGCAGCTGTGCTCCGGGGTGTGGGCGTTCGGCGCGGACGATGACCCGCATGCCCGGGGGCCAGGAGCTGAGTGTGAGCAGGTCGGTGACCTCGGCGACCCAGGCGCCGTCGCGGATCTGGCCGTCGGCGTCGCAGGCCGCAGCCCATACCTGCTTGGGGATCAGTGCGACGGTCTCGGCGAAGTCGTCGGGCAGCGTAAAGCCGACCGAATAGGACAACCGTTGTCCAGCAAGCCAGTTGAGCACGGCGTGGGTGCAGCCGGCGCCGTCGGTGCGGACCAACACCTTGCGTCCGGGCCGGGTCCCGGGCCGGTGCCCGGGCAGCTGGGCCAGCGCGTCGCGGATCACGCCAATGTGGTCGGCGGCGGTGTTGGACCCGGCGTTGCCTGGCCGCAGCTGCACCGCCAACGGCTCCCCGGTACCGTCCGGGCCGTGGTCGGCGAAGGCCCACAACGGGTGGAACCCGAAGCCCCGCTTGAACGTGGGTGCCGCGGCCTCCTTCTCGCTGTGGGAGGAGACCAGGGTGGCGTCCAGGTCGACGATCAACGGTCGAGTCGCGTCCGCACCGGTGTCTGGGGCATCCTCGCCAGCCAGCTGCCACACCCGCGCCCGGGCTTGCGCCCTGGCGGAGTTGATCGCGGCCAACGTCCGAGGGGCGTCAGCGGCCAACGCGTCGATGATCCGCGACACCGTCGGATCGGAGGCGACCGGTCCGTACACACCGGGCTCGGCGCGCAGGATCGCCACATCGGCCAGGCAGTCACCACCCACCGCGAGTGTGACCGCCAGGTCGAGCACCACCTTGGCCGGATCATGGACCGCGGCCGGCTTGCGCCACGGCGCCAACGCCCGGGTCAATGACCCGTCCAGCCCAGCGGCACGGACGGCCTCGACAAGCAGCACACCGCCGGCCTGCGACACCACCCCCGACCCGGCACCGTCGGGACGAACAACCGGGTACATGCCGCTACGCTTATTCACCTGAAAGGTGCTCCTCGACCGGTGCGGATTTGACTCTCGACAAGTCACATCGTCCCAGGTCAGGAGCACTTTTCAGGTCTTGAACACGGCGCCACCAGCCGCCGCCTGTGGAAGCCCCGGGCTAGCAGCGCAGCCGACTCCCTCTCGTACGACGACAGCGACAGGTCGACGAACAGGTACTCCGGTCGACGGGTCGGCTTCCCGGAACGCCAACCTTGGGTCCTCGCGGTGATCGCAACACCTGCTGAGATGGAGGGTGTTGATGAGCGTCCGTTTCTCGAGTCAGATGGTCCCGGAGGTGGTCCAGCCGTTCTGGGCTGCGCTGCAGAAGGGGGAGTTCCTTACCGAGGCTGCTGCGGTGGCCGGCACGCACCGCTGGCGTGGTCTGGCCTGGCTCCGCGAGGCGGGCGGAGTGCGTCCGCGGCGTGGCCGAGATCTGCAAGGCCGGTGTCTGACGTTCGGCGAGCGGGAGGAGATTGCCGTGGCGAGGGCGGCTGGGGAGTCGGTGCGCTCGATCGCGGCTCGGCTCGGTCGCAGCCCTTCGACGGTCAGCCGGGAGCTGCGCCGCAACGTCGATGGCAGGGGCGGCGCCTATCGGGCGTCGACGGCGCATGCGCTGGCCTATGACCGGGCTAGCCGCCCCAAGCCGGCCAAGCTCGCGGTGAACCTGGTGCTGCGCCGGCACGTCGAGCAGGATCTGCAGAAGAGGTACTCCCCGGAGCAGATCGCCGGTCGGCTGCGCACGGAGTTCCCGGACCAGCCGGAGATGTGGGTGTCGACCGAGACGATCTACCAGTCGCTCTACGTCCAGTCCCGCGGCGCTCTTCGCCGTGACCTGACGAAGTGCCTGCGTACCGGGCGGGCGCTGCGCCGACCGAGCCGACAGCCAGGTCAGCGCAAGAACCGCATCCCTAACATGATCAACGTATCTGAGCGTCCGGTAGAGGCCCAGGACCGGGCCGTGCCCGGGCACTGGGAGGGTGACCTGATCATTGGGAGGCGGAACCTGACCGCCATCGGCACCCTGGTCGAGCGGACCACCGGCTACACGATGCTGGTGCACCTACCGGACGGCTACAAGCCCGAACAGGTCCGTGATGCCCTGGCCGCGAAGATCAAGACGCTGCCGGCTTCGGTGCGCCACTCCTTGACCTGGGACCAGGGCCCTGAGATGCGGGACTGGAAGGACGTCAGCATCGACGCCGACATCGAGATCTACTTCTGCGACCCGCACTCACCCTGGCAGCGTGCCACGAACGAGAACACGAACGGCTTGCTGCGTCAGTACTTCCCCAAGGGCACCGACCTGGGCGTGCACAGCGCCGCGGACCTGGACTGGGTCGCCGCCGAGCTCAACGACCGGCCACGCAAGCGGCTGGCCTTCCGCAAGCCGATCGAACAGATCGGGCCGCTGCTGCTGCAGTGACCACCCACTGCCGACACATCTGTCCCTTCCTCGATAGCCGCCACCGCGCCGCCGCGTGAGAGTTGTCAATGTGGAGCGCCCGCAGCGCAGCGAGGACGAACGACGTTGACGGCGACGAGCGTCGGCGCACACTGACCGCGGCGAGGAAGGGCCCACTAGCCGATAGCCTGACCCACACCGCGACGATCACCGGGTCCCCGCCTCCGTTGCGACAACCGCTGGAATCCGCCGATCGGTCATCGGGCGGACGGTGCTGGGCTGGGGAAGGTCATAACGAAATCACATCGCCTCGGCGTCGACGATGATTGCATGCTGTATGGGTGCATGAGCAGTGATACGTTGACGGCCGCGCCGGGATCGATGCACAGCTCGTCGCGCGGCTGATCGCCGCACAGTTCCGCGGTGGCGGCACCTACCGGTGCAGCCTGTGGAACACGATGGCCGGGATAACAGCAGCTACCGCCTCGGTGCGGACATGTCGGTGCTGCTGCCCACGGCCGCCGGCTACGTTCCGGGCCGCGGACCGACACCGAGCGCCGCATCTGCGGTGCACCCGAGATTCGGGACGTCAACTGCCACGCCCGGAACCGGCAGGTTGACCCGGCTCAGTCGATGTGCAGGATCTCGCCACGTTTCTGCACGGTCCCCCGTCGCAGTGGAACCACCCTGGTCAGCGCACGGAACCCGGCGCCGAGGCCAGGAATCTTCGCGAAGATTCCTTGCGGACCTCGCACCATCCGCCCGGTGCTCACGTCGTACTTCGCCTGATGCCACGGGCAGACAAGGCAGCCGTCAGCATCGACGGTCCCCTCGGCCAGGTCGGCACGGAGGTGTCGACACTTTCGGCTGACTGCGAAGTAGGCCCCGTTGTCGCCGACGGCGTACTTGTCGACGCCGGTGACCGTACCCGGTGGAACCTCAGCGGTCGAGATGGAGTGGCTCATGGAACTCCTTCGGCGGTGCGAAGTCGGCCGAGTGTCTGGGCCGCACCGGTGGGCACGTCCGGCACCGTGAATCCTACCGCCGCCGGCACTCCGCAATCGGCCAGATCAGCCCCGTCGCGTTCGAACTGCAACTGCAACCAGACCGCGGCCGATCAAGAAGCCGCATATCCCCGTGTCCCCCGGAAGGGGGTCAAGCCCATCCGGTGGTTGCCCGGATGGGATCCCTCACCGGAACGGGGACCTCGACGTGAGCCCTTTTCGTCCAGTAAGACTCAACCGCAGCAGCGGGCCGAGACGTCGAGCTGTGGAATCGGCACGACTGAGAACGTGCACGGCGATCTCGCACGCACCAGGGTCACAGTGACCGCTGATGACGTGGACCTGACTCCGGCGCAGACGCGGCGGCTCGCGGGCTACCTCCTCGAGGCTGCCGACGTGGCAGAGCGCGACGTGCGGGGCGCATGAGCACCACAACCAAGACTAGGACGCATCCGACCTGGTGTAGCGACCACGACGGGTTCGGCAGTGGCGACTGGAATGTGTAACGCCTAAAGGACACTCGTCTGTCCGAAGGGTCAGATCAGGGCAGATCGCGCGACGCAGACGTACCGCGTTGTCCTACGACGTTGCATAACATCCGCATCACCGCCCCCCCTTGACGGGCTAAACAGACTGGGGAACCCGCCGCAGCGTTAGTCGGCCATCGACAGGGCGAAGGTGTTGCCCTCACTGTCTTTGAACCAGGCGGCCTTCTGCCCGTCGGGCGTGGTGATCACACCGTTGATGGTGGCCCCCATTTCGCCAAAATCGACGTGCTCAAATGCCACGCCGTTGGACCGCAGAAAGGCGACGACCTCATCAAAGTCTTCTAGCCTGAATCCGGCTGCCGTTGCGTGGTTGGTTCCGGCGAGCTCAGACTGATAGACGAGGAACTCGACTCCTCCGGCTTCATACCGGAGGTCGCCGAAGGGGTTAGTCGAGATGGGCTCGAGCCCGAGCTTCTCGGAGTACCAACTTCGAGCTCGTTCGATGTCGGATGCGGGCAGCACGGCCTGTATCGGAATGTTCGCAATCACCAGGAAGACCTCCTCGGGTCGCGGGCTTCAGGAGCCAGCCTTGATCGTTCGCAGATTTGCCGATGCGAGTGTCGCCGTTCAGGGTTCAAGTTAGGTCCACGGCTCGTCGAGCTCCACCGTATTCCGGGCATGGCTGCGCTGGTCGATCACTCAGGCGCGTTTCGGGCCGGGAAGGACGCCGAGCTGGCCGAGGAGTCCGGCCACGTCCATGATGATGCGGCTTTCGACGAAGATGCCGTCGCGGTAGCGGTCGATGGTCCAGGCCTGGATCGTGGCGGTGTGCCCGGTCGCCGGGATGCCCATGAATGCACCCTCGTGGGTGCCTGTCCAGGTGGAGAAGCCCATCACCCTGTCGCCCTCGACGAGCGTGTCGTGGAGCGTCCAGCGCAGGTCCGGGAAGCCGGCGAACATCATGCCGAGGACGTCGGCTAGGCCGGCCCGGCCGGGGCCCTGGCCGGGGAGCGGGTTCAGCTCGACGAAGTTCTCGGCGACCGTCTCGACCAGGGCCCCGTCGAGGTCTTGGGCGTTGATCACGTCGTCGATGAAGCGCTGCACGAGCGCACGGAGGTCCTGCTGGACGGCAGAGCGGGTCACGGTAGTGGTCATCATGGTTCCTTTCGATGAAGGGTCTTAAGTGCACGGGCGGTTTCACAGGGGCAGTGGGTGGCGCATCACGCCGGCGCCTGGAAGGCGTCCGGAGAGGGTTCGGATGAATTCGAGCGCGTCGATCTCGACGTGCTCGCCACCCTCGCCCTGGCTGAACGTGCCGCCAGCCGGTCCAGTCAGGTGCAGGTCGAACGGTTCTCCGTGGAGCTCGGCCCACTCTCGTACGATGTCGGCGACCAGGCGTCCGTCGTGGGCGAGGTCGAGCTCCATGGGCCGGCCGATGACGGCGTGGATGTCGATGCGGTGCGCCCAGACGTCGCGGGTGAAGCCGACTTCGAGCAGGTAGTTCACTGGCTTCCAGCCGATCGGGTCGCCGAACGGCACCGGGGTGTAGCGCAACGGCAGTGGAGTGCCGAAGCGGCCTTTGACTGCCTTCACGCCGACTGCCTGGAGCTGCGCGAGTACCTCGCCGTAGCTGAGCTCCGAGCGCTCGCGGATCTGAAGCTCGTTCAGTCCGTCGACCCAGTGATGAGAGTCGATCTCCTTGTTGAGCAGAAGGCCACGGCGCAGCTGATGCAGGAAGACCAACGGGGAGGCCTGCGCATCGGCGGACCCGAGGACGTGGACAACCATCTTGCGGACGTCCCACCCGGCGCAGTCGGTGTCGGTCGCCCACTCCTCCGGGCTCAGCGAGGCGGTGAGGGCCGCAAACTTGCTGAACTCGGCCGAGGCGAGAACCCGTGCCTCCTCGCGGTTGATGCGGGTGACACCAGTGGCACTCATCAGAGTCTTCTTTCTAAGGCGTTGTCGGCCAGGACATCGGTCATGCGGTTCAGGTGCCGGAGCCACCGGTCCCCGCCCGGCTCATTGCTCAGTTGAGCCTCGATCAGACCGGCGGTCATCGCGACGAGGCAGTCGATGTCGCCGTGGTCGGTCACGCCTGCCGCGTACATCACACTGACGAGGCGAGCGAGCGCCTCCCGGGCCACTGCGTAGGCCTCGGCACTCGGCTCGAAACCCGGGACAACCCGACGGAAGAGCAGGGAGTTGCGCGCCGGGTCCGCGACGGCGAAGTCGGCGAAGGCACCGAGGTAGGTCTTGAGCGCCACTCGCGGGTCGGCGGGAAGATCGATCGAGTCAAGCGTCTCCAGCAGTTGCCGGTTGCCATCGGCGAACATCGCGTCGTACAGGGCGTTCTTGGAGTCGAAGTACGCGTACAGCGACGGCTGTTGCATTCCGACCTCCTTGGCCAGGTGCCGCAGCGAGACCAGCTGTATCCCGTGCTCACGCGCCAAGCTCCAGGCCGCCTCGACGATCGAGGCGACCTTGGCTTCTCGACGCTGCGCGACCTTGCTGACGACCACTGGCGCTCCCATCCGCTGTCTATCAGTGATAGAAACACTGACCTATCGCCGATAGGTCTGTCAAGGAGTGCGAGACTCAACATGAAATTCGCGCGTAAACGACCAAGATCAGTCGGACTCCAGCCGCGATCCGCTCGCTCGACACAGCACCGGAGGTGCGTCTATCCGCCGCGAACGACCCGCCAGCGGACCGGTGCCGTCACCACCGAGGTTGTCTGACGGACGTCTGCTCCTGCCGGCGACCGGGCGGCCATTCGCAACTGCCGTATATGCAGGGCAGTTCAGGACATGCCAAGCTCAACGCTGTAGGCGGCTCCAGGCGCGCTGGGGACGCATCTGCTCTCGAGGGATCCACACCCGCCGCATCAGTTGCGCCATCGACCCTGTGGGCGTCCAACTCCGCGCGGTACACCACGCAAGCCGGCCGTCCGGCAGGATGCCCCTATGGCCGCGACCATCCACGGGGTGCTTGACGAACTTCGCGCCTCCGCGCTGGACGACCGGGACAAGGGGGGACCGGTTTGAGCGGTTGATGCGGGGCTACTTCCGTACCGATCCGCAGTGGGTGCAGCAGTTCAGCGACGTCTGGCTGTGGTCAGAGTGGCCGGGTCGCGAGGGTCGCCCCGACACCGGAATCGATCTGGTGACAAGGGAGCGCGACAGCGACGGGCTGACGGCGATCCAGTGCAAGTTCTACGCCCCGGACACCGCGATCCAGCGTGCGCACATCGACTCATTCTTCACCGCATCAGGTAGGACCGGCTTCAGCCGGCGCATCGTGGTCTCGACCAGCGACGGCTGGTCGAAGAACGCCGAGGACGCGCTGGCCGACCAGCAGGTGCAGACCCAGCGGCTAGACGTGGCGTACCTGTCTGGCTCCACCATCGACTGGAGCGACTTCTCGTGGGCGACGCCGTCGGTGCTGCCAACGCACGGGCCCAAGCAGCTGCGCCCGCACCAGGCCCGGGCGATCGACGACGTGCGGGCCGGCCTGGCGGCGTCCGACCGCGGCAAGCTGATCATGGCCTGCGGCACCGGCAAGACGTTCACCAGCCTGAGGATCGCCGAAGACATGGTCGGAGCAGGCGGCTCGGTGCTGTTCCTGGTGCCCTCGATCTCGCCCAGGTGGCTCGTCTCGGCCGCGCTGCTCGTGACCGGATCGCTGGCGTCGCGCGCCGTGCGGCCGTCCGCCGCCTCATGTCTCCAGAGTTCGGTCGAGTGGGCGGTCGCATCGACCGAGCCGAGGAGGCGAGCTGACGTGGCCGCCCTCCGCACTCCAACTGAGGTCGCGAAGGCACTCGCCGTTGTCCGCGCCCGAGTGCACGAACTCGTGCGCGCTGGCGCCAGCCTGCTCCTTGACCAGGAACGTCCAACCACCAGCAATCACGGAGACCATCGGTCACTTTCCGGCGGGCTTGGCCATGTGCACATCCAGCCACGCGGTCCGGGCAGCGTCGGCAGCCACCGATCTCGTCGAGGAGGCGCTGCGAAACAGCACCCGAGGCACCAGCACGGCTGGTCAGCGAGCATCGCCGCTCCGTACGTGCCTGGCCCAAGCCGGAACGGTCCCCGAGCCACAGCAGCGCCCGGAACGGCAGCCGAAGGTTGCCCAACGACGTATGCACCGGGAGACTTCGGAACGAATCGTCACCGGGCCGTCCTGCCTTGCGGATCACTCTCACCCTGGCCCCCGCCGTCCCCATTGGTCGATCCGCTTGGCTTCTCTGCTTGCTGGCGAACTGGCTGGGCGCGGGCAACTTGTCGGTGTCGAACAGCATCTTCATCAGGTCGGCGGCCAGCAGGGGAGGCGGTGAGGCGCCCATGGTCGACGGGCACCGCACGATGGCCATGACGCGCCGGCGG
>JACCWP010000084.1 GCA_013697585.1 Nocardioidaceae bacterium
GGGGTAGGCCGACTCCTCGGGGTAGGCCCGCCCATAGACCGGCACCGATTCACTCCCCGGTCGCGCCGTGACCTGCCAGCCGCGGATGCGTTTGGAGTTGCGCGCGCCCTTGGGGTCGTGGAACCAGGCAATGTCGCCGAGATACCACATCGCCGTCCAGTTGCCGGTGCGACCAGCCACCGCGAACTCGTGACCAGCTGCCGCTCGGGCCCCGATGTCGGATACCGAGGTGGTGCTGGGTCCGCCGTCGGGGTGCAGCCCCGCATCGGCGACGAGTGGCGCGAAGTGGCTGGGGAACTGCCGCAGCGTGACGAAGTTGGTGTCCCCGCGGCACGGCGCTGGCGTCTCGGCCTCGCCGCCGGTTGCGCAGTCGGTCAAGGGCTGCTTGTTTCCCTCGAAACCAGGCACCACGACGCGCAGCCCGGTGGGGTTGTCGGCGTTGCGTTGGATCGGCCTGCGCAGGAGCTCGAAGTAATGCTCCCAGTCCCAGAACGGACCCGGATCCCAGTGCATGCCGGCCACGTACTCCGGGGCCGGACCAGGAATCTCGTCGTGGCCGATGATGTGGGCACGATCGCGGGGAATGTCGAACTGGTTGGTCAGATAGCGCACCAGTCGCGCCGACGTCCGGTACATCGCCTCGGTGTACCACTCGCCGTTCTGAGCGGCATACCCCTCGTGCTCCAGGCCGATCGAGTGCATGTTGAAGTACCAGTTGCCTGCGTGCCAGGCGACGTTCTTGGGCCGCACGTGCTGGGCGATGTGGCCGTCAGACGAGCGCAAGGTGTACTGCCAGCTGACGTACTCGGGGTTCTGTACCAGAGCGAGCGTGTCTCGGTAGCTCGTCTCGGTGTCATGGATGACGATGTAGTCGATGTTCATGTCGCGTGGCCGGCGCGCGAGGTCATGGTTGCCGTAGGCGAACGGGTCGGGTTTGCCGTACCACTCATACGGCGCGGGTATCCACTCACACCCCAGTCGCTCCGGACAGTTGGTCCAGCCGCCACTGCCCCCTAGAAGATCCAACGCCGCAAGTTGGCCAACCCGAGGGCGGAGATCGGCTCGGGCGGGCAGCCTCACCCGCGCACCCCCGTCGGCGACCCGGGCCTCGCCGTGGCGGAGCGTGGCGAACACGTCGCCGGTGAACCGCCGCGCGGTCGAGGCGTCAGTTGCTCCGCTGTAGCGTGCGACGGCGGCGTACCAGCGACCGGGATCGGTGCGCTCGCCAGCGGGCAGCCCGAGCTCGCGCTGGTAGCTGGCCAGGACCGCCGCGCCGCCACAGATGTTGGCGGCCGCGCTGGCTCGCAGTTGGTCAGGAGACAGGCCGGTCAGGTCTGCTGCCAGCCGCAAGGTCCGAAGCGACTCCGGCCGAGGCGGTGACAGGCGGGAGCCGTCGCCCTTGGCAAGACTCTGGTCAGGCAGCCGCACGTCCGTGAGGTGCATCAGGCCGTAGCCGCCGGACACGCTTTGCGCTCCTCCGTGGTGATCCCAGCGCGACTCCAGATAGGAGACGGCCATGAGTACGCCGCGAGGCACACCGTAGTCCCGCGCTGCCGTGGCGAAGTCAGCCTGACGCTCGGACGTCGACGCCTGCGAATTGTTCACCAGTGCCGTGCACGTGCTGCGCTGCGCGAGGGAGGTCGGCGCCGGTGCTGCGGCGGGAGGCGAGATGAGGGTCGCCCCGGCGAGCGCCAGACCGGTGGCTGCGACCAGCAATGACCGGCGTCGCGGTTGGAAGAGCTGCATGAGTTCCCCTTCGTCCTCGTACCGGGCTGGCTCCTCACCCAACTCCTACTCCGGCAGGAGGTCAAGTGTTGCCACCGAGTACTCCGGCAGGACGTCAAGGGTTGCCACCGAGTACTCCGGCAGGAGGTCAAGTGTTGCTCCCGAGGCAGATTTGGCGATGCCGCGCCATACACCGTCGACACGTCGGAAGCGGGGCGTCGTACCGTTGCACCCATGAGCGATGAAACAAGCACGGCCACAGGCGAGGATTCGTCCGACGACGCGGACTTCCGGATCGAGCACGACACGATGGGTGAGGTGAAAGTGCCGCGGTCGGCGCTGTGGCGGGCGCAGACCCAACGGGCGGTGGAGAACTTTCCGATCTC
>JACCWP010000129.1 GCA_013697585.1 Nocardioidaceae bacterium
TCAGCCGCCTGGGGGTCGGTCGACGGAGTCGGTGGCCTCTGCCCACAGATCTGCCTCGACCTGGTCGGCGCGGGAGCGGCGCAGCGCCCAGACCGCGCCGGCCGCGGCAAGCGCCACGGCGGCCAGCTTCTTCACGCGCGTCCTCCAGTCATGATCGGTCGGCGGTGCAGTGGTGGGCCTAAGAGGACTTGAACCTCTGACCTCTTCCTTATCAGGGAAGCGCTCTAACCGTCTGAGCTATAGGCCCGGCGACCTCGCAGGTTATCCCATCGAGACGGCGACCCGGTGGCCTGGGCGAGAGTGCTTCAGCGGTCCTCGGCGAGGGTGAGCTCGAGGCCGCCGAGCAGCGCGGACGTCAGGTTGTACATGAACGCCGCCAGCGTCGCGAGCGCGGTGAGGAGCACCACGTTTGCCGCCGACACGACCAGCGCCAGGCCCATCACCCGGCCGAAGCCGACGAACTCCTCGACGTCGAACTCCTCGCCGGCGCCGGGGTTGACCAGGGACGCGACGGCGTCGTTGATCGAGTCCCACACGCCCGCGGCGTCGAGAACCGACCACACGATGGCCACGGCGATCGTCGTGACCACCGCGAGCGCGATGGACAACGCGAACGCCATCTTCATCACCGACCACGGGTCGATCCGCACCATGCGCAGCCGCGCACGCCGGGCCTGCCGCGGCTGGGCGGCGGCTGATGTGGATCCCGCTGGTGCGGCGGCTGGGCCCGTGGCCTCTCGGAACGGCGCCGACTGCTCGCCCGCCGCGCCGCAGCCGGTGCCTGCGGCAAGTGGTGCCGCGTGCGTCGACGGTGCCGGGAGCGCAGCGGCCGGTGCGCTGGGTCCGGGGGGCGACCCGTCCACCGCCGGCATAGCCGCGGTCGGGGCCTCGTCGTCTTGCTGCGGTGCGTCGGGACCGGTTGGCGGCGTCAGTGACCGGTGCGGGACGAGCGGCGAGGCAGGCTCGTCGGTCCTGCGGTCACTCATGCGGGCTCCTGCCGTCGCCAGCGGTCTCGCCGGCCGAGTCCGGGCCGGGCTCGCCGACATCGGGCACGTCTTCCTCGTCGTTGCGAGCAATGGCGACCACGCGGTCCCCGCGCGCCGCTTCGACGAACTTCACCCCCATGGTGTCACGACCGGTCGCGGCAACGCCCTGCACTGAGCTGCGGGTGATCTGACCGGACGCCCGGATCGCGATCACCTGGTCGCCGTCACCGACGACGACCGCACCCACCAGCACCCCGCGCGCGTCGACCAGCTTCATCGCCCGGATGCCGAGACCACCACGGCCGGTGATGCGGTACTCGTCGACCTTGGTGCGCTTGGCGAAACCGCCGTCGGTGACGGTGAACAGATGCTGGTCGTCGTGCTCCTCGCCAGCCCGGATCACCGCCATCTGCAGCACCTCGTCGTCACTGGGAAAGCGCATCCCGGTGACACCACCGGTCGCTCGTCCCATCGGCCGCAGCTGTTCGTCGGTCGCACGGAAGCGCAATGCCTTGCCCTTGCGGGACACCAGCAGCACCTCGTCGTCGGCCGACACCAGGTCGGCCCCCACCAGGGAGTCGTCGACCCCTCGGAAGGTGAGTGCGATCAGCCCCGCCTGCCGCGGGGAGTCGTACTCGGTGAGGCGAGTCTTCTTCACCATGCCCTTGCGCGTCGACAGCACCAGGTAGGGCGCCTGCTCGTAGTCGCGGATCGTCAGAACCTCGGCGATCTGCTCGTCGGGCCGAAAGCTCAGCAGGCCCGCCACGTGCCCACCCTTGGCGTCGCGGGACGCCTCGGGCAGGTGATAGGCCTTGGTGCGATAGACACGGCCCTGGTCGGTGAAGAACAAGATCCAGTGGTGTGCCGTCGTCGCGAACAGGTGCTCGACGACATCGTCGCTGCGCAGGGTGGCGCCGCGTACCCCCTTGCCGCCACGCTTCTGCAGCCGGTACTGGTCGGTGCGGGTGCGCTTGGCGTAGCCACCGCGGGTGATCGTCACGACGACGTCCTCGTCGGGGATCAGGTCCTCCATCGACAAGTCGCCGTCGGCGGGTACGAACTGGCTGCGCCGGTCGTCACCAAACTTGGCCACCAGCTCGCCGAGCTCGTCGGACACGATCTGGCGCTGCCTGGCCGGGTCGGCCAGGATGTCCTCGAGGTCGGCGATCTGGGTCTCCAACTTGGCCAGGTCGTCGATGATCTTCTGCCGTTCGAGCGCGGCCAGCCGGCGCAGCTGCATGTCGAGGATCGCGCGAGCCTGGATCTCGTCGATCTCGAGCAGCCCCATCAGCCCGTCCCGGGCCTCCTCGGTGGTCTGGCTGCCCCGGATCAGGTTGATGACGTCGTCGAGTGAGTCCAGCGCCTTGACCATGCCGCGCAGGATGTGGGCCTGCTTCTCGGCCTCGCGCAGCAGATAGCGGGTACGGCGCTGGATCACCTCGATCTGGTGAGTGATCCAGTGCGACACGAACAGGTCGAGCGACAACGTACGAGGCACGTCGTCGACCAGAGCGAGCATGTTGGCCGAGAAGTTGTCCTGCAGCTGGGTGTGCTTGTAGAGGTTGTTCAGCACCACCCGGGCGATGGCGTCACGCTTGAGCACGACGACCAGCCGCCGTCCCGTCCGAGACGACGAGTCGTCGCGCACGTCGGCGATGCCCTGCACCCGGCCGGAGTCGGCCAGCTCGGCGATCTTGATCGCCAGGTTGTCGGGGTTGACCTGGTAGGGCAGCTCGGTGATCACCAGACAGGTGCGCCCGCGGGTGTCCTCCTCGACCTCGACGACGGCCCGCATGGTGACCGAGCCACGCCCGGTGCGGTAGGTCTGCTCGATGCCTTGCCGGCCGACGATCAGCGCGCCGGTGGGGAAGTCGGGACCCTTGACCCGCTCGAGCAGCGCCTCGAGCAGCTCCTCGCGCGTCGCTTCGGGGTGGGCGAGTGCCCACAGCACCCCGTCGGCCACCTCGCGCAAGTTGTGCGGCGGGATGTTGGTGGCCATACCGACGGCGATCCCGGCCGAGCCGTTGACCAGCAGGTTGGGGAACCGGCTGGGCAGCACGACCGGCTCGGCGCCGCGCCCGTCGTAGTTGGCGCGGAAGTCGACCGTCTCGCGGTCGATGTCGCGGACCATCTCCATGGCCAACGGGGCCAGGCGACACTCGGTGTAGCGCATCGCGGCCGCCGGGTCGTTGCCTGGCGAGCCGAAGTTGCCCTGGCCCTGCACCAGCGGGTAACGCATCACCCACGGCTGGGCGAGCCGCACCAGGGTGTCGTAGATCGCCGTGTCACCGTGCGGGTGGTACTGACCCATCACGTCGCCGACGATCCTGCTGCACTTGGAGAAACCGCGATCGGGCCGGTAGCCACCGTCGTACATGGCGTAGAGCACTCGTACGTGAACCGGCTTGAGCCCGTCGCGCACATCGGGCAGCGCCCGACCGACGATCACGCTCATCGCGTAGTCGAGGTAGGACCGGCGCATCTCGTCCTGCAGCTCGACCGGCTGGATCCGGCGGATCGGCTCTGGCGGCTCGGTCGTCAGGGTGGTGTCGTCTGGCACGCGGTCTTCCCTTGCTCGGGGTCAGATGTCTGCTCAGATGTCCGGGCTGTACTCGATGCTGTCTTGGATGCTCGACAGCGCGCGGGGCTCGCTCACTTCGTTCCCTCACTCCTCAGATGTCGAGGAAACGGACGTCCTTGGCGTTGCGCTGGATGAACGAGCGGCGCTGCTCGACGTCCTCGCCCATCAGCACGCTGAACAGCTCGTCGGCATGCGCGGCGTCGTCGAGCGACACCTGCCGCAACACCCGGCCGTCGGGGTCCATGGTGGTGTCCCACAGCTCGTGGTCGTTCATCTCACCGAGCCCCTTGTAGCGCTGGATTGCGCTCTCCCTGGGCAGCCGGCGACCAGCCTCGGCGCCGGCGGCGAGCAGACCGTCACGCTCGCGGTCGGAGTAGGCCAGCTCGTGGGGGGCGTTGGTCCACTTGATCTTGAACAGCGGCGGCTGAGCGAGGTAGACGTGCCCGGCCTCGATCAGCGGACGCATGAAACGGAACAACAACGTGAGCAACAGGGTCGAGATGTGCTGGCCGTCGACGTCGGCGTCGGCCATCAAGATGACCTTGCCGTAGCGCAGCTTGGCCGGGTCGAAGTCCTCGTGGATGCCGGTGCCGAGCGCAGAGATGATCGACTGCACCTCGGTGTTGGCCAGCACCCGGTCGATCCTGGCCTTCTCGACGTTGAGGATCTTGCCCCTGATCGGAAGGATCGCCTGCGTCCGCGGATCTCGGCCGCCCTTGGCCGAGCCGCCCGCCGAGTTGCCCTCGACGATGAACACCTCACACTCGTCGGGGTTGTTCGACTGGCAGTCGGCGAGCTTGCCCGGCAGGCCGCCGCCCCCGAGCAGGCCCTTGCGACCACGCGCGAGGTCACGGGCCTTGCGGGCAGCGATCCTGGCGGTTGCCGCCGCGATCGACTTGCGGACGATGTCCTTGCCCTCGGCGGGATTCTGCTCCAACCATGCCCCCAGCTGATCGTTGACCGCCTTCTGGACGAACGAGCGGGCCTCGGTGTTGCCCAGCTTGGTCTTGGTCTGACCCTCGAACTGCGGCTCGGCCAGCTTGATCGAGATGATCGCGGTGAGGCCTTCGCGGATGTCGTCGCCGGAGACCCGGTCCTCCTTCTTCTTGATCAGCCCCCACTGCTCGCCCCACCCGTTGACGGTGGTGGTCAGCGCCGAGCGAAAGCCTTCCTCGTGGGTCCCCCCCTCGTGGGTGTTGATGGTGTTGGCGAAGGTGTGGACCGACTCGGTGAACGAGGTGTTCCACTGCATCGCCAGCTCGAGGTTGAGATTGGCCTGGCCGCTACGGTCGCGCGCCTCGGTCTCGAACGCGATGACGCTGCGATGTGCGGCGTCCTTGGTGCGGTTGAGGTGGTTGACGTAGTCGACCAGCCCGCCTTCGTAGCGAAACCGGCGCACCAGACCGGTTGAGTTGCGGTCCTGCGCAGCGTCCTCGGAGCCGTCCTCGGCCGGTGCGGCGGTCGCGTCGGCGACGGCGTCGGCGATCTCGTCGGCGCCGTGGCGCTCGTCGCGTACGACGATCTCGAGACCCTTGTTCAGGAACGCCATCTCACGGAACCGGGTCGTGAGGGTCTCGAACGAGTAGTCGATGGTCTCGAAGATGTCGTCGCTGGCCCAGAACGTCACGGTCGTGCCGGTGGCGTCGGTGGCCTCGAGCTGCTCGAGGGGACCTTCGGGCACGCCGTAGCCGAAGCTCTGCCGCCAGTGGTGGCCACGATTCTTGACGTCGACCACGAGCCGGGTGCTGAGCGCGTTGACGACCGAGACGCCGACGCCGTGCAGGCCACCGGACACCTTGTAGCCGCCACCGCCGAACTTGCCGCCCGCGTGCAGCATGGTGAGCGCCGCGGTGACGGCGGGAATGCCCTCCCCCTGGTGGATGTCGGTGGGGATCCCGCGCCCGTCGTCGATGACCCGCACCCCCCCGTCAGCGAGCAGCGTCACGTCGATGTGGTCGCAGTGACCGGCCAGCGCCTCGTCAACCGAGTTGTCGACGACCTCGGTGACCAGGTGGTGCAGGCCGCGCTCGCCGGTCGACCCGATGTACATGCCCGGCCGCTTGCGGACCGCATCGAGCCCCTCGAGCACCTGGATCGTGCTCGCGTCGTAGACCGCCGCCGGGGGTCGGTCCGGGGCAGCGGGGGGCGGCGTGGGCGAGGCGACGGCGGACGGCTCGGACGTGTCGGTCGGCTCCGCAGTCACGCTCGGCTGCCTCCTGCACATGGGGAGGGACCGCCCTGCTGGCGGACGGTCCCGGATACCTCCACTGTACCCGTACGGCCCTCTGAGTGGGGTCACGCCGCGGCAAACGGGGGACGGTCCGCCTGCGGGTCGCTCCTAGGGCACGGCGGCGGCCGTCTCGGCGTCTGACAGGTGGTGGTCCAGGGGGGTCCCAAGGTCGGCCACCATTGCGACGCCCCACGACGCCCTCTGCGTCCGGACCCCGTCGGGACGCCTCAGCCATAGGTGTCGCGCGGGCCGCGGGTGTCCCGTACGGCGAAGCGGCCGTGCCGCCAGGACGGTGCCTGCGGCCCCACGACCTCGACCTGCCGGACGGTGCCCTCCCCGAGCTCGGTGTTGAGGCGCAGGAGCACGATCGGCGCCAGCAGCCGCACCTGGGTGGCCCACGCCGTCGAGTCGGCCCGCACCCGCAGCCGACCATCGACGAACCGCTCGGGCCGGCAGTGGGAGCCGACCTCGGCGCCGACGATCGAGTCCCAGCGGCCGAACACGCCGTGCACGGCGACATCTGTGGCCCACCCGTGCTCGGTGACCAGCCGCGACACCGCCGCCGACAACAGCTGCGGGTCGCGGTTGTCGGGCCACGCTCCGGACAGCTCGCGATCGGCCCGGCGCCTCCTCGCCGGCCCACGGCGCCCGCTCAGGCCCGGACGCGCGCCGCGGTATGCCCTGGCAATCGCCGTGGCCAGCTCAGACCCCACCGGGTCGTGCGGAGTCTCGGCGTCGCCCTGGGGGTGTGCCGAGGTCTCCTCGGGGTCACTCGGCACAGCACACGCTGCCATCGAGCACGTCGAAGCGTCGCCCCGCAAGCACCCCGGGTACGTCGGCAGGAACCGCCGCGGTGACCAGGACCTGCTCGGCGGACATCACCGAGCGAGCCAACCGGTCTCGCCGGTCCTGGTCGAGCTCGGCGAACACGTCGTCGAGCACCAGCACCGGGTCGTCGCCGTCGGCACGGAGCAGGTCGTAGGCGCCCAGGCGCAGGCTGAGCGCGAGCGACCACGACTCCCCGTGGGAGGCGTAGCCCCGCGCCGGCAGGTCTCCGACGCCGAGGCGAAGCTCGTCGCGGTGCGGACCCACCAGGGTGAGGCCGCGATCGATCTCGTCGGCCCGGCGGGCGGTGACCGCGGCCAGCAACGCCTCCCGCAGCGCCTCCCGGTCTGGCGAGGCGTCCTCCTCGCCGCCCTCGGGCAGGTCCATCGACGCTGCGTACGTCATCGTCACCTCGGTGCGGTGCGCCGGAGCGGACGCGGCGACGTCGCGGTAGCGCGCGGCCACCAGCGGCCCGAGCGCCGCCACCAGGCGCAGCCGTTCGCCGAGCAGCTCGGCCCCTGCGCGGGCCAGGTGGTCGTCCCACGCGTCCAGGGTCTCCAGCGTGCGCAGCTGCCCCGTCGAGTCGGAACGTCCCGACCGGCGGGCACCCGCCGCGGTCTTGAGCAGGCTGTTGCGCTGGCGAAGCACCCGGTCGTAGTCGGCGCGCACGCCCGCCAGCCGAGGCGCTCGGGTCACCAACAGCCCGTCGAGGAACCGGCGACGGTCGGCCGGGTCGCCCTTGACCAGCGCCAGGTCCTCGGGCGAGAACAGCACGGTGCGAAGCAGGCCCAGCACCTCGCGAGCCCGCGACACCGGCACCCGGTTGACCCGGGCGCGGCTGGCGCCACCCGGGACCAGCTCGATCTCGACCAGAGCCTCTCGCCCGTCGCGGACGATCCTGGCTCGCAGCACCGCCCGCTCGGCGCCCGCGCGTACGAGCGGTGCGGCGGTCGCGACCCGGTGACTCGCCAACGTGGCCACGTAGTCGACCGCCTCGACGAGGTTGGTCTTGCCCTCGCCGTTGGGACCGACGAACGTCGTGACGCCCGGATGCAGGCAGAGCTCGGCCTCGGAGTAGGAGCGGAAGTCGAGCAAGGACAGGTGGGCGACGTGCACGAGCAGATCAGGACCTCGCCGTGTCGGCGTCGGGAGTGGCACCCGTGCTGCCACCGGCCCGGACCGCGTGGCCGCCGAACTGGTTGCGCATAGCCGCGACGGCCTTCATGGCGGTCGACTCGTCCTGGCGGGAGACGAAGCGGGCAAAGAGCGCGGCCGCGATGGCGTTCATCGGGACGCCGTGGTCGATGGCCGCCTCGACGGTCCACCGTCCCTCGCCGGAGTCCTCGGCCCAGCCCGCGATCCCGACCAGACCGGGGTCCTCGTCTAGGGCGGCGACCAGCAGGTCGAGCAGCCAGGACCGGATCACCGTTCCGCCACGCCACGAGCGCAGCACCTCGGTCACGTTCTCGACGACCGCGGCCTTCTCCAGCAGCTCGTAACCCTCGGCATATGCCTGCATCTGGCCGTACTCGATGCCGTTGTGCACCATCTTGGCGAAGTGGCCCGCCCCCACCGGCCCGGCGTGGACATAGCCGAAGTCGCCGTCCGGTCGGAGCGCGTCCAGCGCAGGCTGCACCTTGGCAACGTCGTCGGCCGACCCGCCGGTCATCAGCGCGTAGCCGTTGTCGAGGCCCCAGACACCGCCGCTGACCCCGCAGTCGACGAACCCGATGCCACGCTCGGCGAGGTCGGCGGCATGGCGTTGGTCGTCGGTCCAGCGCGAGTTGCCCCCGTCGACCACCACGTCCCCCGCGTCGAGCAGGCGGCCGAGCTCCGCGATGGTGGCGTGCGTCGCGTCGCCCGCCGGCACCATGATCCACACCACCCGAGGTGCCTCCAGCGCAGCCACCAGGGCGTCGAGATCGTCAACGTCGCGGCGGTCCGGGTCGTGGTCGTAGCCGACGACGGTGTGGTCACGGCGACGCAGCCGCTCGCGCATGTTGCCACCCATCTTGCCCAGTCCGATCAGGCCGAGGTGCACGATGCGTTCCTTCCGAGCGGGGACGACAGGGGTGGTCGCGGCGGGGGGTTTCAGCCCTGCAGGCGCAGCGGCATCAGCAGGTAGCGGAAGTCGAGCGCGGGCTCGGCCTCTTCCTCGGGTGCGCCAGCGATCGACACTGGCCGGGTCGGCTGGGTGAAGGCCAGGTGGCACCACGAAGCATCGACGACGCCGAGCCCGTCGAGCAGATATCCGGGGTTGAAGCCGATCGAGATCGGCTCGCCGCTCAACCGCACCGGCAGCGACTCGGTGGCCTGCGCCTCGTCCCCGCTGCCCGCCTCCAGCAGCACGTGATCGGACTCGAAGCTCAGCCGGATGGGGGTGTTGCGCTCGGCCACCAGGGCGACACGGCGCAGCGACTCGACGAACGCGGCCGTCTCGACCCACACGGCAGTGGTGGGCTCGGCGGCGAACAGCTGGCGGACGCGGGGAAACTCACCGTCGAGCAGCCTGGTCGTGGTTCGCCGGGAGCCGCCGTTGACCTCCCCCTCGAACCCGATCAGCCCATCGCCGGAGCCCGGATCGGCCAGGGCAACTCCCAGCCGCGTGCCCGACGTGAGTGACTTGGCCGTGTCGCTCAACACCCGGGCAGGGATCAGCGCGTGGGTGTCGATGTCGGAACTCCCCGGTGACCACTCGAGCTCGACCAGGCTGGCTCGGAACCGGTCGGTCGACATCATCGAGATCTGCGACCCGCTGATCTCGACGCGTACGCCGGTGAGCAACGGCAGCATGTCGTCGCGGCCAGCAGCGGCCACCGCCTGCGACACGGCGTGGGCAAAGATGTCGGACGGCACCGTTCCGGCGGTGTCCGGCATGACTGGCAGAGCGGGATAGTCGTCGACCGGCAGCACCTGCAAGGTGAACCGGGCAGAACCGCAGGTGAGCGACACCCGCTGGCCGTCGAGAGTGATCTCGACCTGGTGCGCAGGCAGCGAGCGGCAGATGTCGGCGAGCAACCGCCCCGATACCAGCGCCCTGCCTTCGTCGGCGACGTCGGCGGGCAGCGTCGCCCGAGCCGACGTCTCGTAGTCGAATCCCGACAACCGCAGCTGGTCGCCCTCGACGCCGGCCTCGAGCAGCAGGCCCGCGAGCACCGGGACACTCGGACGGGTGGGCAGGCTGCGAGCCGCCCAGGCCACGGACTCGGCGAGCGGGTCACGGTCGACACGAAACTTCACGACGGCCGGCCTCCTGTGTGGTGCGGTGGGTGGACAGCGGGGGTGCTGGGGACGCGGGTCAGGGTGGATCGCGCAGCGGGCTGCCGCCGGGCGGGGAGTGCGCTGGCATCCTGCCACGGCGCCCGCACCGCCGACAGACGGTGTGCGGGCTCGATCGTCCCCAGGTTGGCGGCCAGCAGCCTGGTGGACGAGTTCATTACCGTGCTCACTTCCGTCATCGTCATCGCGATTGTGGATTGTGTGGACGATCGCCCTCGTCGCAGGTCATCCGCGTCCCCAGTCCGTGGACAACGTGTGGATGACTGGTGGGGTCGGGGTCGTCGACCGGGGACGCAGCCGAACCATTGGTGAACGGTGGGTGACGTCCACAGTTCGTATGGGTGAGAAGCGCGCGTTTCCCACATGTGCGTCCCCAGGTGTGGGCAAGTCCCAGTTGCGTAACTTCAGCGCTGGCGCGCTTGTTGCTTGATCCGGTTGGTCAGCTCGGCGACCTGGTTGTAGATCGTTCGGCGTTCGCCGAGCAGCTGGCGGATCTTGCGGTCGGCGTGCATCACGGTCGTGTGGTCGCGGCCGCCGAACTGCTGGCCGATCTTGGGCAACGACAGCTCGGTGAGCTCGCGGCACAGGTACATCGCGATCTGCCGTGCGGTGACCAGCACCCGGCTGCGACTCGAGCCGCACAGGTCGTCGATGGTGAGCTGGAAGTACGCCGCGGTCTGGCCGATGATCAACCCGGCGGTGATCTCGGGCTCGCCGCCCTCGGGGATCAGGTCCTTGAGCACGATCTCGGCCAGGGTCAGGTCGACCGGTTGCCGGTTGAGGCTCGCGAACGCGGTGGCCCGGATCAGCGCGCCCTCCAGCTCGCGGATGTTGGTCTGGATCTTGGAGGCGATGAACTCGAGCACGTCCGGCGGCGCGGTGAGCTTTTCCATCGCCGCCTTCTTGCGCAGGATCGCGATCCGCGTCTCCAGGTCAGGGGGCTGGACGTCGGTGAGCAGCCCCCATTCGAACCTGTTCCGCAGCCGGTCCTCCAGGGCTTCCAACCGCTTCGGCGGCCGGTCCGAGGTGATCACGATCTGCTTGTTCGCGTTGTGCAGGGTGTTGAACGTGTGGAAGAACTCCTCCTGGGTCTGGATCTTGCCTTCCAAGAACTGGATGTCGTCCATGAGCAGCACGTCGACGTCGCGGTAGCGGCGCTGGAACGCTGCCGCCCGGTCGTCGCGGATCGCGTTGATGAACTCGTTGGTGAACTCCTCGCTGGACACGTACCGGACCCGTGCGCCGCTGTAGAGGTTGCGTACGTAGTGCCCGATCGCGTGCAGCAGGTGGGTCTTGCCCAGGCCTGACTCCCCATAGACCAGCAGCGGGTTGTACGCCTTGCCGGGCGCCTCCGCGACGGCGACGGCGGCGGCATGGGCGAACCGGTTGGACGAGCCGATGACGAACGTCTCGAAGACGTACTTGGGGTTGAGCCGGGCCTCCGCGACCGCCGAGGGCCGTGCCAGGGCCGGCGCTCGTTCGCTGCCACCCGGTACCTGTCGAGGTCCCGAGCCCTCGTCGGTGCTGGTCAGCGCCTCGCGAGCACCGCTGCCCGGCACCGGGGACAGATGACCGAACCGTTCCAGCAAGGGGCTCCTTGTCGACTTGTCGCCTGAGTGCTGCAGCGACTCGTCGACAGTGGGTGCTGCCGGCGGTCGGGTCGATTCCGCGGACACGAGGGTCGGGTCCACGGTCACCGCAAGCTTGACCGCGTGGCCGAGTGCGTCGGTCAACGCCTGCACCACCTGGTCTCGCAGCCGGGTCTCGAGCTGTTCTCGGGTGAACTCCTCGGCGACGGCGACGATGAAGGTCTCGCCGTGCAGCGTGAGAGGCCGCGATGTCTGCAACCAGGCACGGTGGTTGGGGGGCAGCGCTGAGACGGCTCGACGCCAGGCCCGCGCCAGCGGCGGGTCACCCGGGGTGTCCGCGCTCTTCAGGTCCTCTCGCACGTGCGCTTGGTCTGGGCTGCGCTGGTCGTTGTCCGTCACGGGCTCTCCAGCCTGCTACAGGTGTCCACACAGTTGTCCACAGCCTGTGCACAGTCGGCGTGCGGGCGGCCTCGTGTGTGGCGTTCCGGTGCCCGGAACGCCGTTGGTCATGCGCGACCGCGTCAGCAGGGTGTCGTCACCGGGTCCGACCCGGACCGTAACAACCCCACTCGGGCGGCGGCAAGCAGTCGTCCACAGGCCACTGCGCCCTGGTGCGCACTCGGGTTTGACCCACTCGTGAGCGAGCCGTACGGTGGCTCGGTCGGACCGGCGTCGACGGATGGGGCGTGCCCGTTCGCGGTGCTTGCCCTGGGACGCCACGTTGGGGCCACCCCGGAACACACCGCCACAGATTTCTTTTCAGCCGGCCGCTGGATGGTCGCGCGTCAACGGATGATTTCGGAGCACCTGTGAGCAAGCGTACTTTTCAGCCGAACAACAGGCGCCGGCACAAGACGCATGGCTTTCGGCTGCGCATGCGCACTCGGGCCGGTCGGGCAATCCTCGCCGCACGGCGTCGCAAGAGCCGCACTCGGCTCGCTGCCTGAGCCGCTCCTCTGTGTCGCCCGTGCTGCCCACCGCACACCGCCTGCGCCGACGCCGTGACTTCGACGTCGCTGCTCGGCGCGGCCGGCGAGCCGGTTCGGTCACGCTCGTCGGACAGCTGGCCGTGGTCGTCGACGACAGGCCGACTGGCGCGGCTGCTGCGGCACCGGTTCCGGCTCGCGTGGGCTTCGTGGTGAGCGGCGCCGTCGGGCCGGCGGTGGTCCGCAATCGCGTCCGACGCCGACTGCGACACCTCGCTGTCGACTACCTGCCGAGGATGCCGGCGGGAGCCCTGCTGGTCCTTCGCGCCCTGCCCGCGGCTGCCGACGCGCCACCTGTTCGGCTCGCCGTCGACCTGGCCCTGGTCGTGGACCGGCTGCTGGCGAGGATCGAACCCGCGGACCTGACGACGTGAGAGTGCTCCTGATCGGCCTGCTGCGCGGCTATCGGGCCGGGATCAGCCCGGTGTACGGACAGGTCTGCCGCTACCACCCGTCCTGCTCGGCATACGCCCTGGACGCGGTCCGTGGCCATGGAGCCGCCCGCGGCAGCTGGCTGGCCGTGCGCCGGCTGGGTCGCTGCCACCCGTGGGCCGCCGGCGGCTACGACCCCGTCCCCGGACGGCCCGCCGCCACCGGTCGAGGCGCCTGATGCTCGACGCGCTCGAGAACGTGATCGAGCCGCTGTACTACGCCGTGTCGGCGATTCTGTTGGGCTGGCACTGGGTGTGGACCGAGGCCGGTCTCCCCGACGACTCGGGCTGGAACTGGGCGCTGTCCATCGTTGGGCTGACGGTAGTCGTGCGGGTGGCACTGATCCCCCTGTTCGTCAAGCAGATCAAGTCCAGCCGGAACATGCAGATGCTCCAGCCCAAGGTCAAGGACCTGCAGAAGAAGTACGGCCACGACCGCGAGCGGCTCGCCCAGGAGACGATGGCGCTGTACAAGGACGCGGGGACGAACCCGTTCGCGTCCTGCCTGCCGATCCTGCTGCAGGCGCCGATCTTCTTCGCGCTGTTCCGGGTGATCAACGTTGCCGTTGGTGACGACCCTCGCGGGCTTGGTCTGCTCAGTGACACCGACGCGGCGAACCTCAAAGGCGCGAAGCTGCTCGGGGCGCTGATTGCCGACACCTTCCTCGAAACCACGCTGACCAGCACCCGGATCCTGACTGCTCTACTCGTGGTGCTGATGACGGCAACGACGTTCACCACGCAGCGGCAGCTGATGCGCAAGAACATGCCCGAGAGCGCGTTGACCGGGCCTTACGCGCAGCAGCAGAAGATGCTGCTGTACGTCCTGCCGGTGGCGTTCGGCTTCGGCGGCATCTTCTTCCCGATCGGGGTGCTGCTCTACTGGACCACGTCGAACCTGTGGACGATGGGTCAGCAGTTCTATGTCATCCGGAACAACCCGGCGCCCGGCACGCCGGCGTTCGAGGCGAAGCGGCAGCGTGACATCAAGAAGGGCAAGGTCGTCGACGTCGAACCCGAGACGCCGGTCAAGTCGGTCGACAAGGTGCGCCGGCAGCCGAAGAAGACCAGTCGAAGTCAGCGGCGCAGCGGGAGCTGAGCCCTGCCGCTCGCCCGCGGCCCGTACCGGGCCGAGGCAGCGTCCCATCACCGTGTGCACGCAGCGACGAAGCAGGAGACGACCCGTGTCCGAGGATGTGCAGACCGCCTCCCCCCGCCCGCAGCCGAGCTCTCAACCGGAGGAACCGCCCACGGAGTCCGAGCTGTTGCAGCGCTTGGAGACCGAGGGGGACGCCGCCGCGGACTTCCTGGAGGAGCTGTTGGACATCGCCGATCTCGACGGCGACATCGATCTGGACGTCGACAACGACCGAGCGGCGGTGTCGGTCGTGGGCGGTGACCTGTCGGTGCTGGTGGGCGCCGGTGGTGTGGTGCTGGAAGCACTCCAGGAGCTCACTCGGCTGGCGGTCCTGCAGGAGACGGGCGAACGCAGCCGGCTGATGTTGGATGTCGCGGGTCACCGCGCGGCGCGGCGCGCGGAGCTGCAGGCGCGGGCGCAGCATGCGGCAGAGTCCGTCCGCGCGTCCGGGGAGTCGCTACGGCTGGATCCGATGACGCCGTTCGAGCGCAAAGTCGTCCACGACGCGGTGGCCGCCGCCGGCCTGGTGAGTGAGTCCGAGGGTGAGGAACCGCAGCGCCGAGTCGTTGTGCTCCCCGCGCGGTGAGGGCCAAGGTTTCACGTGAAACAGTCCCTGCGGCACCGGCGCACGCCGCGGCGATGTGTGGACCCCAGCTACCTGAGCTGGTCAGGTACGCACGGCTGCTCGTCGAGGTAGGCCTCCCGCTCGGTCTGCTCGGACCGCGGGAGGTCCCGCGACTCTGGGATCGACACCTGCTGAACTGCGCGGCGGTAGCCCCCGCGTTGCGAGCCGGGTCCCAGGTGGTCGACGTCGGCTCGGGCGCTGGTCTTCCCGGGCTGGTGTGGGCGCTGTTGCGAAACGACCTCGACATCGTGCTGCTGGAGCCACTGCTGCGGAGAGCCGACTTCCTCGGCCTGGTTGTCGCCGAGCTGGGACTCCCCCACGTTCGCGTGGAGCGTGCTCGGGCTGAAGCGGCGCGCGATCGGTACGCTGCGGACGTCGTCGCTGCCCGCGCGGTGGCTCCGCTGCCTCGACTGGTGACGTGGACCATGCCGCTGCTTCGACCCGGCGGTCGTTTGCTGGCCTTCAAGGGCGAATCCGCCGCCGCCGAGCTGGCCGCCGCCGCAGCAGAGTTGTCCACAGCAGGGACGACCAGCGCTGTCGTGACGACGTACGGTGAGGGCATTCTCGACCCCCCGACCAGGGTCGTCGAGGTGACAGCCGGCCCCGGTCAGGACCAGGCACGCTCGGCACAGACACCCGCTTAGGCTGCGGAGAGAACGAAAGGGAGGGACGTGGGCGACAACACCGGCGACACCGGCAAGAGCTCTTCGCTGGGGTGGCCGCGGCCACGCGAGCTGCGATCCGCAATCCAGAGCGCGCTGGGTTGGCCGGCGGTCGAGCCTGCCGCCCCGCCGCACGAGGGGTTCGCCGAGGGTCGGGCCACGTGGCCGGGTCGGCCCGCGTCGCCGCGGTTGCCGGGGCCGCCGGACCCGAGCGGGGGAACCTTCGTGACACGTGAAACATCGGCCAGTGACGTGGCCGGGGGCCAAGGCGCATCGCGGGCGTCGCTGAGCGGCGGGCCGAGCGGCGAACTCGGCGCGCAGCCCGGGCCGGGGTCGCTTGAGGCTGCGTCGCCTGAGGCTGCGTCGTCTGAGGCTGCGTCGTCTGCGAGGGCGCCGGCACCTGAAGCCGCGCCCGGCGGGCTGGGAGGCGGAGCGACTGCAGCGGAGACGATCGCGGGCGCGCCGCTGGGCGAGCCCGGCGCCGACCTGACGACACCACTTGCCGCGGAGATCGAGCAAGAGGTGCGGCTGGCGAACCGGCACCGCACCGTCGCTCGCCTGGATCCGCCCGTCCGGACCCGAATCCTCGTGGTCGCCAACCAAAAGGGCGGCGTCGGCAAGACGACGACGGCGGTCAACATCGCTGCGGGACTGGCACAGTGGGGTCAGCAGGCGCTCTTGGTCGATCTCGACCCGCAGGGAAACGCCTCGACCGCGCTCGGCATCGAGCACCAGGAGGGCACGCCGGGTGCTTACGACGCGCTGATCGATGCGCGGCCACTGCGCGAGCTGGTGCAGGACGTCGCCACCCTGCCCGGCTTGTCGGTCCTGCCGGCCACGATCGACCTGGCCGGTGCCGAGATCGATCTGGTCTCGCTGGTGGCGCGCGAGTCGCGACTGCAGCGAGTCCTCCACGCGTACCTGGCCGAGCGGGCAGCGGCCGGCAGGCGAGTTGACTACGTGTTCATCGACTGCCCCCCGTCGCTGGGCCTGCTCACCGTCAATGCGCTGGTGGCCGGCGAGGAGATCCTCGTACCCATCCAGTGTGAGTACTACGCCCTCGAGGGCGTCGGGCAGCTGTTGCGGACGGTCGAGATGGTGCGCGCCCATCTCAACCCAAAGATCCAGGTGTCGACCATCCTGCTCACCATGCACGACGCTCGGACCCGCCTCTCCGCGGGCGTCGCCGCCGAGGTGCGCGCACACTTTCCGGACCAGGTGTTGCGGACCGCGATTCCCCGCTCGGTCCGCATCTCCGAGGCACCGAGCTATCAGCAGACCGTCATGACGTACGACCCGGCGTCGGCCGGTGCCGTGTCGTACCTGGAGGCGGCGCGAGAGATCAGCGCTCGCGGCGCCGTCAAAGCCGAAGGGACGACGTGACGAACAGACGAGGGCTGGGCCGGGGTCTAGGAGCCCTGATCCCGACCGCCGCCCAGCCGACGGACAACCGCGCCGCGGTGGCGGCCGACGACGACGCCGCGCCGGCGGCCGAAGGAGAGCGCGCGGTGGAAGGGGCACGCTTCGCCGAGCTACCGGTCGGTCAGGTGCACCCGAACCCCCGGCAACCCCGCCAGGTCTTCGACGCGGATGCGCAGGCAGAGCTGGTCCGATCCATCCGGGCGGTGGGACTGCTGCAGCCGGTGGTCGTGCGACCGACCGGTGCCGACGCGTACGAGCTGGTGATGGGCGAACGCCGCTGGCGAGCCGTCACGGAGGCCGAGCTGGACACGATCCCGGCGATCGTCCGGGAGACCCGAGACGACGCCATGCTGCGCGACGCCCTGCTGGAGAACCTCCACCGCGCCCAGCTCAACCCGCTGGAGGAGGCGGGGGCATACCAGCAGCTGCTCGACGACTTCGGCTGTACCCAGGACGAGCTGGCCTCGCGGGTCGGGCGCTCGCGTCCCCAGATCACCAACACGCTCCGACTGCTGCGACTCAGCCCGCCGGTGCAGCGTCGGGTCGCCGCGGGGGTGCTGTCGGCCGGTCATGCGCGCGCGCTCGTCACGATCGACGATGCCGAGGCGCAGGAGCGGTTGGCGCTGCGCACCGTCGCGGAGGGACTGTCCGTGCGGGCGCTCGAGGAGATGGTCGCCACAGGAGCCGACCAGGCCGAGGCGGCCGGGCACGTCCGACGGAGCCCCCGCCCGACCGCCCCCCGCCTCGTCGAGCTCGGCGACCGGTTATCCGAACGATACGACACCCGGGTCCGGGTCGATCTCGGCAAGCGGAGGGGCCGGATCACCGTCGAGTTCGCCTCGATCGAGGATCTCGACCGCATCGTGGCGCTGCTGGACCCCCGCTGACGGGCCCGGCAGCACCAAGAGAGTCCCCTGGACCGGCCCACCGCACCCGACCGCCGGGGCGGCTGAGAGCGATAGCCCACTCGGTCCCTCCTGTCGTTCAGACGATCTCTCCACCAGTCGACGGATCGGCAGACCGACATGTCGACATGGCCGTCCGAGCGGCATGGTTCCGCGCCGGCGCTACCGCTCGGCGCCTCGCGCGATCGCCCGAGCCACGAGCCCGGCGCAGACGGTGCCCAGGTCGAGCCCGGCCGCCTCGACTGCCAGCGGGACCAGCGACGTCTCGGTCATCCCAGGGGCCACGTTGACCTCGAGGAACCAGACCGTTCCGTCCGCATCGACCACCAGGTCGGAACGAGACAGGTCGCGCAGCCCCAGCGCCCGGTGCGCGGTCAGCGCGGCGTAGGCACACGCTGCGCCGGCGTCGTCGGATACCTCGGCCGGGACCACGAACTCGGTGGCCCCGGCCGTGTAGCGGGCCATGTAGTCGTAGATCCCGCTGTCGGGACGGATCTCGACTGCCGGCAGGGTCCGCGCGGACGGACCGTCCTCGATGACCGCGACGGCCACCTCGGCGCCAGCGACGAACTGCTCGACCAGCGCGACCGGACCGTACGAGAAGCACCCCACCATCGCGGCGGGGAGCTCGTTGCGCGCGCGCACGACCGAGCACCCGAGTGCAGAGCCCCCACGCGCCGGTTTGACCACCAGTGGCAGACCGAGCCGTTCGACCAGGGTGTCCATCACGATGGCCGCGCCAACCTCACGAAACGTCTCGGCGGGCAACGCCACCGACGCGGGGGTCTGCAGTCCGGCCTGGGCGACCACAACCTTGGCAACCGACTTGTCGAAGGCCAAGCGGCATGCCGCCGGGCGGGCACCGACGTAGGGGACGCCGACCAGCTCCAGCACCTCGCGCAGCGCACCGTCCTCGCCGGCCTCGCCGTGCAGCAGTGGCAGCACGCAGCTTGGCGGGTCGTCGCGCAGCGCGCGGACCAGGTCGGGGCCGACGTCGCGCTCCTCGGTTTCCAGCCCGTGGCGGCGCAACGCGCCGGTGACGCGGCGGCCCGAGCGCAGCGAGACGTCGCGTTCGTGCGACAGGCCGCCGCTCACCACCAGCAGCCGCTGGCTGCTCGTCGCCGCCTCCGTCACGTCAGGTCCGGGGTCGGGGACTCATAGCCCGTCTCCAGGTGCGGTGGTCCCGCTCCAGCCCCGAACGTCTCGCGCAGCTCGCGCTCCCGCTCCACGACCGCGGCCAACCGCCGGACGCCCTCCCGGATCCGTTCCGGCGTGGGGTGGCAGTAGGACAGCCGCAGGCACCGACTGCCGAACCCGTCGGCATAGAACGCGGTTCCGGGCACATAGGCGACGCGGGCGGTCACCGCCCGCGGCAGCATCGCTTTGGCGTCGAGTCCCGCGGGCAGGGTGAGCCACACGTAGAAGCCGCCGTCGGGCCGGGTCCACCGCGCTCCGGTGGGCAGCTGCTCGGTCAGAGCCTCGAGCATGGCGTCGCGACGCTCGCGGTAGAGCTCGCAGAACTGCTTGACCTGGCCGCGCCAGTCGTGGTCTGCCAGGTAGGCCGACACCACCGCCTGGGAGAAGGCGGGAGGACACAGCGTCGACGACTCCTGGGCGAGCACCAGCTTTTCGCGCACCGCGTGCGGCGCGAGGACCCAGCCCACTCGCAGACCCGGCGCGAATGTCTTGGAGAACGAGCCAAGGTAGACAACGCGGCCGCCCTCGTCGGCGCGGAGTGGCCGCGGGGGTTCGCCCGCGAATCCCAACAGACCATAGGGATTGTCCTCGATCACCAGCACGTCGTAGTCGGCACAGATGGCCAGCACCTCGGCTCGGCGTGCCGCCGTGAGAGTCACCCCGGCCGGGTTGTGGTAAGTCGGCACGGTGTAGCAGAACTTCACCCGCCGGCCGATTTCGGCCAACCGCGCCAGTGCCTGCCGCAACGCTTCAGGGATCAGCCCTTGGCCGTCCATCTCGACGTGCACGACTTCGCACTCGTAGGCGCGGAACACCCCCAGCGCCCCCACATAGCTCGGCGCCTCGCACACCACGACATCGCCCGGGTCGCAGAAGATGCGGGTGACCAGGTCGAGGCCCTGTTGGCTGCCGACGGTCACCACGACGTCGTCGGGGTGGCCGTCGACCCCCTCGATCGCCATCACATCGCAGATCTGCTGGCGCAGCCCCGGCTCGCCCTGACCGGAGCCGTACTGGAGCGCGGTAGCACCGCGAGTGGCAACCAGGTCGCGGACGGTGGCGGCGACGGCGTCGAGCGGCAGGCCCGACAGCGACGGCATCCCTCCCGCCAGCGACACCACCTCGGGCCGGCTGGCGACCGAGAACAGCGCCCGGATCTCCGACGCGGTCATGCCGCGGGTACGCGTCGCGTAGCGATCGACGTAGGCGTCGAAGCGGGTGTGGTGCCCGGTACGCGGGCCAGGTGGGCCCGGTGGGCCCGCGCTGGCGGACAGGCCATCCGGACCGGTGCCGGGAACGGGCGGCGGCGCGGTCATGTCCGTCCTACGATGCCTCATCGGGGACCCCGCACGGCGCAGGAGGGTCGGCAGGTGGCGATTGCCCGTCGTATCGCGCCGCTCGCGACAGAGGGGCTCGACCTGCTCCCCGACGCGTGCCGCGGCTGCGTCCGCTGGGAGCTCGGCCCGCTGGGGGTTGCGGCGGCCCAGCGTCACGGGTGTGTCGCAACGGCTAAACGTGGCTGGTGGGAGGATGCGCTGGTCGAGGGCAGCGCCGGCGGCGTGCTTGCTCGCATCGACAATCGCCCGGTCGGCTATGCGACCTGGTCGCTGGCCGCACGCTCCGGCGGCGGCGCCGCCGCCCCGAGCGCGCCCGTCTCCTCGGACGCGAAGCTGCTGATGGCGCTGCGCGTCGACCCCGAGCATCGCGGGACCGGCCTCGGACGCTGGCTCGTGCAAGCGGTCGTGGGCCACGCGCTTCGCCAGCCACGGCACCCAGGCCGGTGCTCGGTCCAGCCAGCGCAGGGCGTCCGGGCGCTCGAGGCGTACGGGACCCACCGGCCCGGCGACGACGACTGCCTGGTCCCGGTGGGGTTCTTGTTGGCGTGCGGGTTCGAGGTGGTGCGCGAACACCCACGCTCGCCACGCCTGCGGCTCGACGCGCGCCGGCTGGCGACCTGGCGCGCCGACGTGGAGGAGGCG
>JACCWP010000148.1 GCA_013697585.1 Nocardioidaceae bacterium
CGGCTACTCGGGCCTGCGGCGCCACGTCGTGGTGCTCGCCCGCTTCGCGGTGCTCCATGTCGAGGCGATGCAAGCAGCCGCCACCCGGGGGGTCTCGGAAGGCCGGACGGGGCTGCGCGAGGTGGCCGACGCCGACGTCGTCGAGCGTGCGGTGGCCACCTGGCAGCACGAGCTGGCACGCCTCGCCGGGCTGCGGCGCGAGGTCGGGCTGGTCGAGGAGGCCTTGCGCGGGAAGCGGTTCCGCGCGCGCCTCTGACCCCAAGACAGTGAGCCTGACGTCTCGCACGCGACACGCCGAAAGAGTCCAGTGAGACGTCAGGCTCAGGGTGTGGGGAGGGCGCGGGCCACGCGGGCTGCGAACGAGGCGGCCTCCGCGTCGTCGCGGTAGCGGGTGCGTGGCCAGAAGAAGCCGCGCAACCCGTCGCCCTTGGTCCGTGGCACGACGTGTACGTGCAGGTGCGGGACGCTCTGGCTCACCACGTTGTTCATCGCTACGAACGACCCCTGGGCCCCGAGCCCCTCGCGGACCGCCGCAGCGACTCGCCGGACGGTCGTGAACAGCGGCAGGACCAGCTCGTCGGGCAGGTCGGTCAGCGTCTCGACGTGTTCTCGGGTGACGAGCAGCACGTGACCCTTGAACACGGGGCGCATGTCGAGGAAGCCCACCAGCTGCGGCGTGTCGAGCACCCGATGGGCCGGCGCCGCGTCGGTCACGATCGCGCAGAAGACGCAGCTCACGGCAGTCAGTGTCCGGCATCTGCATCGCCCGCCCTAGACTCGGCCCGGTGCGATCACGGTCGCCGACACAGGTGAGGCACACCGCTGAGAGCACCAGAAGACCGACGTACGGAGGCGCTGCGGCATGGGTCTGCTCGACCGGCTCGATGGGCCGGCCGACCTGCGCGACCTCGACCGCGACCAGCTTCGCGAGCTCGCCGAGGAGATCCGCGTCGCCATCGTGGCCGCGGTCGCCGAGCACGGCGGCCACCTCGGACCCAACCTCGGTGTCGTCGAGCTGACCCTCGGTGTGCACCGGGTGTTCGACTCGCCGACCGACCGGATCCTGTTCGACACCGGGCACCAGTCGTACGTGCACAAGATGCTCACCGGCCGGGCCGCCGACTTCGACCGGCTGCGACAAGAAGGTGGGCTGTCTGGCTACCCGAGCCGCAGCGAGTCCGACCACGACACGATCGAGAACTCGCACGCATCCACCGCCCTGTCCTACGCGGACGGTCTGGCCAAGGCCTACGCCCTGCACGGCCAAGACCGCTACGTCGTCGCCGTCGTCGGCGATGGGGCGTTGACCGGCGGCATGTCCTGGGAGGCGCTGAACAACATCGCGGCCGGAAAGGACCGTGCGCTGGTCGTGGTGGTCAACGACAACGGCCGCTCCTACTCGCAGACAGTGGGCGGGATCGCCGAGCGGCTCGCCGGGCTGCGCACCCACCCGCGCTACGAGCGGTTGCTGAGCACAGTCAAGGAGCGGCTGAACCGGGTCAGGCTCGTCGGTCCGCCGACCTACGACGCGCTGCATGCCGCCAAGCGGGGCGTCAAGGATGCGCTCGCGCCGCAGGGGCTGTTCGAGGACCTCGGCCTCAAGTACGTGGGCCCCGTCGACGGCCATGACCAGGACGCCGTGGAGACGGCGCTGTCACAGGCCAAGCGCTTCGGCGGGCCGGTGCTGGTGCACGTGATCACCGAGAAGGGGCACGGCTACGCGCGCGCCGTCGCCGACGTGACCGACCAGATGCACCAGGCGATGCCCTTCGACCTGGACACGGGGGAGGCGCTCGCGGCCGCACCCACCAGCTTCATGCACCTGTTCCGCGACGAGATCGCCGTGCTGGCCGCCGAACGAGACGACATCGTCGGCATCACGGCTGCCATGCTCTATCCGACCGGCCTGGACCTGTTCGCGGACAAGTTCCCCGAACGGGTGTTCGACGTCGGTATCGCCGAGCAGCACGCGGTGACGAGTGCGGCCGGGCTCGCTCTCGGGGGTCTGCACCCGGTGGTGGCGATCTATTCGACGTTCCTCAATCGGGCCTTCGACCAGCTGTTGCTCGATGTCGCGCTGCACCGCTGCGCGGTGACGTTCGTGCTCGACCGTGCCGGCGCCACCGGCGAGGACGGCCCGTCGCACAACGGCATGTGGGACTTGTCGATTCTCGGTGTCGTCCCGGGGATGCGAGTCGCTGCGCCCCGTGACGGTGCCCGGCTCCGTGAGCTGCTGCGCGAGGCCGTCGAGGTGTCCGACGGGCCCACCGCGCTGCGGTGGCCCAAAGGCCCGGTGCTCCCCGACATCGAGGCGGTCGACACCTCCGGCTGCTGCGACGTGATGGTACGCAGCGGCGATCGCGACGTGCTGCTGGTCGCCGCCGGGTCGATGGTCGCCGCCGCGGTCGAGGCGGCTGGGTTGTTGCTGGAACAGGGAACCGGGGTCACGGTGGTGGACCCGCGCTGGGTGCTGCCGGTCGACTCGGCTGTTGTCGGGCTGGCTCGCGAGCACCGGTTGGTGGTCACTGTCGAGGACAGCGGGCGCGCAGGCGGCTTCGGGTCCGCCGTGTGCGCGGCCCTCGTCGACGCGCGGGTGGGGACTCCCGTGCAGGTGCACGCGATCGACCAGGGGTTCCCGTCGCACTGCAAGCGCGACGCGCTGCTCGCCCGCTGCGGCCTGACGCCTCCCGCGGTCGCGGGCGCCGTGGCGCGGCGGGTCGCCACTTTGCCCCCTGGGGCCTAGCCTGACCCCGTCCCACCTGGCAGACCAAGCGGGAGGCGCGGTGAGCACCGAGCGCACGACACGGCACGACCTGTGGCGTACCAAGAGCGTCGAGCAGTCGATCAAGGACACCGAGGAGCCGGAGCACCAGCTCAAGAAGAACTTGGGCGCGTTCGACCTCACGGTCTTCGGTATCGGCGTCTGCATCGGCGCCGGCATCTTCATCCTCACCGGGCAGGTGGCGGCGACCAACTCCGGGCCCGCGATCGCGATCTCGTTCCTGCTCGCCGGCACGGCGTGTGCGCTGGCCGCGCTGTGCTACGCCGAGCTCGCGTCCACCGTGCCGGTCGCGGGGTCGGCGTACACGTTCTCGTACGCCGCCCTGGGTGAGCTGGTCGCGTGGACGATCGGCTGGGACCTCATCCTCGAGTTCACCATCGGCGCAGCAGCGCTGTCGGTCGGCTTCTCGGGTTATCTGGTCGCGCTGCTCGACGGCACCTTCCTCGCGATCCCGGCCAGCCTGCAGGCCGCCGAGAAGGACGGGCTGGTCAACCTCCCGGCTTTGCTCATCGCGCTCGTGGTCACGGCGGTGCTGATCCTTGGCATCAAGCTGTCCAGCGTGTTCAACCAGGTCATCGTGGTGGTCAAGCTGGCGGTCATCGCAATCGTCGTCGGCGTCGGCATCACCTACATCAAGGGGGGCAACTACACGCCGTTCGTCCCGCCGTCGGAGCCCGCGCCCTCCAGCGGGGGCTGGGAGAAGGCGCCGCTGATCGAGACGCTGCTCGGCCTGGAGCCCGCGGTGTACGGGTTCGGCGGGGTCGTGGCCGGAGCCGCGGTGGTGTTCTTTGCCTTCATCGGGTTCGACGTCGTCGCGACGACGGCCGAGGAGACGAAGAACCCGCAGCGCGACCTGCCGATCGGCATCATCGCCTCACTGGCGATCGTGACCGTGCTCTACATGGCGGTCAGCCTCGTGATCACCGGGATGCAGAACTACCAGAACATCAATCCCAACAGCGAGTCACCACTGGCAGATGCCTTCGATGCTGTCGGTGTGGGCTGGATGGCCAACACGATCTCCGTTGGCGCGTGCATCGGCCTGATCGCGGTGGCGATGATCCTCATGCTCGGTCAGAGCCGGGTCGCGTTCGCTATGTCGCGAGACGGTCTGCTGCCTGGCTGGCTGGCCAAGGTCCACCCCAAGTACGGCACGCCGTACCGGATCACCGCGATCGTCGGCGTGGCGGTCGCGGCGCTTGCCGGCGTCCTGCCGCTCGGGACGCTCACCGACCTGGTCAACATCGGGACGCTGTTCGCGTTCGTGCTGGTGAGCGTCGGCGTCGTCCTGCTCCGCCGGGCCCAACCCGACCTGCCGCGGGCGTTCCGGGTCCCGGCCGCGCCGTTGGTCGCAACCCTGGCAGTGCTGTCCTGCACCTACCTGATGCTCAACCTGCCTGGCGAGACGTGGCTGCGGTTCGGGATCTGGATGGTCCTGGGTTTCGTGGTCTACGGGTTGTACGGGCGGACCCACTCACGGCTGGCGCGCGATCGGCGCTGAGCGTGGAATGCCATGCCCAGAGGGGGCGTTGGTCCAGTCGATGACTGAGGCACCGCACGGCTCTCCCGCGAGCAGCGACCTGCTGCAGCTCACCCAGCCCGACGCCGACTTCAGCACTGCCGCAGACGGGCCGGTGCTGTTGCACGCACTCGACGGTTTCCTGTCGGCGGGGCACGCCGGTCGGCTGGCCGCCGAGCACCTGCTCGGGGCCGACTCAGCGCCCGCAGACGTCATCGCCGAGCTCGACGTCGACCGGCTCTACGACTACCGGGCCCGACGGCCAGCGCTGTCGTTCGACGAGGACCGCTACGCCGGCTACGAGGCGCCTCGCCTTGACGTGCGCCGCCTGACCGACGCGGCCGGCACTGCCTACCTGTTGCTGACCGGCCCCGAGCCCGACTATCGCTGGGAGGCCTTCGCGGCCGCCGTGCGGCAGGTGGTGACGCAGTTCGGTGTTCGGCTGGTGGTCGGTGTCGGCGCCGTGCCGATGGGTGTGCCGCACACCCGGCCGATCGTGGTGACCGCGCACGCGACCCGCTCCGAGCTGGTCGACCGGCCCAACCTGTGGACCGGTCGGCTGGTGGTTCCCGCCAGCGCGCAGGCGCTGCTCGAGCTGCGCCTCGGGGAGGCGGGAATCGACGCGATGGGCTATGTCGCGCACGTGCCGCACTATGTCTCCGGACTCGAGTTCCCACCGGCTGTCGTGACCTTGCTCGAGGCCGCGGGGGCGGCGGCCGGGCTGACCTTCGACGTCGACCGGCTGCGTACGGCCGCCGAGGCCACGCTCGCCGAGGTCGACCGGCAGGTCGTCGAGCAGGAGGGCAACGAGGTGCTCAGCACGCTGGAGGAGCAGTACGACGCGTTCTCCCGCGGTGCCGGGCAGTCGATGCTCGCTCGCGACGAGGACCTGCCGTCGGCCGATCAGCTCGGCCAGCAGTTCGAGCAGTTCCTGGCCGGCCTCGACAACCGCGAGGGCCGCGGCTGAGGAACACGTTGGCTGGGGCGGGCCGCGCCTGTCTTCGCGGTCTGGCGGCGGTGCGAGGATGCGCGTCGTGCCGACACCCGTCTCGCAGCTGGTCGACATACTCGACCTCGAGCGTCTCGACCTCGACCTCTATCGCGGAGCCCAACCGCCGCACTCGACGCTGCAGCGGGTGTTCGGTGGGCAGGTCGCCGCGCAGGCGCTGATCGCCGCCATCCGCAGCGTCGACGGTCCTGACGGTCTGGGCGAGACGCATCAGCCGCACTCGCTGCACTCATACTTCCTGCGCGGCGGCGACACCGCGGTCCCGATCATCTATGACGTGGAGCGGATCCGGGACGGCCGGTCGTTCAGCACCCGGCGGGTGTCCGCCCGCCAGCACGGCCGGGCGATCTTCTATCTCACTGCGTCGTTCCAGCGACCCGAGCGCGGCCTCGAGCACCAGGACGCGATGCCCGAGGTGTCCGCCGCCGCCGACTGCCCCGACCTGGCCGAGGTGCTGGGCACGGTGAGCGCGCGCGCAGCCGAGGACTGGCGCCGGGAGTGGTCGACCCTCGATGTCCACTACGCGGGCGACACCCGAGACGGTGGCGGCATGGAGCCGCACGGGCGGCCAGCCCGGGCGAGGATGTGGTTTCGCGCTTCGGACGAGCTGCCCGACGACGACGCCCTGCACACCGCCGTGCTCACCTACGCCAGCGACCTGACCCTGCTGGGATCGTCGCTGGTGCCGCACGGGGTGCTGATCGGGCAGCCAGGCCTGCAGGCGGCGTCGCTGGACCACGCCATCTGGTTTCACCGGCCGGTGCGAGCCGACCGGTGGCTGCTCTATGACCAGGTCTCGCCATCCGCGAGCGGTGGGCGGGGCTTTGCGCACGCGCGGATCTTTGCCGCCGACGGGACCCTCGTCGCCTCGGTGGCCCAAGAAGGACTCATCCGGGTGCGCGGCTGAGGAGCTCTGTCTCCCGACCCGCGTCCAGCCGGCGGCGTCCGCTGCGGAAGTCGCTGCCCTGCATCCAGCGCCAGGTGTCGCGGATCGTCTCGGCCGCCGCTCGGCTGCCGAGACCCGTCCGTCGGCCTGCGGCCGGGTCGAGCGCCATCACACTGTCGTGCCGACCCTCGCTCCACAGCGGCAGGTCGCTCTCGTCGACGCCCTGCTCGCGCAACCATTCGCCGTCGACCCAGCGCAGCCGGGTGCCGGCGGGGGCGACCGAGCCAGCGATCGCTTCAAGCAGCTCGCCGAACGTCCACCCCGGCTCCGTCGAGCACGCGTGGTACGCACCGGTGATGCCGCCGTCGGCAAGACCGACCATCCACTTGCCCAGGTCGGCGGCGTCGACGAGCTGGACCGGTGCGTCGTGGGGTCCGGGTGCGAGCACCTCGCCGCCGCGGGACAGTCGATCGAGCCACCAGCAGAACCGGTGGGTGGGGTCGTACGGCCCGACGACGTAGGTCGGTCGCACCACCGTCAGGCGCGCGAACCGATGGGCGGCCGCGCGTTCGCAGGCGACCTTCAGCGGCCCGTAGGTGCGGTCGGTCATCGGCCAGCTGTCGGGGTCGCACCCGTGGCCTGGCGCCCGGTCGGCCAGCGCCGCGCTCTCGTCGGCACCGGCGGCGTCCGTACCGGCGTAAGCAGAAACCGACGACACGAGCTCGTAGTGGCCCGACCGGTCCTCGGCCAATGCCTCCCCCAGCGTGCGGACCTGCCGGGGCCAGTAGGCGCACACGTCGACGGTGGCGTCGAAGCGGCGGTCCGCGAGGACAGCGAGGTCGCCGCCGCGGTCAGCGTGCAGGTGCTCTGCCTCGGGGAACGGGTCGATGCCCTGCCGGTGCAGCAGGGTCACCCGGTGACCGCCGGACAGGGCCGATCGGACGAGGTGGCGCCCCACGAAACGGGTGCCGCCGATCACTAGAAGGTCCATGACACTGCAGTCAAGACGACACGCCGCATTCAGGCGACTAGGTTCAGTGGCTGTTGTGTCCGGTGTGACCTGTGTGGGTCATGAGGCCATGACACCGGAGGAGGACACCGGATGAAGCTGCTCCGCACCTGCCGTCGCGTCTTCCCTGGTGCCGTCGCGCTGGCCCTGGGTGCGGCTGTCGTCGCCCCGCTCGGAGCTTGGGCGGCCTGGGAGCCGGACTTCGAGGCGCCGTTCCTGTGTGGTCAGGACTGGAGCGCGCAGAGCCGACCCGACCACAGCCCCAGCGTCTATTCCGTCGACTTCAACCGCGACGACGACTACCGCCAGCCTGTGCGCGCCAGCGCCCCCGGACGGGTGACGGCGGTCGTCGACCTCGGCGGCAGCTCCTACGGCAAGTACGTCAAGATCGACCACGGCAACGGCTGGGAAAGCCTGTACGCGCACCTCGACGCTCAGCTGGTCGTCGTCGGCCAGCAGGTGGACCAAGGCACGATGATCGGGTTGCTCGGGACCAGCGGCGGTTCGACCGGCCCGCATCTGCACTTCGAGCAGAAGCAGGCCGGGGCGGTGCGGCCAGCAACGTTCCACGGCGCGCTGCTCGACTACAACACCGACATCAACTCGTACAACTGTGGCGATGTGCCCGTGGCAGGTGACTGGAACGGCGACCGCCGCGACGACGTCGGCGTCTACCGACAGACTCCCCGAGGCAACAACTTCCGGCTGCGGATGCCCGGCGGCGACGTCAGGGTCATTGCCTGGGGGCGTCCCGGTGACGTGCCGGTGACCGGAGACTGGAACGGCAACGGCCGTACGGACGTCGGCGTGTGGCGCCGGATGACGCAGAAGTACTTCCTCCGACTCGACGGGGGACAGACCCGCGAGGTGGTCATGGGCAACCTGCGCGACGTGCCCATCACCGGCGACTGGAACGGCGACGGCGTCACCGAGGTCGGCACCTTCAGCCCGGGCAAGCAAGAGTTCCGACTTCGCGGAGCGAGCGGCGCGATCACGGCGTTCAGCTTCGGTGGCGTCGCATCGGTGCCGGTGACCGGCGACTGGGACGGCGACCGTCGCACCGACGTCGCGGTCTTCGACACTCGGAGCACGCACTGGAGGTACCGCGACAGCCGGGGCCGGGTCACGACCGAGGACTTCGGTGGTCGGGGCGGGCTGCCCTTCGGAGGCGACTGGAACGGCGACGGCGTCGACTCCGCCGGCACCTGGGGGCCGGCGCAGGCGAAGATGCAGCTGGAGCGGGCGCAGAAGCCCCGGTCGTTCACGTTCGGCCGCAAGCGTCGCTGATCGCCTGCCGCGGCGGCCAGCGCGGTTAGGCTCTGGCGGTGGAACGCAGCGAAGCCTCCGAGACTCGCACCCAGGACGAGCACAAGGGGCTCTTCGAGCGCTTTGTCGAGCAGGCCCATTATCGGGTGAGCCGGGCCCCGTTCTTCATGTTGTGCGTCGTCATCGTGGTTGTGTGGTTCGCCAGCCTGCCGCTGTGGCCCAGCGCCAAGGAGTGGCAGGTCGCGATCCACACCGTGGGCAGCGTCGTCTCCCTGCTGCTGCTGGTGCTGCTGGAGAACGCCGCCCGGCGCGCTGACGAGGCGTCGCAGGAAAAGCTCAACGTGCTGGCTGAGGCGCTCGCATCGTTGATGGAGTCGCGGGCGCGCGACGACAGCGACCTGGCCGAGGCTACCCAGCGACTGCGGGACTCGGTGGGCCTCGAGGAGCGACACTGACCCCCACCCGCACTCGCTGCGAGTGATGTCTCGACGACCGGCTGGCTGCCGGTTCGTAGCTCACCGTCAGCGCAGGGCGAGGACGGTGGACAGGGTGTCGGCCTCGGCGGCGGTCTTGTCGTCGCGGTAGCGCAGCACTCGGGCGAACCGCAGCGCCACGCCGCCCGGGTAGCGGGTCGATGTCTGCACGCCGTCGAACGCGATCTCGACGACGAGCTCGGGGCGGACGTGCAGGACGTGCCCGTCGCGGCGCACCTCGCGGGCAAGCAGCTGCTCGGTCTGCCAGGTGAGCAGCTGGTCGGTCAACCCCTTGAACGTCTTGCCGAGCATGACGAAACCTGGCTGGTCCACCGGGCTGTCGTGCGCGCGGGCCCCCAGGTGCAGGTTGGACAGCCACCCGACCCGGCGGCCGCTGCCCCACTCGACCGCCAGCACCACCAGGTCGAGGGTGTGCCGCGGCTTGACCTTGACCCATCCCGAGCCGCGCCGACCGGCGGCGTACGGCGTGGCAGCCGACTTGACCACGACCCCCTCGTGGCCGCGCGCGACCGCGTCTTCGAAGAACCGCTGCGCCAGCTCGGCGTCGACGGTGTGCAACCGCGGCACCAGCAGGTCGGTACCACGGGTGAGCACCGCCAGCCGCTCGGCGCGATCCGCAAGCGAAGCGTCGAGCAGGTCGTCGCCGTCGTGGTGCAGCAGGTCGAACAGCACGGTCGTGAGCGGCGTACGGTCCCGCAGCGCGGCCACGTCGGCGGCCGAGGCCGCCCGAGCGGCGGTCACCTGGAACGGGTGCGGACGGCCGTCCGGCCGCAGGGCGATGGCTTCGCCGTCGAGCACCAGCGAGCGGGCCGGCAGGCCGCGCACGGCCTCGACCACCTCGGGCACCCGCGCCGTGATGTCGTCGAGGCTCCGCGTCGCGACCAGCACGTCGTCGCCGTCGCGGTGCACCTGCACCCGGATCCCGTCCAGCTTGGTGTCGACGATCACCGGCGCACCGGTGGGCGCCGCCTTGGCCATCGCCTCGGCGACCTCTGGTGCGGAGG
>JACCWP010000158.1 GCA_013697585.1 Nocardioidaceae bacterium
ACCGTCAGGCGAAACCGCCGCGTCGACGCGCTTGGCATCGATTCCCTGAGCGTGGCGCCGCAGAAGTTGCGACACAGTTCCGGAGACACCGCGCCGCACGCTGTGGCACCGTGCGCTGCGGCGTACCGGGCGAACGACTCGAAAACGCGGAGGTAGCGGTGCTCCGTTGTGATGGTCAGGGAGTTCGCGGTCGTCCGAGCACGCCACCGAGACCTGGCTAGGGCTAGCGTGTCGTCCCAGTCCACCACGCCTACAAACGTAGGCATGGTGGATAGTGCTTGTCAACCGACGTCGAGCGTGGCGTCGCCCCTGTGGGAGTGGGCCTCCCTAGTGTCATGACATGGGCCGGCTTGTCGACGTGGACGACTTGATCGACGCCCGTGACGTGGCGAAAATGCTTGGGCTGTCGCACTCCAACACCGTCTTTCAGTACCAGCGCCGGTACCCCGGCATGCCTCGCCCAGTTGTAGATCGTGGTGCGAATCGCGCACGTCTGTGGTTGCGCAGCGAGGTGCGAGAGTGGGCAGACAGCAAACGTCGCGCGTAGCCGGGTGCGCCGCTGGTACGTGGATAAGCGAGGTCACGGGCTGGGCCTCGTCGAGGCGTTCGTCGACGTCATCCCGAGCTGTGAGGGCGGTGGCCCGCGCTACATGATTACCACCACGAGCAATGTGGTGGAGCACGAGACGATCTGCCACTGTTGCGTTGGGTGATGGCGAGGTCGGGTGAGGCATCATTCGGTCATGGGAGGGCTCTGTCAGACAGCAACCACAAGCTCGTCGAGTGCGGCACGAAGACGGTTTGCTGCCGACTGATCGATGGCGATCTCGTAGTGGCCACGTCGGATGTTCTGAACGAAAGCATGACCAGCGGCGAGAATGCGAGCCGATCGGAACGTCTTGAGTCCGCGCGTCGGGCGAAGCCTTGCTTTGAGTCGGCCATGATCGGCCTCAACCGTGTTGTTCGCCTACTGCTCGGTGGTATGCATCGCGCTAGGGATCAGCTCGTCGAGAACCCGCGGGTATGGCGCCGCTCGGTCCGTGGTCACCTCGACGGGGACCGTCCCGGCGGAGAGCGCATGAGTGAAGAACGCCCGCGCCGCGGCGAGGTCACACCTACATGACAGCCAGACGTCGATGACCTGCCCGTACTGGTCGATCGCCCGGTACAGGTACGTCCACCGCCCGGTGACCGTGACAGACGTTTCGTCGACGAACCACCGGTCACCAGGGCAGTGGCGACGCGGACACGCGGCCTCGACGAACTCAGGTGGAAACCGTTGCACCCACCGGTAGACAGTGACGTGATCGACGTCCACGCCACGCTCGGCGAGCAGCTCCTCGACGTCGCGGTAGGACAGGCCGTACCGCAGGTACCACCGCACCGCCAGCGAGATCACCTCACGCTAGAACCGGAACCTGCGAACGCCAAAACCAAGCCCGAAGAAGTCACCAGCCCATCCTCGCGCCCAGCAGGATCCCACAACGCAACATCGCCCTTCCGCGCCCTGCTGGTCGCTGTTCAGCTCGTCGGCCGCACCGACGACGAGCCCACTCTGCTCAGCCTGTCCGCGCAGATCGAGTCTGCACGTCCTGGGCGGTTGTCGCGGCACCCGCTGGGTAGGTTGCCTGTGTGCCGGCGATCGAGGTGCACGCCCTCACCAAGATCTACGCAAACCTGACGGCTGTCGATCAGGTCAGCTTCGAGGTGGCCGAGGGCGAGTTCGTCGGCATCCTCGGACCCAACGGCGCGGGCAAGACCACCTTGCTGGAGATGGTCGAGGGACTGCGCAGACCCGACTCGGGCACCGCCGAGGTCCTCGGCCTCGCAGTGTGGCCGCGCAACCCGTCGTTGCTGCCCCGCATCGGCGTCCAGCTCCAGGCGTCGTCGTTCTTCGAGCGCCTCACCGCCCGAGAGCAGATCCGTACCTTCGCCGCCTTGTACGGCGCCATGGACGCGACGGCCGACCAGTGGCTGGAGCAGGTCGGACTGGTCGACAAGGCCGATACCCGGGTCGAGGACCTCTCCGGGGGCCAGGCGCAGCGGCTCTCGATCGCGTGTGCGCTGGTGCACGACCCCGAGGTGCTCTTCCTCGACGAGCCGACCGCGGCCCTTGACCCCCAGGCCCGCCGCAACCTGTGGGACCTGTTGTCCGGGCTCAACGAGTCCGGGCGCACGGTGGTGCTCACCCCCCACTACATGGACGAGGCCGAGGTGCTCTGCGACCGGGTCGCGATCATGGACTCCGGGCGGATCCTCGAGCTCGACTCGCCGGCGGCGCTGGTGCGCGGGCTCGACGCGCCCGCCAGGATCACGGTCGCGCCCGGCCAGATCTCGCGTGACGAGGCCGCGGACATCTCGGGGGTCGACGAGGTGCAGGAGTCGGTCGACGGTGTGGTGCTGACGACCCGCGACCCGGCCCACGTGGTCGCCCGGCTGGCCGAGCACGACCAGCTCGACGGCGTACGCGTGCACACGGGCACGCTCGAGGACGTCTTCCTCGACCTCACCGGCCGGGAGTACCGCGCATGAAGCCCTTCTTCGCACTTTCAGTGGCCATCATGCGCGGATTCGTCCGCGACAAGGCCTCGGTCTTCTTCGCGATCATCTTCCCGCTGATGTTCCTGGTGCTCTTCGGCGGGATCTTCTCCGACCAGTCCCAGTCGAAGGTCGACCTGATCCAGGTCGGCGACGTCTCCTTGGTCGACGACCTACCGCACGACGCCCTTGCGGCCTTTGAGGCGACCTTCGAGGTCACCAGGTCAGAGGACCTGTCCGCCGCGCTCGACGAGGTCCGCAAGGGTGACGCCGACGTGGCCATCGAGATGACCGGCGACACCCTCGTGGCCCACTACACGCAGACCGACCAGGTGAAGGCGGCGATCACCCAGGGATCGCTGCGCTCCTTCGTCGACGGGAGCAACGTCGCACTGCTCGCCCAGGAGAGCGGGGTCGAGCCGAGCTTCGCCCTGGAGACCGACCGGGTCGAGGACGACTCGTTGACCAGCATCCAGTTCGTCACCCCCGGTCTGCTCGGTTGGGCGGTCGCGATGAGCGCCGCCTTCGGTGCCGCTGCCACGCTGCAGGGCTGGCGTCAGTCCAAGCTGCTACGCCGTCTCCAGCTCGCTCCGGTCACCACGAGGACCGTGGTCGGGGCACGGGTCTCGGTCACCGTCGCCATCGCGCTGGTCCAGCTGGCGATCTTCCTCGGCCTGGGCGCGGCCGCCTTCGGGCTGACGCTCAGCGGCTACTGGTGGATGTCGGTCCCGGTCCTGGTGGTCGGCACCCTGTGTTTCATGGCGGTCGGCCTCTTCGCCGGAGCGGTCACCAAGACCACGGAGGGCGCAGTCAACGCCGCCAACTTCATGGTGTTGCCGATGGCCTTCCTCAGCGGGTCGTTCTTCCCGCTGGACGCGGCGCCCCAGTGGCTGCGGACCGTGTCCAACGTGATGCCGCTCAAGTGGCTCAACGAGGGCATGATGGATGTGATGGTCCGGGGCGAGGGGCCGAGCGCCACGCTCCTGCCGATCGCGGTCCTGGCCGGCTTCGCGGTCGTGGTGACGCTTCTCGCCGCGCGGCTCTTCCAGTGGGAGACCAGCTGAGCGACCTGGGGTTGCAGGGATGATGCTCGCCATGAGCAGACCACTGCGGCGACATCCTCGTCGTCGACCTGACCCGGGCCCTGGCCGGCCCCCACGCCACGATGATGCTGGGCGACCTCGGCGCCCGGGTGATGCCACCTCGCCGCCCGTCGCGGCGCTGCCGTCCGCACATTCCGCACAATGCAACGCCGCGGAGTCCCTAGGGC
>JACCWP010000069.1 GCA_013697585.1 Nocardioidaceae bacterium
ACGCGAGGTAGGGGTTGCTGCTCGGGTCGGGACAGCGGAACTCGATCCGCTTCGCCTTGGGGTTGGCGCCGGTGATCGGGATCCGGATGCACGCGGAACGGTTCCGCTGGCTGTAGACCAGGTTGACGGGCGCCTCGAAGCCCGGGACCAGCCGGTGGTAGCTGTTCACTGTGGGATTGGTGAAGGCCAGCAGGCTGGGAGCGTGCGCGAGGATGCCGCCGATGTAGTGGCGGGCCGTGTCCGACAACCCGGCGTAGCCGGTCTCGTCATAGAACAGCGGCTCGCCGTCGTTCCAGATGGACTGGTGGCAGTGCATGCCGGAACCGTTGTCGCCGAAGATCGGCTTGGGCATGAAGGTGGCGGTCTTGCCGGCGGCCCACGCCACGTTCTTGATGATGTACTTGAACTTCATCAGGTTGTCGGCACAGGTCAGGAGAGTGTCGAACCGGAAGTTGATCTCGGCCTGGCCCGCGGTGCCGACCTCGTGGTGCGCCCGCTCCACGAGCAGGCCACTGACCTCCAGCTCCTTGACCATCTGAGCGCGCAGGTCCGCGTAGTGGTCGGTGGGTGGCACCGGGAAGTAGCCGCCCTTGTACCGGACCTTGTAGCCGCGGTTGTCGGCCTCCTGCCCGGTGTTCCAGGCACCCGCAGCCGAGTCGATGTGGTAGTACCCGGCCTCGGCCTTCGTCTCGAAGCGCACGCTGTCGAAGACGTAGAACTCGGCCTCGGGGGCAAAGAGCGCGGTGTCGCCGATGCCGCTGCTCTTGAGGTACGCCTCAGCCTTGCGGGCGATGTTGCGTGGGTCGCGGGAGTAGGCCTCGCCGGTGAGCGGGTCGTGGATGAAGAAGTTGAGGCACAGCGTCTTGTCGACCCGGAACGGGTCGAGGTACGCCGACGTCGGGTCGGGGAACAGCGCCATGTCCGACTCGTGGATTGCCTGGAAGCCGCGAATCGAGGACCCGTCGAACATCAGGCCGTCCTCGAAGACCTCGGACCCGAACGACGACACCGGAACGGTGAAGTGCTGCATGACGCCAGGGAGGTCACAGAAGCGGATGTCAACGAAGGCAACTCCCTCGTCGCGGACGTACTTCAGCAGATCGTCGGCGTTAGCGAACATGCGTCCTCCTCGGCCACCTTGCGGCCACGACGTCCCGGATGTCCAGACCGTAGGAGCGCCCCATGTCTGCGCCGTCACCCGGCTGTTTCGACGACGTTACGGGTGGCCGGTCCGGCTCGCTAGCCTCGGGCCCGTGAGTCGAGACCAGTCGGGCCGTCTCGGGGACCGGCTGGGGCTCCCCGAGGTCGGCCCTGGATCGGTGGCCGGTCTGGGTCGCAGGCTGCTGGCGCTCGTCATCGACTGGTTCACCTGCCAGCTTGCCGTTGCCGCCTTCGTGGGCACCCAGGTGTGGGTGGGTGGTGACTCCGCCTCGCTGGCCGTCCTCGGTGCTTTCGTGCTCGAGCAGACGGTGCTGGTCGGCCTGCTCGGAACCGCGGTCGGGCACCGGTTGGCGGGGATTCGCGTCGTCCGGCTCGACGGGCGCCCGATCGGGTTGCTGCCGGGTTTGGTCCGCGCCGTGCTCGTCGCGCTCGTCGTGCCGCCGCTCGTGATGGACCAGGACCGCCGCGGCCTGCACGACCTGGCTGCGCGCAGCATCGTGCTGCGTCACTGAGCAGTCGCGTCCCACGCTCCCCTCACCCCGCGCGCGGTACCGGCGTAACGCCCGGATGCTCGGCCGGGCAGGCACGTCAGCCGCTGTCCGGACCTACCTGCTCGGAGCCGAACCGCTCGCCCGCGTCCCATCGCGTCCGCTGGTTGCCGTACGCCGGAACGCCACCGGCGGCGCGCAGGATCCGTGCCAGGTGCAGAAGGTTGAACGTCATGAACGTCGTGTTGCGGTTGGTGAAGTCGTTGCCCGGGCCACCCGAGCCCTCGTCGAGGTAGGAAGGGCCGGGCCCGACCTCGCCGATCCATCCCGCGTCGGCCTGCGGCGGGATCACGCAGCCGAGGTGCTGGAGGCTGTAGAGCAGGTTCATGGCGCAGTGCTTGACGCCGTCCTCGTTGCCTGTGATCAGCACACCGCCGACCTTGCCGTAGTAGGCGTACTGCCCCTCGGCATTGAGCTCAGAGCTGTTGGCGTACAGCCGTTCCACGACCCGTTTGGTGACGCTGGAGTTGTCGCCCAGCCAGATCGGTCCGGCGAGCACCAGGATGTCGGCCGCCTGCACGCGGGCATAGATCTGCGGCCACTCGTCGCTGACGGCGCCGTGCTCTGTCATGTCGGGATAGACCCCGGTGGCGATGTCGTGGTCGACCGCACGCACGACCTCCACCTCGGCCCCGTGCTGACGCATCAGTCCGGCACTGAGATCGATCAAGCCCTGCGTGTGCGACAGCTGCGGTGAAGGCTTGAGGGTGCAGTTGAGGAACAGTGCGGTCAGGCCGGAGAAGTCCGGGGTGACATCAGCGCTAGCGCTCATGCGCACATCGTGCCTGCACCGCCCGCGCCGTCCGAGGTGGGTGGCGCCCTACCCGAACAAGCCCTACCTGCTGGTCCTCTCCCGCACGTAGAGCTGCGGTCGCTTCGGCGCCGACAGGCTGCGGCTGGTCGGGTTCGACCCGATGCTGACCGGGCCGTGTGACCTTCGCCTGCGACCTCGATGTGCGGGTCTCGTTCGCCTTGGCTGACTGTGATCCTGCGCTTCGGGCTCAGCGCCCCTGCATCATCTTGCGCATGCCCTTGGCGCTGGTCGGCACCGGGCCGCGCGGGATCGGCGCCTGTGGGCGCATGGCGTCGAGCGCGCGCAGCCGCGCCAGCAGGTCGGTCATGTCGCCGGGGGTGATGGCCTTGGGCAGCTTTTGGACATGTCGCGCCATCTTGCGGATCGACACCTCGCCTGCGTCGTCGCCCGCGACGATCTCGGTGATCGGCGCCTCCCCGGCGAGCCTGGCGTGCTTCTTGCGCTCCACGGCCAGCAGGTTGCGCAGCCGCGCAGGGTTGCCCTCACCGACCAGGATGATTCCGGGGCGGCCGACGACGCGGTGCACGACGTCCTGGCTCTTGGTGAAGCCGACAGCCGGCTTGACGTCCCAGCCGCGGCGGAGCATCTGCAGCGCCGCGGCGGCCGCTCCGGGCTGGCCCTCCACCCGTGCGTACGCAGCCCGCTCGACCCGCCGGCCGAACACGATCATCACGACGATGAGCCCCGTCGTCAGGCCGAGCGACACCCCGATGTAGGGGTTGAGGAACACCCACCCCGCGAACCCGATGACGCCAGCAACGAGCAGGAACAGCGAGAGCAGCAGGACACCGATCCGTGGGTAGTGCTCGCGGGTGACCAGGTAGGCCTGGCGCATCTGCCGCACCCGCCCCTTGGGGACGTCGGGAGCCGACTGCTTGCTCGAGGTGTCCCTGGCTGCCATGACGCGAAGGCTACGCGCCGGGCGCGAGTTGGGCGTCGAGCGCCTGCTGGTAGAGCCGGCCGGCCCGGTAGGACGAGCGCACCAGTGGCCCCGACATCACGCCAGCGAACCCGAGCGCAAGCGCCTCGTCGCGCAGCTCGACGAACTCGGCCGGCTTGACCCAGCGCTCGACCGGGTGGTGGCGAGAACTCGGGCGCAGGTACTGGGTGATGGTGAGCAGGTCGGTGCCCGCCGCGCGCAGGTCGCCCATGGCTGCGCTGACCTCGTCGCGCCGCTCGCCCATGCCCAAGATCAGGTTGGACTTGGTGACCAGGTCGCGAACCTGGGCCTGCTCGAGCACGTCGAGGCTGCGCTCGTAGCGGAAGCCGGGCCTGATCCGCCGGAAGATCCGCGGCACGGTCTCGATGTTGTGCGCGAACACCTCCGGGTTGGCATCGAAGACCTGACCGAGCAGCTCGGGCACCGCGTTGAAGTCCGGTGCCAGCAGCTCGACGCCCGTGCCGGGATTGAGCCGGTGGATCTGGCGGACGGTCTCGGCATAGAGCCAGGCACCTCCGTCGGCGAGGTCGTCGCGCGCCACCCCGGTGACGGTCGCATAGCGCAGCTGCATGGTGCGCACGCTCTCGGCGACCCGCCTCGGCTCGTCGCGGTCGAGGTCGGCCGGCTTGCCGGTGTCGATCTGGCAGAAGTCGCAGCGTCGGGTGCACTGGTCGCCGCCGATGAGGAAGGTCGCCTCACGGTCCTCCCAGCACTCGAAGATGTTGGGGCAGGCGGCCGCCTGGCAGACGGTGTGCAGGCCCTCGCCGCGTACCAGGTCTTGAAGCTCGCGGTACTGCGGTCCCATCGTCGCCCGGGTCTTGATCCACTCCGGCTTGCGCTCGATCGCGGTCTGCTGGTTGCGGACCTCCAGGCGGAGCATCCGGCGGCCCTCGGGTGCGATGGTCACGCCCGCCAGCGTAGCGGGGCGAGCATCGTGACCTTCCGCAGACGGCGCGTCAGGTGGCTACTGGGCGCGGTCGTACCAGGTCGTGCAGCGCCACACGGGCGAGGTCGGGCGACCGCGCGTAGGGCTCCCAGGCGAGCATGCGTTCGAGGTGCGGCGTCAGCGTGTCGGCGACCTCGACCACTCCCACCGGGCGATCCAGCTCCGCCGACAGCGAGGTGACCACGGCATCATCGATTCCGCACGGAACGATCCGGTCGAACCAGCCCAGGTCGACGTCGCAGTTGATCGCGAAGCCGTGCATCGTGACGCCGCGAGCGACCCGGATGCCGAGGGCGGCGACCTTGCGCTCGGGGCGGGCTCGGTCAGCTGCGACCCACACGCCGGAGCGCCCGCGAACCCGACCGGTCGTCACACCGAGGTCGGCGCACGCGACGATCAGCGCTTCCTCGAGCCGCCGGACGTAGTCGACGACATAGACGTGGCCCGGCAGCGCCACGATCGGGTAGCAGACGAGCTGTCCCGGTCCGTGGAAGGTGATCTTGCCGCCGCGGTCGACGTCGACGACCGGGGTGCCGTCCAGTGGCCGTTCGTGTACTGCGGTGCGCCGGCCGGCGGTATAGACCGGCTGGTGCTCCAGCAGCAGAACCGTGTCGGCACGGGTGCCCGCCACCCGCTCCTGGTGCAGCCGGCGCTGCTCGGCCCACACCGGCTCGTACGCGAGCAGGACGCTGCCCAGCTGGAGCCGTTGCCACACGTGCCGAGCGTACGGCCCGGGGCGTGGGGCCTGTGGACGACGCGGACGCGCGCACCACGTACGCGGCAGGCTTGGCCGATGTCCCGCCACGTCGCACCACGCCAGCCACCGAGTCCTTCCCGTCGGCGGGTGGTGCGCCAACCCCGCGCTGGGGCGCTGCGGCCGACGGTTGGCCGGTTGAGCGGCGCGGTGCTGGGCCTGGTCGGTGCAGTCGTCACGGTGGTCGTCATGGTTACTGTTGCCCCGGCGGGCAGTGGCCTGCCGGCCGAGCCGCGACCGACGATCATCCCGTCCGTTGCCGCGTCGGGACCCGCACTCGCCGGAGTGCGCCCGACCCGGCCGGGGCGCTGGTCGCGTGTCCTCGGCGAGCTGGACCGCCGGCGGGAGCGGGCGTTCGCCGCCGGTGATCCCGAGGCGCTGACGGGCAGCTACGTGCCCGGTTCCCGGGTCCTGGCCCGTGACCGCGCGACGCTGACCGCCTATGCGCGCCGAGGACTGACCGTCGAGGGGGCCGGGCTGCGACTGCTCGACGTACGCGTGCAGCATGCATCGGCTCACCGGGCGACACTGCTCGTCGTGGACCGGCTGGCGGCCGCGTCCGCGACGACTGCCAGCGGTGAGGTGCTCACGCTGCCCCGGGACCGTCCGACGGCGCACCTGGTCACGCTGTTGCACACCGGCAGGGGGTGGCGGATCACCAGCGTGCGGTCGCCGAGTGGGCGCTGACTCAGCGTCCGAAACCGGCCCGCAGCATCGAGGCGACGTCGGGGTGCTGCCAGGTGAAGCCACCGGCCTGCAGGTGGGCCGGCTGCACGCGCATCGATCCCAGCAGCTCGATGGCGAGCCCGCCGAGCGCCAGCCGGACCGGCGCGGCAGGCACCGGCAGCACCGTCGGCCGGTGCAGCACCGCACCCATCGCCGCCGTGAATGCGGCGTTGGTGACTGGCGTCAGGCCCACGAGGTTGTGCGGGCCTGACGCGTTGTCATGCTCGGCCAGCCACAGCACCGCCGCGGTCCAGTCGTCGAGGCTGATCGGCGAGAACCACTGTCGGCCCGAGCCCAGTCGACCACCCACTCCCAGCCGGAACGGGACCTGCATCAGTCGCAGCGCGCCGCCGCTGGGATGTAGCACCACCCCGCTGCGCAACGTGACCACCCGGCTGCCGGCGTCCACGGCGGGTTGCGTCGCCTCCTCCCACTCCCGCACGACTCCGGCGAGGAAGGTGTCGCCTCGAGAGGAACGCTCGGTCAGCACTTCGTCCCCGCGGTCGCCGTACGCCCCGACCCCGGCGCCGTTGACCAGCGCAGGTGCACCGCCGACCCGGGCGACGGCCCGCGCGAGGGTTCCCGTGGTCGCGGTACGGCTGGTGAGCAGGGTGCGCCGGTAGGCCGCCGTCCACGGCCAGTGCGCGATCGGCGCGCCCGCCAGGTTGATCACGACGTCTGCCGTCGCGATCACGTCGGCGTCGACCTCCCCGGCGTACGGGTCCCAGTGCGACTCGGTCGGCGTCGATGCCGTGCCGCGGACCAGCCGCACGACGGTGTGCCCGGCGCGGGCGAGCCGGTCGCGCAAGGCGGTGCCCAGGAAGCCCGAGGACCCGGCCACGACGACACGCATCATGCTCCTCGACCTGTCACCGTTGCGCGGCGTCGTGGCACCGGGTCACGGTGACAACTCGTGAGGCGCTGGCGCCTGCCGCGCCGGGCAGGCCCGCAATGCGGGGAACCGGCTGCTGCGGAGCGCCCGCGAGCACACAACCCCGCAATTCAGAGGCCAAGCTCGGCTTCGAAGCTGGCGTCCTCGAGGCGCTTCTTCATGGCGACCAGGAAGCGAGCCGCATCGGCACCATCGACGATGCGGTGGTCATAGGTCAGCGCGAGATAGACCATCTGCCGCACGGCGATCGTCTCGCCGAGGTCGTCGTCGTCGATGACGACCGGTCGCTTGACCACCGCGCCCGTTCCCAGGATGCCCACCTGCGGCTGGTTGATGATGGGGGTGTCGAACAGCGCGCCTCGACTGCCGGTGTTGGTCAGCGTGAAGGTCCCGCCGGACAGCTCGTCGGGTGCCACCTTGTTGTCGCGGGTGCGGGTGGCCAGATCGGCGATCTTGCGGGCCAGCCCGGGAATTGACAGGTCGCCCGCGTCCTTGATGACCGGGACGAGCAGGCCGCGCTCGGTGTCCACGGCGATGCCCAGGTTCTCGCTGCCGTGGTAGGTGACCTCGCCGGCCTCGGTGTCGATGGATGCGTTGACCGACGGGTACGTCTTCAGGCAGTCGACGGCCGCCTTGGCAAAGAACGGCAAGAAGCTGAGCTTGACACCCTCCCGGGCCTGGAACTGGTCCTTGACCCGGCCGCGCAGCCGGCCGATCCGTGTCACGTCGACCTCGACGACGGTGGTGAGCTGGGCCGACACCTGCAGTGACTCGACCATGCGCGTCGCGATGACCTTGCGGAGCCGGCTGAGCTTTTCGGTCGTGCCGCGCAGCGGGCTGACCTCGGGTGCGGACTGCTGGGAAGCCGAGTCCGCCGTCGGACCCGCAGCGGCAGCCTGGTCGGTCTGTTCCGGCTGCGACTTGGCCTGTTCGGCGGCGGCCAAGACGTCTTGCTTGCGGATCCGGCCACCCACCCCGGTGCCCTCCACGGCGGACAGGTCGACGTCGTGCTGGGCGGCCAGCTTGCGTACCAGCGGGGTGACGTAGGAGCCGCCCTCGGACTTGGGTGCCTCGGCCGCGTGCGTGGGACCTGTCGCCCGGTCCGCCGGCTCACCCTGGCGGGGCTCCTCGGCCTCGACCTGCTCGGCGTGTTGCTCGTCGCCTTGCCCGTCGGCCGGTGCGTCGCCTTGCGCGTCGTCCTGCCCGTCGGCCTGTGCGGCGCTTTGCTCGTCGCCCTGCCCGTCGGCCTGCGTGTCGCCCTGCCCGTCGGCCTCCGACCCGCCCGAGTCTTCGGATGACTCGGTGTCTTCTGCGCTCGTGTCGCCGGAGGATCCGTCGGAGTCTGCGCCGCCCGAGTCGGCGTCGCCGATGGTGGCCAGCTCGGCGCCGACCTCGACGGTCTCGTCCTCGTTGACCTTGATCTCCAGCAAGGTGCCGGCCACGGGGGAGGGGATCTCGGTGTCGACCTTGTCGGTCGAGACCTCGAGCAGCGCTTCGTCGACCTCGACGCTGTCCCCCGGCTGCTTGAGCCAGCGGGTCACCGTGCCCTCGGTGACACTTTCGCCCAGTGCTGGCAGCGTGACCGAGGTGCCCTCACCCGACGCCT
>JACCWP010000070.1 GCA_013697585.1 Nocardioidaceae bacterium
CGGCTGGCCTGTCGGCGCAGCTGGGCGAGCTCGCCGCGCGCCGTTTCGGCCGCCTCCTCTGCCGTGCGCAGCCGGACGGTGAGCTCGCGCACCTGCCGGCGGGCAGCGTCGAGTTCCGAGCGGGCCTCGGCGAGTTCGGTGCGCGCCAGCTGTGCCTGCGCCCGCCGATCCTGGCGGGCCTGCTCCACCTGTGCCTCCAGCCGCTGGCGCTGCCGGTCCGCCTCGGCGCTGCGCGTCTGGTCGGCCTGCGCCGACAGTTGGCTTCGCACCCCTTCGATCACCTCGCCCCACCCCGCCGGGCGGAGCAGGAACGCGAGCACGCCGACCTGGACGGGATCGGCAGCCGGGGGTACGGCTCCCTGGCGCAGCGCGTCCGCCAGCGGCCCTGCTTCGGCCTCTGCGGCCTGCGCCACCTTGGCGCGGAACGCGGCGTCGGCCTCGATCGTGGCGGCCAACGCTGCGCCGGCACGTTGGACCCGCTTGGCAGGGGCGAACCGGGCCGCGGGGCGCAGCGGCGGGGGAACCTCGTCGGCGGTGAGGCCACCGAGGACGGCCGCCGCCTGACGGAGCACGCTGAGGCGGACGCGTTCGGGGAGGGCGATGCCGGGACTGGGCTGACCCGGCTGGTCGGGGTTCATGTGGCTCAGCGGTCCCGACGAAACATCTGATCAATCTACGGCGAAGCCGGCCCGCGGTCCGCCGGACCGGCGCGGCGGCGGCTTTTCGTCGTACCGTCGACCTAGCGTGCGGGCATGTCGACAGCCGGGGCGCCACCACTCGGTTGTGAGCTGTATGTCCAGCCGACCTTCGACGAGCTCGGCGAGCCGCTACGGGACGTGACTTTCGTTGTCGTCGACCTGGAGACTACGGGGGGCTCGCCTGCGCACAGCTCCATCACCGAGATTGGTGCGGTCAAGGTGCGGGGCGGTGATGTGCTCGGTGACTTCCAGACGCTGGTGGACCCGGGGGCGGCGATTCCACCGTTCATCACCGTGCTGACCGGCATTACCGACGCGATGGTCGTCACCTCGCCGCGGATCGAGGCCGCGCTGCCCGCGTTTCTGGAGTTCGCCGCGGGCAGCGTCCTCGTCGCCCACAACGCGCCCTTCGACGTGGGCTTCCTGCGCGCGGCCTGCGTCCGGATGGGTGTGGTCTGGCCCGGTTTCGCCGTCATCGATACGGCGGTGCTGGCCCGCCGGGTGCTGTCTCGAGACGAGGTGCCGAACTGCAAGCTGAGCACCCTCGCACCGTTCTTCAACGCTCGGACACCGCCGTGCCACCGCGCGCTTGCCGATGCCCGCGCGACTGTCGACGTGCTGCACGGGCTGCTCGAGCGTCTCGGCCCGCTCGGTGTGCAGTCACTGGAGGAGCTACGTTCACTCGGCCGGCAGGTGGCTGCCGAGCGCCGTCGCAAGCGTTACCTGGCCCAGGATCTGCCGAGCGCGCCCGGGGTCTACGTGTTCAGGGACTCGCGCGGTGAGCCGCTGTACGTCGGGACCAGTAAGGACATCCGGGCCCGCGTGCGCAGTTACTTCGTCTCCGGCGAGAAGCGCTCGCGAATGACGGAGATGGTCGGCATCGCCGAGCGGGTCGACCCGATCGTCTGCGCACACGACCTGGAAGCGCAGGTCCGCGAGCTGCGGCTGATCGCCGACTGCAAGCCGCGCTACAACCGGCGGTCCCGGTTCCCGGAACGCGCGGTCTGGATCGCCCTCACCGACGAGGCGTTCCCACGGCTGTCACTCGTCCGGCGCGTCCGTGCCGATCGGCGCACCTACCTCGGACCGTTCGGATCGAGGGGCACGGCGCAGCAGGCGATCGACGCGGTGCACGAGGCACTGCCGCTGCGCCAGTGCGCAGCTCGGCTGGCCCGGCGGCCCCGCGGCAGCGCCTGCGTGCTGGCCGAGATCGGCCGCTGTGGCGCGCCGTGCGAGGGCGGGCAGAGCGTCCAGGAGTACGCCGCCGTAGTGGACGTCTTTCGCGAGGCGGTCACCGCCGACGTACGGCCGATGATCGCGCCGCTGTTGCACCGGATCGAGGTGCTCGCCGCCGCCGGGCGCTACGAGGCCGCCGCGGCGCTGCGCGATCGGACCGCGAGCTTCGTCCGCGTCTGTGCTCGGCTGCAGCGGCTGCGGACGCTCACCGAGCTAGCGGAACTCGTTGCCGCGCGCCCGGACGGCCAGGGCGGCTGGGACCTCGCGTTGATCCGCAACGGTCGGCTGGTCGCCGCCGACCGCGCACCCCGGGGGCTGCACCCGGTGCCGCGGGTGGAGGCGATGCGGGCGACGGCGGAGACGCTTCTCCCCGGCGTCGGGCCGTTGCCGGCCGCCTCGGCGGAGGAGTCCGAGTGCATTCTGCGCTGGCTCGAGCGGCCCGGCACCCGGCTCGTGCATGTGGACGGCCTGCTGGCCAGCCCCGCTCGCGGTGCCGCTGCCATGTCGCGGTGGTTGCGCACCGTCGAGGCCGCGCGGGCCGCCGATCCCTTCGTCGACCGGCGATCGCTACGCACCGAGTCCCGGCCGGCCCGGATCGGCGCCGCATAGGCCTGCCCGTGCCCGGGCGAGGCACCGATAGCATCCTGCTGCCCGCACGAGCCGAGCTGTTGGGAGCGCCGCGTGATCACCGCGATCGTCATGATCAGTGCCGCCACCGGTTCGATCCCCGAAGTCGCCTCGGCCATCGCTGACATCGACGGCGTCAGCGAGGTGTACAGCGTCGCCGGCCACGTCGACCTCATCGCGATCGTCCGGGTCCGCGAGTTCGACGACATCGCCGAGGTCATCGCCGGGCGCGTGAACAAGGTCGACGGGGTCACCGACACCGAGACCCACATCGCGTTCCGCGCGTACTCCCGGCACGACCTCGAGGCGGCGTTCTCCCTCGGCTTCGACGAACCCGGCTAATTACCGGCGAGGTATACGACGTCGGGTTCGCCGCGCTCGACGGGAACGAGGTGGCGTCGCGGGTTGCCGAACGCCACCGCCAGCCGCTGGTAGAAGGCCTCGTCGTCGGAAGCGCTCCACACCGCCAGCGTTCCGTCAGGCGCCAGCCGGGACACCAGCAACGCCAGTCCGTCCCCCATGTACAGACTCGCGTTGCGGTCCATCACCGTCCACTGTGGACCATTATCGATGTCGATGCAGATGACGTCGTACCGCTCGTCGCCCTCGTCAAGCCAATCGAGCCAGTCGAGCAGGTCGGCACACACCACCCGGACCCGCGGGTTGTCCAACGCATCACCGGAGCAGGACGCCAGGTACCGCCGCTGCCAGTCGATGACCGCCGGTTCGACCTCGACGACCGTGACGTCGCTTGTCATGGGATGCCGCAGTGCCTCCGCTACGGAGAAGCCCACCCCCAGACCCCCGACCAGCACTCGAGCCGGTCGCGTTCGACCGTCGAGCGGCGCGCTGACGAGCAGCCGTTCGGACTCGCCTCCCCGGGTGTCCATGAGGAACACGCCGTTGCTGATGATCTCGAAGTGCGCTCCGTCGCGGCGCAGCACCAGTTCCCCGCGCGGCGTCGTACGGCGCTCGACGATCCAGCTCAGGTGCGGGCCTGCTGACTGACCTCACACCAACGCCGCAGGGTCTCGGCGGCCGCGCCGCTGTCGATGGAGACCTCGCAGCGCTCGAGACCGGCGTGCACAGCGGCGCGGAACGCCGCCTCCTCGCCGGCCGGGAACCCGTCGAAGGCGGCGAGGGTGGCCGCGGCGTTGAGCAGCACGGCGTCGCGGATCGGACCGGCCGCGCCGCCGACGAGGTCGCGGGCGACTGCGGCATTCTCGGCCGGTCCCCCGCCGACGAGGTCCCCCGGCTCGGAGCGCTTCAGCCCGAACTCGACGGCGTCCAGGGTCAGCTCGGTCACCGCACCGTCGCTGACCAGCCACAGCCGCGACGTTGTGGTGGTGGTGAGTTCGTCGAGCCCGTCGTCGCCGCGGAACACCACGGCGCTGGTTCCCCGGGCGGCCAGCACCGAAGCCATCACCCCAGCCATCCGGGTGTCGGCACAGCCCACCGCCTGGGCCGCCGGACGGGACGGGTTGGTGAGCGGGCCGAGAAAGTTAAAGACGGTGGCGACGCCCATCTCCCGCCGTGCCACCGCCGCATGTCGCATCCCCGGGTGGAAGACCGGAGCGAAGAAGAAGCCGATGCCCGCCTCGGTCACGCAACGGACCACCCCGTCCGGCGGAAGGTCGATCACCACGCCGAGTTCGGCCAGCAGGTCCGCCGACCCACAGGCGCTCGATGCGGCCCGGTTGCCGTGCTTGGCGACGGGGACCCCGGCTCCGGCGGTCACGATCGCCGCCATCGTCGAGATGTTGACGGTGCGGGCCCGGTCCCCCCCCGTGCCCACCACGTCGACGCACCGGCCGGGAACAACCACCGGGGTCGCGTGCTCGAGCATCGCGTCGACCAGACCGGTGACCTCCTCGGGCGACTCCCCCTTGGCACGCAACGCGACGGCGAACGCGGCGACCTGCGCCGGTGATGCCTCGCCGGCCATGATCTCGCCCATCGCCCACCGGGTGGCGTCGGAGTTCAGGGACTGACCGAGCAGCAGCGCGTGCAATACCTCAGGCCAGCTCAGCGCTCCCTGTGCCGCCACCGGATGGGTCACCGGCGAACCGGCGTACCGGCCGCGCGCTCGCGGACCAGGTCGGTCACCGTCTGCGCCGCCGTCAGCGCGTCCAGCGGGTAGACCAACGTGGCGTCGGCCAGCGACCAGGTGGCCAGCCACCGGTCATCGGCGCGGGCGATCAGGATGCACACGCTCGGGCAGTCCTCGATCTCGTACTTCAGTTGCCGGCTGATCCCCATCCCACCCGTCGGCTGAGCCTCACCGTCGAGAATCGCCACATCGATTCCGCCGCCGTCGATGAGCCGGATGAGTGTGTCGGCGTCAGAGCATTCGACGTACTCCAGCCGGCCCAGTCCCCCGGCGAGCCGCCGGCCGACCGCAGTCCTGACGTCCGCCCGCACCTGCGTGCGCTGGCTGAAGACGAGGATTGTGTACGCCGGAACCTGCGACGGACTGCTCATGGGGTTGGATCGTAGCGAGCGGGGATGTCCTGCGGCCTGCCGCGCAGGGCCTCCAGCCGGTCCAGCTGCCGATCCTCACGCGCCGCCTCCCGCTCGGAGGCACGCATCCACTGGTAGGCGGCCACGCCCAGCATGATCAGGCCGACCAGGTCCCCGGAAGCCCACAGCAGTCCGCCCCCGACCCGCTGCTCGCTGACCGGATCCGACCAGGCCAGGTTCAGGGCCAGGTAGTGGTCGGCCGCGATCAGCATGCTCTGGTTCATGATCGTCAGACCCAGAACGGCGTGCAGCGGCAGCGTCGCCACCAGGATCAGCATCCGCATCGGGTGGCTCACCCGGCCCGGCACGGGGTCGAGGCCGACCAGTGGCCAGAAGAAGAGGCAGCCGGCCAGCAGGAAGTGCAGGTGCATCGCCGCGTGCAGCCACGGGTTGTCCAGCGTGGCGGCGTACCAGCCGGTGTAGTAGAGGGCGAACGGGCTGGCGACGAAAATGGCGAACGGGACCAGCGGAAACGTCAGGACGCGGACCACGCGGCTGTGCAGGGTGGCCAACAGCGCACGGCGGGCGGCACCGCGACTGGGCAGCGTTCGGAGGGCGAGCGTGACGGGCGCGCCCAGGGCGAGAAAGACCGGTGCGACCATCGACAGCACCATGTGCTGCACCATGTGCATGCTGAACAAGGTGTCCTCGTAGGCGGCGAGCCCGCCGAGTGTCATGACCGCGATCGAGCCGAGCCCGCCGACCACCCACGAGATGGTCCGCCCGGCGCTCCAGTCATGCCCGCGCAGCTTCAGCCGGTGGACGCCCCAGAGATACAGCCCGGCGGCCAGGACGAGGAGCGTGCCGAGGACCGGGTCGAACGACGACTCGGTGACCAGCCGCAGCGGCGTGAACGGGGGCACCGACTCCGCCCCGCCGGCCGCGATCATGCAGTCGAGGGTACGTCGTCCGGCGCGCCGCACCCGGGTCCCCGTATGTCGGTGGCGCAGGCCATACTGGCGCGGTGAGCGCGCCGACCCCGACCTTCGAAGCCGGCCGGGTGCATTCACTGACCCGGCCCAACATGGTCAGTGTGGGCACCATCGTCTGGCTGTCCAGCGAGCTGATGTTCTTTGCTGCGCTGTTCGCCGCATACTTCACGATCCGCAACGTCGCAAACTCCCAGGGCGACCTCTGGGACACCTCGACCTCGCTGCTCAACCTGCCGTTCTCGACCGCGAACACGACGATCCTGGTCCTCAGCTCGGTGACCTGCCAGCTCGGCGTCTTCGCTGCCGAGCGCGGTCGAGTCGGCCGCAGTGGCGGTGTGCTGTCGCTGTCCGGCTGGGGCATGCGCGAGTGGTTCGTGCTGACCTACCTGATGGGCGCGGTGTTCGTCGCGGGTCAGGCGTTGGAGTACGCCGAGCTGGTGCGCGAGAACGTCACGATCGCGTCCTCACCGTACGGCTCGGTGTTCTATCTCACGACGGGATTCCATGGCCTGCACGTCACCGGCGGGTTGATCGCGTTCCTGCTCGTGATCGGACGGACCTTCATCGCCCGCCGGTTCACCCACGAGCAGGCCGTCAGCGCCATCGTGGTGTCCTACTACTGGCACTTCGTCGACGTCGTGTGGATCGCCTTGTTCGCCGCCATCTACCTGATCCAGTAGAGACCCGAGGAGTCCCGTGCGATCGCTCTCGACCCACCGCCGGCACCCGCTCGCGGGAGTCCTGGTCCTGCTGCTCGGACTGGTGGTGCTCGGCGGGCTCTACTCCGTGCTCGCGCCGCGCTCGGCGGAGGCTGACAGCACCGACGAGGCGCTGATCGACGACGGGCGCCAGCTGTTCCTGGTGGGATGCGCCTCCTGCCACGGCCTCAACGCCGACGGCATCGAGCAGCAGGACGGCGGCCAGTACGGGCCCTCGCTGGTCGGCGTCGGCGCGGCCGCCGTCGACTTCCAGGTCGGCACCGGGCGGATGCCGCTGGCACAGAACTCCCAGCAGGCTCCCGAGAAGGCCGTGATCTACACCGACGACGAGACCGCGGCTCTGGCGACCTATGTCGCGTCGCTGTCCCCCGGCCCCGCCATCCCCACCGAGGAGGACTACGACGCCTCCGACGCGAGCCGCGAGGAGGTCGTCGAGGGCCGGGAGACCTGGCTCACCAACTGCTCGGCCTGCCACAACTCGGTCGGCGCGGGTGGTGCTCTCGGCGACGGGCGCTACGCGCCGCCAGTCCTTGGCACCGACCCCAAGTACGTCTACGAGGCGATGCTCACCGGACCGCAGTCGATGCCCGTCTTCAACGACGCGCTGCTCGACCCGGAGGAAAAGCGCACCATCATCGCCTACCTCGAGACTCTGGAGGCCGAGCCGCAGTACGGCGGTGCCGGTCTCGGCGGGTTCGGCCCGGTCACCGAGGGCCTCGCTGCCTGGCTGGTCGGCATGGGCGCCCTCGTGGCCGTCGCCACGTGGATCGGCGCCACCGCGGTGCGGGCCAGGCAGTGAGGGTCGAGCAGTGAGGGCGAGCCAGTGACCGACCAGCGATCCCCCCGGCCGGGCAACGAGGACGCGCTGCCCGCGCGTCCCGGTTCCGTCCCGGGGACCGGAGAGCACAGTCACGACGATGGTCGCGAGCCAGGCCGCGAGGTCGAGCATCACCACGGCGATCCTGTTGCCGACCCAGGGCTGCACGAGCACGTGCCCCGGCCCAGCGACGTCGACCCGGCCCTCGACAAGCGCGCCGAGCGGCTGGTGGCGACCATGTTCGGGCTGTCTGCGCTCCTGACGCTCGCGTTCTGCGTTGCCTACTTCGCGATCCCTGAAGACGCAGTCGTCGCCAACACGTCGGCGATGAATCTCGCGCTGGGCGGCACACTCGGACTGGCGCTGCTGTTCATCGGCTTCGGCGCCGTGCATTGGGCACGCACCCTGATGGACGACCACGAGATCGTCGAGCTGCGCCACGACGCGGCCTCGCCGGCTGAGGACCGGGCCGAGGCGGTGGCCACCATCGAACAAGGCAACACCGAGTCGGGATTCGGTCGCCGACCGCTGATCCGCAACACCCTGGTGGCGTCGATGGGTGCGCTGGGGCTGCCCACGGTGGTGCTGCTGCGCGACCTTGGGCCCCTGCCTGGCAGCGACCCCAAGACCACGGTGTGGGCCAACGGCGTTCGGGTCGTCGAGGACCCCTCGGGTGAGCCGATCCGGCCCGAGGAGCTCACCGTCGGAAGCCTCGTCAACTGTGAGCCTGGCGTCTTCTTCGAGACCGACGAGGAGGGTGAACCTCTCTACGAGGGCACCGAGCTGCTCAACGCCAAGGCCAAGGCAGCGGTGATCGTCGTCAAGATGGCACCCGAAGAGATCACGCCGACCGAGGGCCGCGAGGACTGGGGCGTCGACGGCGTCTTGTGCTTCTCCAAGATCTGCCCGCACCTGGGCTGCCCGATCAGCCTGTGGGAGCAGCAGACGCGCAACCTGATCTGCCCGTGCCACCAGTCGACGTTCGACCTCGCCGACGGAGGTAGTGTGGTTTTCGGACCGGCCAAACGACCGGTTCCGCAACTGCAGCTGGGCGTCGACGACGATGGCTACCTGATCGCACTGGGCGACTTCGCGGATCCGGTTGGCCCGAGCTTTCCCGAGATGTACCAGGACTGACCGGCGGCACGGGAGGTGACGCAAGCCATGAGCCAGACCGAGGCACCGGCCCGCAAGGGTGGGCTGGCGGCCGGCCCGCTCGCGGGGCCGACCGCATGGCTGGACGACCGGGTCGGTCTGGCCACGATCGTGAAGAAGAACTTGCGCAAGGTCTTTCCTGACCACTGGTCGTTCCTGCTCGGCGAGATCGCGCTGTACAGCTTCATCATCTTGCTGCTCTCGGGCACGTTCCTGTCGGTCTGGTTCAAGCCGAGCATGGCCGAGATCATCTACACCGGCTCCTACGACCCGCTCTACGGAATCGAGATGTCGGAGGCGTACGCGTCGACGCTCGACATCTCCTTCGATGTCCGCGGTGGCCTGCTGATGCGCCAGATCCACCACTGGGCGGCTGCGCTGTTCCTCGCGGCGATGATGGTGCACATGCTCCGGGTGTTCTTCACCGGTGCCTACCGCAAGCCCCGCGAGCTCAACTGGCTGGTCGGGCTGGGGTTGCTCCAGCTTGGCATTATCGAGGGATTCGCCGGTTACTCGCTGCCCGATGACCTGCTGTCCGGCACTGGCCTGCGCATCGCCGAGGGGCTGATGCGCTCGATCCCGATCGTGGGCACGTACATCTCGTTCTTCGTGTTCGGTGGAGAGTTCCCTGGCAACGAATTCATCCCCCGGCTCTACGTCGCGCACGTGCTGTTGGTCCCTGGCATCTTGCTGGCGTTGATCACGCTGCACATGGTGCTGCTCGTCTATCACAAGCACACCCAGTGGCCGGGCCCCGGCCGTACGAACAACAACGTGGTCGGCTACCCGCTGCTGCCCGTCTACGCGGCCAAGGCTGGTGGGTTCTTCTTCGTCGTGTTCGGGGTCACCGCGCTGATGGGAGCCCTGTTCCAGATCAACCCGGTCTGGGTGTTCGGGCCTTACAACCCGTCTCAGGTGACCGCCGGGTCTCAACCCGACTTCTACATGGGCTGGCTCGACGGAGCGTTACGCATCATGCCCGCCTGGGAGTTCACCATCCTCGACTGGACGTTCTCGATGAACGTCTTCATCCCCGGTGTGGCGTTGATGGGACTGCTCTTCACCATCCTCGGGGCCTACCCGTTCGTCGAGCAGTGGGTGACCGGCGACCGGCGCGTCCACCACCTGTTGCAGCGACCGCGCAACGCTCCCACCCGTACGGCGTTCGGCGCCGCCGGCATCACGGCTTACGGCTTGTTGTGGATCTCCGGTGGAAACGACATCATCGCCACCCAGTTCCAGCTCGATTTCTACTGGATCACCAGGCTCTTGCGGGTGCTGGTGTTCGTCGGTCCGGTGCTGGCCTTTGTCGCCACCAGGCGGGTGTGCATCGGGCTGCAACGCAAGGACGCCGAGGTGGTGGTGCACGGCTTCGAGACGGGCATCATCACGCGCTCTCCCGATGGGGAGTACTCCGAGCGGCACCTGCCGCTCAGCCCGGCCGAGGCGTGGACGCTCAGCGCTCACGACCGCACCGAGCCAGCCGGCCTGCCTGCGGCCTCCGACCACAACGGGGTCGCGGCTCCGCACGGTCGGGTCGAACAGGTGCGGGGCCGGTTGTCGCGCTTCTGGGTCGGCCACGACCACCAGAAGCCGACCGCTGACGAGGTCCGCGAGGCACACGAGCACCACGCGGACGACGACGAGCTGGAGCCCGCCGAGCAGCAGTTCGGTGGCGTCAACGAGCTGGGCGTGCCCCGCCGCCACTGACCCCCGGCGATCAGCGCCACGCGGTTGCACGATCAGCGCCACGCGGTTGCACGATCAGCGCCACGTCGTCATAGGAACCGAGACCTCGGCTAACGAAGCAACCACCAGCCGCTGACGAGACCACCTCAAGCCGCTGATCACGCAACCACCAGCCGCTGATCGCGGGTCAGGAGAGGGCGGATCCCTCCTGGTACTCCTGCCACGACATGTCCCAGTCGGTCCAGCCGTTGCCGTACTCGAGCGCACGCCCGCTGCCCGTGACGTCGACGACGTCACCGCGGTGAGAGATGCCGTACAGCCAGGCCGCGTTGGCGGTGCTCATGCCGACGCACCCGTGGCTGACGTTCTCACTGCCCTGCGACCCGACTGACCAGGGCGCAGCGTGCAGGAACTCACCGGTGTAGGTGACCCGCATCGCGTACTCGACCTCGGGAATGTTGTAGTACTCCGGGTCGCCGGGCTGGATGCCGACAGTTGCTGCGTCCATCCGCTTGGACTCGAACATCTCAACGATCAGCTTGGTGCCACTGCGGGTCTCGAAGCCCGGCTTGCCCGCGGAGATCGGGATCGTCCGCCTCGTTTGTCCGTTGACCTCGACGTCCATCTGGTGCGTGGCGACGTTGACCCGGCTGATCACCGAGTCGCCGACCTGGAACGAGACCTCGCGGTCCATCTGCCCATAGATGCCGTTGCCGGCGTCGATGCTGTTGATGCCGACATCGACGTTGACCTCAGTGCCGGCCGGCCAGTAAGTCTTCGGTCGGTAGTGCACCTCGGTGTCCGAGAGCCAGTGCCACGATCCGGTGACCTGCGGCTCGGACTGCACGGCCAGGTGCTGCTCGATGGCCGCCCGGTTCGTGACCGGGATGTCGAAGGTGATGATGACCGGCATGCCTACCCCGACGGTCTCGCCCTGCAGCGGCGAGATGCTCGGGTAGGTCTGCTCGTCCAGGGTGAGCGCCTGGGTGGTGAAGGTGTCGCGGACCGTGCCCCGTCCGGCGCCCTGCGCGGTGCCAGTGCTGAGCACGGTGTAGGTCGCGCCAGGCTCGAGCAGCTCGGTGGCCCTCCAGCCGGAGCCGTCGCGGGCGAGCGTGCCGTCGACCATGCGAGCGGGCGCCCGGGAACCGCGGTAGACCTGCACCCGGTCGATGGTGCCGTTGTCGGCGGCCACCCGGACCCGGGTGTCGACGGGCACACCCCGGTCGGCGCCTGCAAGCACCGACGCCTCGAACGGCGGCGGCGGCGCGGCCTGCTCAGCCTCCGAACCTCCACCGCCTGGGGCCTGGGCATCGGAGCCACCGGGCGCGGAGCCAGCCGACGTGGAGTCGGCGGTGCACGAGGCCAGTACGAAGGCGGCACAGACCCCGGCGGTGACACCGGCAATGCTGCGAGTCGGGCGGGCCCAGCGCATGGTGAACCTCCGGATGGGTCGGGGGAAGCCCTCAGCCTAACCGGCGGCCGGTCCCATCCCCCAATCCGTCGGCGCGCGCCGCGCGTCCGCGTACCAGAATCAGTGCGCGTGCAGTCCGCGGTAGTACTCGAAGACGAAACCCACGACGGTGATCGTGCCGATGCCGGCGCCGATGATGACCAGCCACCACCCGATCGCGACGCCGAGCACGACCACCGCGAGCGACAGACCGGTATAGAGCGGCCACCAGCTGTACGGAGGGAAGAACCCCAGCTCGCCCGCGCCGTCGGCGATCTCGGCCTCGTCGCGGTCCTCGGGACGAGGATCGATCTGGCGAGAGACGACGCCGAGATAGAAGGCGACCAGGCTGGCAAGCAGCGTGGTCATCACCAACGCACTGGTGCCGGTGGGGTCCTCGGAGAGAAACCAGTAGATCGGTGTGACCAGCGCGAAGAAGCCGACGCAGAAGCCCATCGTCCAGGCCTCGATCCTCACCGTTGGTCCTCCCGGCGGTCGCGGTTGTCCCGCTCCTGGCCAGCCAGATGCTCGGCCCGCCCTCGCTGCTCAGGGCTGTCCGCGACGTCGTGGTCGTCGTCGGACATCGCGTCGTTGTCGGCCAGCTCCAGCGCGGCGACCTCGGGGTGATGGACGTCGAATGCCGGCGCCTCCGACCGGATCCGTGGCAACCGCTGGAAGTTGTGCCGCGGTGGTGGCGACGAGGTCGCCCACTCCAGCGACCGGCCCCATCCCCACGGATCGTCAGTGGCGACCTGCGGGTCGTTGCGGGTCTTCCAGACGTTCCAGGCGAACGGGATCATCGACGCGCCGAGCAAGAACGCACCAATGCTGGACACCTCGTTCAGCGTGGTGAACCCGTCACTGGGCTCGTAATCGGCGTATCGGCGCGGAAAGCCCTGGACCCCGAGCCAGTGCTGCACCAGGAACGTCGTGTGGAAGCCGATGAACAGCATCCAGAAGTGGATCTTGCCGAGCCGCTCGTCGAGCATCCGGCCGGTGAGCTTGGGCCACCAGAAGTAGAAGCCGGCGAACATCGCAAAGACCACCGTGCCGAACACCACGTAGTGGAAGTGCGCCACCACGAAGTAGCTGTCGGAGACCGGGAAGTTGAGCGGCGGCGATGCGAGGATCACCCCGGTCAGCCCGCCGAACAGAAATGTCGTGAGGAACCCGAGCGCCCACAGCATCGGCGTCTCGAAGGTCAACGACCCGCCCCACATCGTGCCGATCCAGTTGAAGAACTTCACCCCGGTCGGCACCGCGATGAGGAACGTCATGAACGAGAAGAACGGCAGGTTGACAGCCCCGGTCGTGAACATATGGTGTGCCCACACCGCAACCGAAAGCACCGCGATGCTCAACGTGGCGCCCACCAGGCCCACGTAGCCGAAGATCGGCTTGCGGCTGAACACCGGCAGGATCTCGGTGATGATGCCAAAGAACGGCAGCGCGATGATGTAGACCTCGGGGTGCCCGAAGAACCAGAACAGGTGCTGCCACAGCAGCGCACCACCATTGGCTGCGTCGAACACGTGGGCGCCGAGAACCCGGTCGGCCTCCAGCATCAGCAGCGCACCACCGAAGATCGGGAAGGCGATGAGCACCAGCAGGCTGGTGATCAGAATGTTCCAGGTAAAGATCGGCATCCGGAACATCGTCATGCCCGGGGCCCGCATGCAGAAGATGGTGGTGACGAAGTTGACTGCCCCGAGGATCGTGCCGAGCCCAACGAGGTAGATGCCCATGATGAACAGGTCGGCACCCAGACCAGGCGAGTTCACCGAGTCAGACAGCGGCGCGTACAGGTACCAGCCGAAGTCGGCCGCCCCGCCGGGCACGACCAGACCCGCCGAGGCCATGAGGCCGCCGAACAGGTACAGCCAGTAGCTCAACATGTTGAGCCGGGGAAACGCCACGTCGGGCGCCCCGATCTGCAACGGCATGATCGCGTTGGCGAATCCTGCGAACAGCGGTGTGGCGAACAGCAGCAGCATGATGCCACCGTGCATCGTGAACAGCTGGTTGTACGTACCCTCGTTGACCAGCTGGGTGCCCGGCTGGGCGAGCTCGGCCCGGATCAGCAGCGCCATCACGCCGCCGACGAGGAAGAACCCGAACGACGTGACGAAGTAGAGGTTGCCGATCACCTTGTGGTCGGTCGTGCTCAGCAGCCGCGCTGCCTGCTGGCCCAGGGTGCCTCGGGGGGCCGGCGCTGTGCGTGTCGGAGGCGTGACGGTGGCGGTCACTAGGCGTCTCCCTCGGACTCGTCGCCAGCAATCGTGCGGGTGCCCTCAGGCCCCGTCGGCTCACCGACCTGGCCGACGTCGACAAGGTCCTGCAGGTGGGCGTCGTAGTCGGCGCGAGACACCACGCGCACGGTGAACAGCATCCTGGAGTGGTAGAGCCCGCACAGCTCGGAGCAGCGCCCCGCGTAGTCGCCCTCGGTGATTGGGGTCATCGTGAACGTGTTGGTGCGGCCGGGAATCACGTCCTCCTTGTACGTGAAGGCCGGCACCCAGAAGGCGTGGATCACGTCGGCCGAGGTGAGGTCGAACTGCACCACCTCGTCGACGGGTAGCCAGAGGTCGGTCGGCTCGGACGGAGTGCCCACGTCGTAGACGCTCTCACCGCCGGCGGCATCCTCGTCGGTGTAGATGAACGTCCAAGCCCACTTCTCGCCGACGACCTGGATCAGGTGCTCGGCCTCCTGGTCGTCGTCCAGCACCTGTTCCTGGACCTCGACGGTGTGGAAGAAGAGCACCGCAACCACGATCACCGGTGCGACCGTGTAGAGCACCTCGATCGGGAGGTTGTAACGCACCTGCGGTGGCGTCTCGTCCTCGGAGCGACGGCGGTAGCGGATCACCGCCCAGCCAATCAGGCCCCAGGTGAAGACGCCGACCACGAGCGCCGCGATCCACGCGCCGAACCACAGCGTGTCGACGTACTCGGACCGGTCGCTGGCCCCGGTGGGGAGCCCGAAGTCGGTGCCGTCGCAGCCGGTGAGGACGAGCAGGCCCACGCACAGCCCGAGGAATCCCCTGCTGAGCCGCATGGGCGAAACCCTACTGCAGCACCCTGCGCCTGTACCGACTCACCCAGCCGTGCGCGGACGCTAAGCCGCGAGGCTCAGTGGAACGAGTCTCCGCAGGCACAGGAGCCTGTGGCCGTGGGGTTGTCGATGGTGAATCCCTGCTTCTCGATGGTGTCGACGAAGTCGATGGTGGCGCCCAGCAGGTACGGGGCGCTCATCCGGTCGACGACCACGTTGACCCCCTCGAAGTCGCGCAGCTCGTCACCGTCGAGGCTCCGCTCGTCGAAGAACAGCTGGTACCGCAGGCCGGAGCACCCTCCGGGCTGGACGGCGATGCGCAGCGCCAGGTCGTCGCGACCTTCCTGCTCGAGCAGGGTCCGCACCTTGGTAGCCGCACCGTTGGTCAGCTGCACACCGTCGGTGGTCGGCGCCTCGGCCGTGGTCGGGGTGTCGTTCTGGACGGTCATCTGGGTTGCACTCCTGACATCGAGGTAATGGTCGGCCTGCATCCGGTACTCACCCAGCGTGCCAGACCTGACAACCACCGAGGCTCAACCCGACCCTCGGCGCGCTCATTCCCATGATGCCACGGTTGGGCGCGGTCGAGTCCCGCCGAGCGTCGATGGGCTCGGCCGGGGCGGCGCGCTCAGCGGGACCAGGTACGAGCCACCCGCGCGGCCAGCGCCGCCAACGATCCTGCAGGAGCGGCCAGTGCCTGCTGCTCCCCCACCAGCTCGGTCATGGAGTAGGCGGACTCCACGCCGAGCGCCCGCATCTCGCGGGCGCCGACGTCGACGCGGCCGGCGAGCACGACGCAGGGTCTGATCGCGGCAGCCGCGACCTGCGCCACTCCGTGGACGACCTTGCCTGCGCTCGAGGAGTAGTCGAACGCGCCCTCGCCGGTCAGCACCAGGTCGGCGGCGGCGACCAAGCCGGCCAGCCCGACAGCCTCGGCAACCAGCTCGACGCCGGGCTCGCGGCCTGCGCCCAGCAGCAGCAGCGCGAACCCGAGTCCGCCCGCCGCGCCGGCTCCCGGCGCATCCGCGACCGTTCGGTCGGTGGCGGCGGCAAGGTCTTGCAGCAGGCCGTCCAGTGCGGGCTTGCGCTCGTCGCTGACCCCCTTCTGCGACCCGAAGACGTTGATCGCCCCACGCAAGCCCAGCAGCGGGTTGTCGACGTCGCTGGCGGCAACCAGCTCGACGCCCGCCACCCGGTCGCGAACGGGGGTGAGGTCGACTCGGGTGATCCCAACCAGCCCGCTGCCACCCGCGCACAGATCCGCGTCGGACTCGGCACCCAGCCCGGCTAGCATGCCTGCGCCCCCGTCGTTGGTGGCACTGCCACCGAGTCCCACGACCACGCGCCTGGCCCCGGTGTCGATCGCCGCGGCGAGCAGCTCGCCCACACCAACGGTCGTCGCCGCCTCCGGCTCCCGCTCGTCGGGTGGGGTCAGGTGCAACCCACATGCCTGTGCAGACTCGACGTACGCGGTGCCGTCGGTCAGCAGCACGGCACCGGGCGTGGGTGAGCCGTACGGCCCGGAGACCGTGACCGCGAGCAGGTCACCGCCGAGGCTGGCATGCAACGTCTCGACGAAGCCGGGCCCGCCGTCGGCCATCGGGATGCCCACCAGCTCGTCACCGGGCGCCTGTTGCCGCCAACCCTCCGCGATGGCCGTCGCCGCCTCGGCGGCGGTGAGGGTGCCGGCGAACTTGTCGGGTGCCACCACGACGTGCATGTCGTCATCCAACCGCACGGGGGCTGGCTGCGCTTCCTGCGACTCCGCCTGTCAGAGGCCGGGGGCGCCGCCGAGGGCGAGCCAACGAGTGAGATCGGGCTCGATGGGGACGTCACCGTCGACCGCGCCGCGCACCTGCAGCTCCAGCTGGTTGTCGCGCTGGTCACCAGTCGTCGGAGCGAAAGGATAAAAGGTGCCGCGCTTGTAGAGATAGACCAACGCCAGGCGCCGGGGCCCGCGGCCGCTGGCGTCGGGATTCATGTCGGGGTCGGTGTCGGTGAAGCCGACGTACGAGCACAGCAGCGAGGGTCCGAAGCCGTCGTCCTGCAGAGCGGTGTTGACCGCGTGCAGCTCGGTGACCAGGTCCTCCAAGGCGTCCGCCGGCTGGCGGCAGATCAGCCAGGTGAAGCCGTAGGCGTCCTGACTGCGTTCGACGGCAGGTCCACCGTCGGCGTCGAGCAGCTGCTGCACGTCGCGCTGCGCGGTCTGGAACGCCGCACCCTCGTTGGCCCGGTAGCACACCGCGCCGACCCCGGTCGGCACCATGCCCAGGCCGGCCTGCAGGGTCAGTGCCGCCTGCGGCACCGCGAACAGCGCGTCGAGGTTGGCGGCCTTGGGCTTGCTGCGGCCGAGCAACGCGTCGAAAAATCCCATGCCCGCCCCGTCACCCGGTCGGTCGGCCGAGGTCGGTGGAGACCTGGGCGAGCTGGGCGAGCCGCTGCTCCAGTGGTGGGTGCGTCGAGAACAACGCGCCGACCGACCGGCCGGACAGCGCCGGGGCGATGAAGAACGCGTTCATCGGCTCGGCGGCGCGCAGGTCACGGCTCGGGATGCGGGCGATGTCACCGGAAATCTTGGTCAGCGCCGACGCCAGTGCCGACGGCCGGCCGGTGAGGTACGCCGCCGCCCGATCGGCGGACAGCTCACGGTAGCGAGACAGCGCCCGGGTCAGGAGGAAGCTGATCGCGTAGACGGCGATGCTGGCGACCCACACCGCGATGAACACGACTGCGTTGTTGCGGTCACGACCGCCGCCGCCGAAGAACAGCCCCCAACGCATGATCAGGCCGGCCAGGACCCCGAGGGTGGACGCGACGGTCATCACTGAGACGTCGCGGTGGGCGACGTGGGACAGCTCGTGAGCCAGCACCGCTTCCACCTCGTCGGCATCCAGCCGCCGCAGCAGGCCGGTGGTGACACAGACGACGCTGTGGCTCGGGCTGCGCCCGGTCGCGAAGGCGTTGGGCAGGTCGGTGTCGGAGACGGCGACCCGGGGCTTCGGCATGTCGGCGAGGGCAACCAGCCGGTCGATCACCGCGTGCAGCTCGGGTGCCTGCTCCGCGGTCACCTCGCGGGCGCGCATCACCCGCACCGCGACCTTGTCGGAGTAGTACCACTGCGCCCAGCCGAGGCCGATCGCGATCAGCGCGATGAGCACGCTGTACTGCGGGAGAGCGACGACGAGCCCAGCGGTCACCCCGAGATAGAGCACGACCAGCAGGGTCGCGACCACCCCCATCCGGGCGGTCAGCCCGCGGTCGTTGCGAAAGCGGGTCCTCGCCATGGTCGGGTCGTCTCCTCCTGTGAGCGTTGCGGTGTGCCGGGTACGACGCCGGTGCGGCCGCGGTTGTTCCGCGGGAGTCGGTGCAGCGGTCAGCCGGGGATCAGGCCCTCGTCGCCGAGCAGCCTCTCGACGTCGGCGGCGGTGGAGTCGGAGGGCGGCAGCACCAGCGCGGAGTCGACGAGCGCGTCGTCGGCGACTCGCTCACCGTGCGAACGGACCCGCTCGAGCAGCTGGGAGAACGCGGTGGCGAAGGCCATGTCGTCGCCGGTCTCGACCGCCGCCTCGACCTCGGCGTCCAAGACGTTGAGGGCGTCGACGGCGTCATCGGGCACGTCGAACTGACCCTCACCCATGATGCGTACGATCATGGGGTGCCTCCCCGGGTCGGCGGTGGGTCTTGGTCAGGTCGCACCTCGGGCTGCTCGGCACCGTCCTGCGAGGCCGGTGCCGCCGCGGATCCGGTGCCGCCCTCGATGGCCTGCCGCTCGCCGCTGGGCAGCTCTGCCTTCAACGCCGCAAGCTCGTTGTCGACGTCGGAGCCGGCCGAGATCGACGCCAGCTCCCGGTCGATGTCGCTGTTCGGGGCGGCCGTCACATCGTCGAGTGCTCCCGAGGCCAGCAGCTCGTCGACAGCCCCCGCGCGGGCCTGCATCTGCGCGGTCTTGTCCTCGGCTCGCTCCACAGCGAGCCCGACGTCGCTCATCTCCTCGGAGATGCCCGAGAACGCCTCACCGATCTTGGTCTGCGCCTCGGCCGCCGTATAGCTCGCCTTGATGGTCTCCTTCTTGGTACGGAACGCCTCGACCTTGGCCTGCAGCCGCTGCGAGGCCAGCGTGAGCTTTTCCTCCTCGGCCTGCAGTGCCGCGTGCTGGGTCTGCAGGTCGAGGATCTGCTGTTGCAGCCCGGAGCGACGGGTCAGGGCCTCGCGCGCGAGATCCTCGCGACCGGCGCCCAGCGCCTGCTGGGCCTGCCCGTGCAGCTTGTCACCCTGCTGCTGCAGCTGGGTCATCTGCAGCTCGACCCGCTTGCGACTGGTCGCGACGTCGGCGACGCCGCGACGTACCTTCACCAGCAGCTCGCGCTGCTTGGTGTAGCTGTAGTCGAGCGTCTCCCTCGGGTCCTCCGCACGGTCGAGGGCACGGGTGGCCTTCGACCGGAAGATGAGTCCCATCCGCTTCATGATGCTCATGCCCTCACCGTACGGGGGCGGTGTGGCCCACGGGTACCCTGACGCCCACCACGACCCGCTCTCGCCGCCACCGCGGCTGCCCGACCAAAGCCTCGAGTCACCTAGTCGAAGGATGCTCGTGTTCCGTCGCCGCAACTCCTCCGAGTCGGGTGCAGAGACGGTCGAGCAGGCCAGGCTCAGGCTCGACGAGGAGGCCGCCGCGGCGGGCAAAGGCCGCCCGACACCGTCGCGACGGCAAGCGGAGCAGGCGCGCAAGCAGCGACTCAAGCCCACCCGCAACCGCAAGGAGCTGGCGCGCCGGGAGCGGCAGCGGCGGGCCGACGACCGCACCAAGGTGCGGCAGGCCCTGGCGGGTGGCGACGAGCGGCACCTGCCCGCGCGGGACCGTGGCCCGGTACGGGCGTTCGTCCGCGACCTGGTCGACGCCCGGTTCAACGTGGCGGAGTTCCTGCTGCCGTTGCTGGTCGTGATCTTGCTCCTGAGCTTCGTGCCACGGCTGATCGGCCTGCAGGTCACGGTGTGGCTGTTCACGATCACGGGGACGACCGTCGACACGATCTGGCTGGGCTTCCGTACCCGGCGCGAGCTGGCCCGGCGGTTCGCCAAGGACGAGACCAAGGGCGCGCTCGCGTACGCCGTGCTGCGCAGCACCCAGCTGCGGCGGCTGCGGCTGCCCAAGCCCAGGGTCGCCCGCGGACAACCGCTGCCCGAGCCGCGGCGACACTGAGCCGGTCGCCGACCGATGTCGTGCCGTTGCGGGGGTCGTGACCACCACGATGGCACGACATCCGGTTGGTGCGCGGGGTCTCAGGACCCCGGGGTGCGCAGGCCCATCGGGCCGTAGACCCTGCGGTCCCCCTCCTGCAGCACGACCTGGGTGACGCCGGCCTCGAGCAGCTCTGGCCACTGCTCGCCGAGCCAGCTCTCGGCGTCGGACTGGCTGGGGAACGACGGTGAGCCGTCGTCGGCCGACACCTCGGAGCCCACGTCGTCCTCCAACCGCCAGGTCCACGCCATGCCCGTCAGCGTACGCAGCCTGGGCGGCGCTCAGCCGCGCACGTCGGTGGCCACGAACGGGGGCTTCGTGACCACGAAGGCCTCCTCGCGGCCGCGTACCTCGACGTGCACCTCGTCGCCATCACGCACATCCGGAGCGAGCAGGGCCAGACCCACTCCGCTGCGCAGCGTCGGCGAGAACGTTCCAGACGTCACCGCACCCACGGCGTGGCCGCCGCGCGACACGGTCATGTGCGGTCGAGGGATGCCTCGGCCCGCGGCCACCAGCCCGCGCCGCACCCGGCTCGGCCCCTCGGCGCGTTCGGCGCTCAGGACGTCCCGCCCCCAGAATCGGGGCTTGTCCCAGCCGACCGCCCATCCCAGTCTCGCCTGGACGGGGGTGACGTCCGGGCCGATGTCCTGCCCATGCAGCGGGTATCCCATCTCGGTGCGCAGCGTGTCGCGAGCGCCGAGGCCGCACGGCCGCACACCGAGCGGCGCCCCGGCCCGAAGCAGCGCCTCCCAGACCCGCTCCGCAGTGTCGGCGGGCGTCATGACCTCGTAGCCGCGCTCACCGGTGTATCCGGTGCGGCAGACGACCAGCGGCACGTCGTCCGACGACGCGCTCAGCGTCGCCGAGGCGAACGACAGGTAGGGGTGGCCGGCCGGGAGCTCGGCGGCGGCGAGCAGCTCGTCCGAGCGCGGACCTTGCACCGCGAGGATCGCCTGCTGCTGGTCGACGACCTCGACACCGTCCGGCGCGTCGGCCCGCAGCCTGCCCGCCAGCTCGTGGGTGTTGGCCGCGTTGGGCACGAGCACCAGGTCTGAGTCGCTGATCCGGTAGGCGATCAGGTCGTCGACCACACCACCCGTCGCGTCGTCGCACGCCAAGGTGTACTGAGCCTGCCCGGAACCGATCCGGTCGAGAGCATTCGTGAGGCACGCGTCGACATGCGCTGCGGCGGCGGGACCGCGCACGCGCAACGTCCCGAGGTGGCTGACGTCGAAGACTCCGACGGCCTCACGCACGGCGGTGTGCTCCTTGAGCACTCCACCACCTGGGTACTCCAATGGCATCTCCCAGCCACCGAAGACAGCCATCTTCGCGCCCAGGGCGACGTGGCGGTCGTGCAGCGGTGAGTGCCGCGCAGACTCGGGACCCATCGGGGCAACCTAGCGGCTGCGATGCTCCGCCCGATTAGGCTCACCTCCCGTGACCTCTCTTTCCGTGCGCTCGGCCAAGCCCACCACCATCCGTACGGACGCGGTGGTGATCGGTGTCACCAACACCATGAAGCGGCTGGCCGCCGCCGGACCGGGCCGATCCGTCCAGGACGCCTTCGGCCGCGGCTTCGTCCCGATGCTGGCCAGCCTGGGGTTCGAGGCCAAGCCGGGCCAGGTGGCGAGCCTGCCGTCGGCGCACGTGATCCGGAGCCCTGTCGTGGTGGTGGTGGGCTTGGGCGACGAGGGCTCGCTCGACCACGAGTCGCTGCGTCGCGCCGCCGCCATCGGCGTCAAAGCGGTCACCAACGCGGTGTCCGTGGCGCTGGCTCTGCCCACCGACGGAGCCGCCGACGTACGAGCCGTCGGCGAGGGTGCGCTGCTCGGGCTGTACGCGTTCGACCGCTACCGCGCCGACCCCGCGGTCGACCGACCCGGCGACGTCGTGCTGGTCACCGAGGACGCCCGGCACAAGGACGTGAAGGCCGCGGTCACGACCGCCGAGACGGTCGCCCGGGCGGTCAACCTGGCCCGCGACTGGGTCAACACGCCGTCCTGCGACCTGACTCCCCAGCTGTTCGCCGCTGCGATCACCGACCACAAGTCCGACGCCAAGGTCGCGGTGCGCGTGCTCGACGACAAGACCCTGGCCAAGCAGGGCTGCGGCGGGATCCTGGGCGTGGGACGGGGCTCGGACAATCCTCCCCGGCTGGTCGGCCTGGAGTACTCCCCTCGCCGCCCGAAAGCGCACCTGGCGCTGGTCGGCAAGGGCATCACGTTCGACTCCGGGGGCCTGTCACTCAAGACAGGCCCGGGGATGATGACGATGAAGTGCGACATGAGCGGCGCGGCAGCCGTGGTCGCCGCGACGTACGCGATCGCCGAGCTTGGCCTGCCCGTCAAGGTGAGTGCCTACGCGCCGCTGGCCGAGAACATGCCGAGCGGCACCGCCACCCGTCCGGGCGACGTGCTCACGATGCGCAGCGGGGCCACGGTCGAGGTGCACAACACCGACGCCGAGGGCCGACTGGTGTTGGCCGATGCGTTGGACATGGCGACCGAGACCGACGCCGACGTCATCGTCGACGTTGCCACGCTGACCGGTGCCTGCGTGGTCGCGCTCGGCACCAGGACCGCCGGTGTGCTCTCCAACGACGAGCGGCTGCACGCCCGGCTCCCCGAGATCGCTGGCCGCGCCGGTGAGCCGATGTGGTCGCTGCCGATCCCGGAGGAGATGAAGACCAAGGTGACCAGCTCACAGCTGGCTGACCTGCGCCAGCACAACCCGGAGCCCTATGGCGGCACGCTGTTCGCCGCCGCCTTCCTGCGCGAGTTCGTCAAGGACAGGCGCTGGGTGCACATCGACATCGCGGGGCCGGCGTTCAACGACCACGAAGCGCACGGCTACACGCCAAAGGGCGGGACCGGCGCCGCCGTACGCACCCTGGTGCGGCTCGCACAGGAGGCCGCCGACGGGGCGCTGTCCCCGGGCTGACCGCCCCCGCGACTTGGCACCGCGCACCTGGGCCACAGCCCCGGCCGACGGTGAGAGCTCCCAGCGGATCTAGTTCGCGGGCTATTTCTTCTGGCGACGGTTCCACTCGCGCATGCGCTGAGGCACGCCCACGACGGCGGCGTCATAGGTCGGTACGCCGAGCTTGTTGGCCCAGTCGTGTGCCCACTTCGCCGACGGCACCCGGCGCCGGGTCCACTCGCCGTCGATCGCGACCAGCAGCACGGTGGTCTCGGTGACGGTGGTGCGCGGCTCGATGAAACCCTCGACCCCCTGTCGACTGCGGACGAAGCCTTCGAGGTGCTTGCGGTCCACCGACTCAGCTTCCCGGTCCATGGTCGCCGGGGCGCCATGACCCGCGGCGCGATCGCGCCGACGGCGTCGCAACCACCCCATCCGGGCTCCCTTCATCACGCAGCTGCCGGCTGAGGGCCGGTCGCCGCCATTGTGGCAGCCCGGGTGCCCCACGAGCCTGCGTTCGTCGCGGCCCGGCGCAGGTGCAAGGATGACGCGGGCCGCGCACGCAGAGTTCCCGGCGCCCGCCACGGCGGTTCCGGTCCAGCACCTGGGAGGCAACGGTGGCAGACAGCCCCGAGAGCAGCGCCGAGCACGACGTGGTGATCCTCGGCGGTGGCAGCGGCGGTTATGCCTGCGCCCTGCGCGCCCAGCAGCTCGGCCTGCGAGTCGTGGTCGTCGAGAGGGGCAAGCTCGGCGGCACCTGCCTGCACAACGGTTGCATCCCGACCAAGGCTCTGCTGCACTCGGCCGAGGTGGCCGACCACGTGCGTGACAGCAGCTCGGTCGGCGTCAAGGCCTCGCTCGACGGCATCGACATGTCAGCGGTGAACAGCTACAAGGACGGCGTGGTCGGCCGGCTCTACAAGGGTCTGCAGGGACTGTTCTCCGCCGCAAAGATCGAGCTCGTCGAGGGCACCGGCCGGCTGGTCGCGGCAGACACCGTCGAGGTCGACGGCCGTCGCCTGACCGGCAAGCATGTCGTCCTGGCGACCGGTTCCTATCCTCGTACGTTGCCCGGCCTCGAAATCGGTGGTCGGGTGATGACCAGCGACCAGGCGCTGCTGCTGGACGACGTTCCCTCCAGCGCGGTCGTGATCGGCGGTTCGGTGATCGGGGTGGAGTTCGGCTCGGTGTGGAAGAGCTTCGGCGTGGACGTGACCATCGTCGAAGCGCTGTCTCGGCTGGTCCCCGCCGAGGACGAGGTGCTGTCCAAGCAGCTGGAGCGGGCGTTCAAGCGGCGCAAGATCAACGTACGGACCGGGGCGAAGTTCGAGTCGGTCGTACAGCACGACGACGGCGTCACCGTGACGCTCGAGGGGGGTGACACCCTCGACGCCGACATCGTGCTGGTGGCGGTCGGCCGGGGGCCGCGCTCGGAGGGCCTCGGGTTCGAGGATCAGGGGGTCACCACCGACCGGGGGTGGGTGCCCACCGATGATCGGCTGCGTACCACCGTCGATGGCGTCTTCGCGGTCGGGGACCTGGTGCCCGGGTTGCAGCTGGCGCACCGCGGGTTTGCGCACGGCATCTTCGTGGCCGAGGAGATCGCCGGACTGCGGCCCATGCCGGTCGTCGACTCAGGCATCCCGCGCGTGACCTACTGCAGCCCTGAGGTTGCCTCGGTCGGGCTGACCGAGCCGCAGGCCAAGGAGAAGTACGGCGAGATCGAGACCTACGAGTACAACCTGGGGGGCAACGGCAGGAGCCAGATCCTCAAGACCCAGGGGCTGGTCAAGCTGGTGCGGGAGAAGGACGGCCCGATCGTCGGGGTCCACATGATCGGTGACCGGATGGGTGAGCAGGTGGGCGAGGCCTCGCTGACGGTCAACTGGGAAGCCTTCCCCGACGATGTCGCGCAGTTCGTGCACGCCCACCCGACCCAGACCGAGTCGCTCGGCGAAGCCTCGCTCGCGCTCGCCGGCAAGCCACTGCACGCGCATGCGTGAGCGCTGACCCGATCCGGTATCGACGACAAGGCAGGCCACACCATGGCGACCCCCGTCAAGCTTCCGGCGCTCGGCGAGAGCGTGACCGAGGGCACGGTGACCCGCTGGCTCAAGCAGCCGGGGGACAGCGTCGAGGTCGACGAAGCGCTGCTCGAGGTGTCGACCGACAAGGTCGACACCGAGATCCCCTCCCCCGTGGCCGGCACCTTGCTGGAGATCAAGGTCAACGAGGACGAGACCGTCGAGGTCGGCGCCGAGCTGGCCACCATCGGCGACGCCTCCGAATCGGGTGCGGACTCGGACGAAGAGTCCAGTGACGGGTCGGACGAGGCATCAAGCGACTCCGATGGCGACTCCGGCGAGGAGCTGGCCGAGCAGGAGCCGGCCGAGCAGGAGGCGCCCGAGGAGCAGGCGTCTGCCGACGAGCAGGTCTCGGACGGCTCGTCGACGGCCGGGTCGCAGGACACCGACGAGTCGCCGTCCGACGACGACGCGCGGTCCGACGACGACTCGCAGTCCGACGACGAGCCGCAGTCCGACGACGAGTCGCAGGAACCGCCCGCCGCTGGGACGAAGCAGGCATCGGGTGAGGGCACCTCGGTCACGCTGCCAGCACTGGGCGAAAGTGTCACCGAGGGCACGGTGACCCGCTGGCTCAAGCAGCCGGGGGACAGCGTCGAGGTCGACGAAGCGCTGCTCGAGGT
>JACCWP010000225.1 GCA_013697585.1 Nocardioidaceae bacterium
GGCGATCACCTTCGTGGGGTGGGGCCGTGGCGTCCAGGGGATGGGGACGGCGGCCGGGCAGGGCGGGTCGCGGGGGCGGCGCTCAACGGCGCCTGGGTACTCGTTCGCGTCGGTGGCCGGCATCCACGCAGGCAGTCTACGAGCCTGCCGCACTGTCTCGTCCGGGACGTCGTGCGGCTCGTGGCGTACTGGCGGCGCGGCGGACCACGTACGGAGGGCTGGCACGATGGAGAGGTGGCCGTGGACCCGTCGTATCGCGAGGTCGAGCGAGCCCTGCTGGGCCGCTGGCCGGAGACACGCCTCGAGCCGTCGCTCGCCCGCATCGGGGCTTTGTGTGACCTGCTCGGCGACCCCCAGCACGGCTACGCGGTCATCCACCTGACCGGCACCAACGGCAAGACGTCGACCAGCCGCATGATCGATGCGCTGCTGCGGGTCGCCGGGCTGCGTACGGGTCGATACACCAGCCCGCACCTGCAGTCGATGACCGAGCGGATCAGCCTCGATGGCGAACCGCTCACATCGGCGCAGTTCGTCCGTGCCTTCGCGGACGTCGCCCCGTACGTCGAGGTCGTCGATCGCTCGGGCCCGCACCCGATGTCGTTCTTCGAGATCGCGACCGGGATGGCCTACGCCGCCTTTGCCGACGCGCCGGTCGACGTGGCAGTGGTCGAGGTCGGCATGGGCGGCGCGTGGGATGCCACCAACGTCGCGCACGGGCAGGTAGCGGTCGTCACCCCGGTCGCGCTCGACCACGGCGCCTACCTCGGCGACCACATCGAGAGCATCGCCACCGAGAAGGCCGGGGTCATCAAGCCCGGTGCGATGGCCGTGCTCGCGCAGCAGCGTCCCGAGGTTGTCGAGGTGCTGCTGCGCCGGGTCGCTGAGGTGGGCGCGACCGTGGCCCGTGAGGGCGTCGAGTTCGGCGTCGGGCACCGCCTGCCAGGGGTGGGCGGTCAGGCGGTGACGCTGCGCGGCCTCGTCCGCGAGTACGACGAGATCTTCCTGCCGCTGCACGGTGCCCACCAGGCGCACAACGCGGCAGCCGCGGTCGCCGCGGTCGAGGCGTTCCTGGGAGGCAACGAGCTCGACCCTGACGCGGTGCGCGAGGCGTTGGCGGCAGTGACGTCGCCGGGTCGGCTCGAGGTGGTTCGGCGCAGCCCCGCCATCGTCCTGGACGGGGCGCACAACCCGCACGGCGCGGAGGCGACTGCCGCCGCGGTGCAGGAGGCTTTCAGTTTCAGCCCGCTGGTCGGCGTGGTCGGCGTGATGGGCGACAAGGACGCAGCCGGGCTGCTGGCGGCCTTCGAACCCGTCTTCGCCGAGGTCGTGGTGACGCAGAACTCCACGTCCCGGGCGCTGCCTGCGGAGGCGCTGGCCGAGCTGGCCGAGGACGTCTTCGGGCCTGACCGGGTCCACGTCGCCGCGCGGCTCGACGACGCGCTCGACCGCGCCACCGGGCTGGCCGAGCAGGCCAGCGACGCCTTCGGCTCGGGTGGGGTGCTGGTCACCGGCTCGGTCGTGACCGTCGGCGAGGCTCGCAGCCTGCTCGGGGTGCGGGACTGATCGCCGTGCGGGCGATGTGTGCCGCCGTCCTGGCGTTCGAGGCTGTGGTGATCGCGCTGGCGGTGCCGGTGCTGATCGGGGTGTCCGACGTCGACCGAGCGCCCGCGTTCGCCGCCGGTCTCGGGCTGGCCGCTTTGGCGGTGGTCACCGCCGGTCTGCTGCGGCACCGCTGGGCGTACGTGCTCGGCTGGCTGGTGCAGGCCGGCGTGCTCGCCCTGGGCTTCTGGACCGCGGCGATGTTCGTCGTTGGTGTGCTGTTCGGCGGCCTGTGGGTGCTAGCGGTCGTGCTGGGTGGCCGGGTGGAGGAGATCAAGGCGCGAAGGGCGAGGGGCGCGTGAAACGCTTTCCGATCACAGGTTGGGCGGAGGCACGAGCCGCTTGGCAATGACTGACGTCGCCGTCTCTGTCCTGCTGGCCACGTGCGCGGAGGTGCCGGACGGGGACGATGACGAGCGGCTCGGGGCCGCCGCGATGCGCGCGCTCGGAGTCGAGGTGGGCTTCGGGGTCTGGGACGACCCCAGCGTCGACTGGTCGGCGCCGGACCTCGTGGTGGTGCGCTCGACCTGGGACTACGCCCGCCGCCACGACGCGTTCCTGGCCTGGGCAGACTCGGTGCCGCGGCTGGCCAATCCGGCGGAGGTCATTGCCTGGAACACCGACAAGCGCTACCTCGCCGACCTCGCCTCGGCCGGCGTGCCGGTGGTGCCGACCAGCTGGTACGAGCCCGGTGACACACCGCCCACCCCCGACGGCGCGGTCGTGGTCAAGCCGACCATCAGCGCCGGGGCGCGCGACACGAGGCGGCACGACGATCCCGGCGCGGCGACGGCGCACGTCGACGAGCTCCTGGCCACCGGACGGTCGGTGATGGTGCAGCCGTACATGGCTCAGGTCGACGCGCTCGGCGAGACGGGAATCGTCTTCGTGGCCGGGGCGTTCAGCCACGCCTTCCGCAAGAGCGCGCTGCTCGGGGCTGGGACCGATGCGACGAGTGCGCTGTTCGCCGCGGAGGACATCACGCCGCAGCGAGCAACGGCGCGGCAGCGCGCGGCCGCCGAGCAGGTGCTGGACGCGGTGGGCGGCACGGCGGCGCGCGGCAACTTGCTCTACGCCCGCGTCGACCTGGTCCCCGGCGACGATGGCACGCCGCTGCTGCTCGAGCTGGAGCTGACCGAGCCGTCGCTGTTCCTGGGCGCCGAGCCCGGCGC
>JACCWP010000240.1 GCA_013697585.1 Nocardioidaceae bacterium
ACCTGGCGCGGGTCGACGTGCACTCGGCAGTGGTGTCGACGGCGCTGGCCGAGCGCTTCGACCTGCTCGCGTTGCCCGGCTGGAGCGACGACGGCCGGATCGAGCGAGACGCCCACCATGCCGCCCGGGCGCTCACCCGCGAACAGCTGGGGGCCGCCGACCGCCGCCGGCTGCAGGGGTCCGCGCTCGCGGCCGCGTCGGCGGCGGGCATCGGGTGCGTGCACGAGATGTCCGCCCCGCACATCGCACCGATCGCCGACCTGCCCGAGCTGTTGGCGCTGGTCCGCGACACCGAGCGCGACCCCAGCCGGGTCGTCCTCCCCGACGTGGTGGGTTACCGCGGGGCGCTCGTGGCCGACACAGACGAGGTCGCCGACCTGCTGGCAGATCTCGACTTGCCGGTCGGGACGCTCGCCGGGCTCGCAGGCGACCTGTGCGCCGACGGGTCGGTCGGCTCGCGTACGGCTGCGATGCGGGAGCCCTACGCCGACGCGGACACGTCCGGGCACGCCTACCTCACCGCCGAGCAGGTCCGCGACCACCTCGTCGCGTGCACCCGGGCCGGCCTCCAGGGCGGGTTCCACGTCATCGGGGACCGGGCGCTCGACGTGGTCCTGTCAGGCCTGCGGGCAGCGGCAGCCGATGTCGGCGCGGACGTTCTCCGCGCCGCCAGGCACCGGTTCGAGCATGTCGAGATGCCCGACGACGAAGCGATCGCCACGCTGGCCGCGTACGGCGTCACGGCGTCGGTGCAGCCCGCCTTCGACGCTGCCTGGGGTGGGGGCGACGGCATGTACGCCGAACGGCTGGGCGTCAACCGCGCCCGGGCGAGCAACCCGCTGGCCGACCTGGTCCGCGCCGGCACGCCGCTGGCCTTCGGCTCGGACAGCCCTGTCACCCCGCTCGACCCGTGGGGTGGCGTCGCCGCCGCGGTCCACCACCACGCACCGAGCCAGCGGCTGTCCCCTCGCGCCGCCTTCGGCGCCCACACCCGTGGTGGGTGGGAGGCCGCCGGCCCAGTCGACGTCGACGACCTGGCCGGCGTGCTCGCACCCGGCGGACCGGCCACGTTCGCGGTCTGGGACTGCGCCGAGCTTGTCGACGGCCTTCCCGACCTGTCGCCCGGAGCCGCCCGCCCGCGCTGCCTGCGCACGGTGGTGCGGGGCCGGGTCGCCTTCGGCTCCTCACCGCATCGCCGACGCTAAGCCGTGCCTGTCAGGGGGTGCTGACCCCCGCAAGGGCACGACATCCGTTGCGCGCCCGCAAGGAAGACCAAATCCGTTGCGCGGCCGCAGGAGGACGGATGACCTGCGGCCAGAGCCGTTAGGCGCGGGATTTCCTGCGGCAGAAGACGCTTCGCGCCGGAACAACACCGGCCGACTGCTAGCCTGCGGTCCATGCCTGCCCGCTCCACGCCGGTTCTCGACCTGGACCCCGCGACGATCCGGCGGGCCCGGTCGCTGGCACGCAAGGTCGGCCGCCCCGTCGTCCGGATGGCCAAGCAGCACACGACGGTGTCGGTCGAGCGAGCGACCCTGCGGATGGCCGGGCTCGGCGGTGCCGACCCCGACGGCACCCCGTGGGCCAACCGGCTGCTCGACACCGTGCGCGGCGACGTCGGCCTCGAGCACGGGGTCTGCCTGCCGGTGTGGGACGCGTTGCTGCGCGGCGAAGCGGGCGACCTCGCTGAGCTGGCCGGCAAGGCCTCGGTCGGATCCGTACGGTTCCGGCTGCCCGAGGGGCGCGACGCCACCCGGGCCGCGGCGGCCGCAGACAAGGCGGTCGGGGTGGGGCTGCGCCGCATCGACGCCCGCCGCCGCGAGCGTGAGCGGCTGGTCAAGCGCTGGGGCGACCCGGAGCAGACGCCGTGGGTCTATCTGATCGTCGCGACCGGCGACATCTACGAGGACATGCCACAGGCTCAGCAGGCGGCCCGCGCCGGCGCCGACGTCATCGCCGTGATCCGGTCGACGGGTCAGTCGTTGCTCGACTTCGTGCCCGAGGGTCCCACCCGCGAGGGGTATGCCGGCACGTATGCGACCCAGGAGAACTTCCGACTGATGCGGGCTGCGCTCGACGAGTCGAGCAAGGAGCTCGGCCGATACGTACGGCTCACCAACTACGCGTCTGGCCTGTGCATGCCCGAGATCGCGACGCTGGCGGGGCTCGAGCGGCTGGACATGATGCTCAACGACTCGATGTACGGGATCCTCTTCCGCGACATCAACCCGGTGCGCACGTTCGTCGACCAGCGCTTCAGCCGGCAGGTCCACGCCCGGGCAGGCATCATCATCAACACCGGCGAGGACAACTACCTCACGACCGCAGACGCGGTCGATGCGGCGCACACCGTGACCGTGAGCCAGCTGCTCAACGAGTGCTTCGCCAAGGAGGCGGGTCTCGCCGACTGGCAGCTCGGTCTGGGGCATGCGTTCGAGATCGACCCGGACGTGCCGGACAGCTTCCGGCTGGAGTTGGCGCACGCTCTCCTTGCCCGCCAGCTGTTCCCGAAGGCACCCCTGAAGTGGATGCCGCCCACCCGGCACATGAGCGGCGACGTGTTCCGCGGCTACCTGCTCGACGGGTTCTTCAATCTCGCGGGCATGCTCACCGGCCAAGGCATCCTCCTGGTCGGCATGATGACCGAGGCCGTCGTCACGCCATGGCTGTCAGACCGCGATCTTGCCCTGCAGAACGTGCGCTACGTACGCAACGCCGCGGGCGGCCTCGCCGAGGACTTCCACCCCGCCCCCGACGGGCTGATCGCCCGGCGGGCCCGGCGGGTGCTCGCCGAGAGCATCGACCTGCTCGAGCGGATCCTCGACCACGCTGAGCCGGACTTCGGGGCGGGACTGCTCGCCGCCATCGCGGACGGCACGTTCGGGCTGATGCGCCGCCCGGCCGACGGTGGTCGCGGGCTGGACGGCGTCGTTCGCCTCGCACCCGGTTACGTCAACCCGGCCCGCGATCTGCTCGACGGTGCGCCATGACCGCCCCGACGCCCGCGCCGGCGCAGATCGTGCGCCCCTACGGCGACACCACGGGCGACGGCATGGTGCAGCTGTCTTTCACGCTGCCGGTCCCGCACGGCAAGCTCGCCGAGGGCTCCGCGCTGCAGCTGGCGGGCAAGATGGGCCTCGACCCGGCGATGGTGGTGCACGCCAAGGCGATGGGCCCGGACTTCACGTTCTTCGTCGTCTATGGGCGGGTGCAGCACCTGGTCGACACCGGCCAAGTGGTCGTGATCGAGCGCGACTACCCGCTGCTGTCGCCCAGGGAGGCCAACCTGGCGATCCGCAAGGGACTGCGCCGGCGGCTGATTGTGATCGGTGGCTGCATCGGCACCGACGCCCACACCGTCGGCATCGACGCGATCCTCAACATCAAGGGGTTCGCCGGTGACAAGGGGCTGGAGTACTACCGTGAGATCAAGGTGGTCAACCTCGGGGCACAGGTGTCCGTACCACAGCTGGTGGAATCTGCGCGGGAGGCGCGTGCCGACGCGGTGCTGGTCTCGCAGGTCGTCACCCAGCGCGACGCCCATGTCCTGGGCGCCAAGGAGATGTCGGCGGCATTCCGCGAGGCCTACCCTGCCGAGCAACGACCGGTGCTGGTGGTCGGCGGTCCTCGCTTCGACGAGCAGATGGCCGCCGAGCTCGGCGTCGACCGGGTGTTCGGGCGGGGCACCACACCCGGCGAGGTGGCAAGCTTTCTCGTGCACGCGCTCGTGACCGGGGGGCAGGCCGCGTGAGCGCGCGAGACGGCGTGTACGAGGAGCCCCGCACCGGCCTGGCGGTCGTGCACCGTCGGTACGTGCCCTACAGCCACGCGCACTACGCCGGGCACCTGGTCGACGGCGCCTACGTGTTGGGGCTGTTCGGCGACGTCGCCACGGAGGTGTGCGTCCGCACCGATGGTGACGAGGGGTTGTTCGCTTCGTACTCCGACGTGCAGTTCGTGGCGCCCGTCCACGCTGGTGACGTCATCGAGGTCGAGGCGACGGTGACCCGGGTGGGGCGCCGCAGCCGCGAGCTCGCCCTGGTGGCCCGGGTGGTCTGTCGGGGCCGCGCGGACCAGTCGGACTCAGCCGCCGAGCTGCTGGCCGAACCGCTGCTGGTCACGACGGCGACGGGCACGGTGGTCGTCCCCGACCGCTCGCCCGTCGACTAGCAGCCATGCTCGGCGTGTCGCCGCCCGACACGCCGATATCAGCGCAAACTCCCGGCGAATCCTGACTGGACGGCAGGTGATCTGACCTGCGCTGACATGGCGAAGGCGCAGGTCAGCGGACTGTTGACAGGCGTCTGCCTCGGTCGGCAGAGTCACGGCGTCCGCCCGCTAGACCCCCGGTCGGAAGCGCCGACGACATGCCGTGCGGAGCGGGTCCGACGCCGCGATCACGCCCCGCTGGCGAGTCGTCGCGCGTGTCCTGAAACGGAGCGGCGGCGAACGTAAGGAGCCCAGCGACCAGTAGACAACGGTCCCGTGTCTCGCCTCCAGTGGGACCGCGATCGGTCCGAAGGCCGCTGGGCTCTTTGCTTGCCCTCCCACCTGGGACACTGGGTCGCATGCTGCTGACCGCTCGACTCGTCGCCGCCGCTGCGTGCGGGGCTAGCGTGGCGGTCGCCTTCCCCCCGTACGGCTGGTGGCCGCTGCTCGTGCCGGCCCTGGTGGGCCTGCTGGCCACCTGCTGGGGGCAGCGTCCCCGCCGTGCGGCGTTGCTCGGCTTCGGCTTCGGGCTGGCCCAGATGCTGGTCATGCTGGCCTGGGTACGGGTGATCGGCCCCGACGCCTGGGTTGCCCTCAGCGTCCTCGAGGCCGCGTTCTTTGCCGGCTTCGGCTGGGCGACAGCGCACCTGCAGCGCCTGGCTTGGTGGCCGGTCGCGGTGCCCGCGACCTGGGTGTTGCTGGAGCTCGCCCGCAGCCACGTCCCCTTCACCGGATTCCCCTGGGGGCGGCTCGCGTTCGCCACCATCGACACCCCGGTCGCCGGATACGTGCGCTGGGTGGGTGTGCCCGCGCTCAGTGGCCTCGTGGTGCTGGTGGCCGCGGTGCTGTGGTGGGCGCTGCTGCGCGTGCGTACGACCCCCCGCCCCGCGGCGCTGGGCGCGGCAGGGGTCGTCGCCCTGGTGGCCCTCGGGCCGCTCGTCCCGGTAGGTGTGGCGGGCGCGGTCGGCACCGTCGACGTCGCGGCGGTCCAGGGCGGAGTTCCAGGCACGGGTGCGGACGGGCTCGCCGAACAGCGCGAGGTCGTCGACAACCATGCTCGGGCCACGGTCGCCTATGCCGAGCAGGTACGCGCTGGGGCGGCCGAGCCCGTCGACGCGGCCATCTGGCCCGAGAACTCGACGGACATCGACCCGATGTCCGACCCGGACACGTATGCCGCCATCACCCGCTCGGTCGACGCGCTGGGCGTGCCGCTGCTCGTGGGCGCGCTCACGGCCGGCTCCGACGACGAGCACCTGCGCAACGTCGGGATCGTGTGGACGCCCGGGTCCGGGCCGGGGGAGACGTACGTGAAGCGGCACCTCGTGCCCTTCGGCGAGTACATCCCGATGCGTGACACGTTGTCGCCGCTGATCTCCCGGCTGGACGAGATCCCACGCGACTTCGAGGCGGGCGACGAGCCGGGGGTGCTCGACCTCGGACCTGTCGTGGTCGGCGACGCCATGTGTTATGACGTGGCCTTCGAGGGCGTGACGGCGCCCAGCGTGCGCGCCGGGGCCGAGCTCTTGGTGGTGCAGACCAACAACGCGACCTACCTCGGCACCGGCCAGCCCGACCAGCAGTGGGCGATCTCGCGATTGCGGGCGCTCGAGTCGGGCCGCGACCTCGTGGTCGCGTCGACCAACGGCATCAGCGGCTTCGTGGGCGCTGACGGCAGCGTGCTCGAGCGCACCAGCTCGTCCGACCCGACCGTGCTCACCGCGACCGTCCGCCGGGCCACCGGCCTCACCTGGGCCGTGCGGCTGGGCGGCCCGCTCGAGCTGGGCCTGTCCTTGGTCGCCGTCGTCGCCGTCGCACTGGCCGTACGCGCCGGACGACGAGCCCGGTCGAGCGCAGACGAGCCGGTCGACGCGGCGGCGCCGGTGGCAGCCGCTGCCGGCGGCCGGTGAGCGGCGTCGACGGCGAGCCGGCCGGCCCACTGGGTGGCATCCTGGTCGTCATCCCGACCTACGACGAGGTGGCCAACGTCGAGGATGCAGTCCGCGGCGTGCGCGCCGCGCTGCCCGCAGCCGACGTCCTGGTGACCGACGACGCGTCTCCTGACGGCACGGGGGCGCTCGCCGACGAGCTGGCGGACGCCGACCCGCAGGTCCACGTCCTGCACCGCCGAGCCAAAGAGGGTCTGGGCGCCGCCTACCGTGCAGGCTTCCGCTGGGGCCTGCGGCGGGGGTACGCGGTGTTCTGCCAGTTGGACGCTGACGGCTCGCACCGGCCCGACCAGCTGCCCGCCGTGGTCGCAGGACTCGACGGGGGCGCTGATCTGTCCCTCGGCTCACGGTGGGTGCCGGGCGGCGCGGTGCGCAACTGGCCGTTACGCCGCGCGCTCCTCTCCCGCGGGGGCAACGCCTACGTGCGGCTCGCGCTGGGGCTGCCGGTCCACGATGCGACCGGCGGGTTTCGGGCGATCCGGCGTGGCACCCTGGAGCGCATCGACATCGCCGATGTCGCGTCCGCGGGCTACTGCTTCCAGGTGGACGTGATCCGCCGCACAATCGGGGCGGGGCTCACCGTGGTCGAGGTGCCGATCGTGTTCGTCGAACGCGAACGCGGGTACTCCAAGATGAGCGGGTCCATCGTCCGGGAGGCGTTGTGGCGGGTGACCGGTTGGGCGCTGGCGTACCGGGCGGGCGCGGTCCGACACCGCCTCGGGTCCAGACCAGCAAGCCCCGAGCGAGGAGGCTGAGCGTGCTGCGCTGGTTGGTGGTCGCGTTCCTGGTCGTTCCGGTGATCGAGATCGCTGTGATCATCCAGGTAGGTCAGCGGATCGGCGTGCCCTGGACGGTCGGGCTGCTGGTTGCCGAGAGCCTGCTCGGCGGCTGGCTGGTGACTCGGGAGGGCCGGCGCGCCTGGGACGCGTTGCGCACCACGGTGGCGGCGCACCGGATGCCGGACCTGCAGCTGCTGGACGCGGCCCTCGTGCTGGTCGGCGGCACGCTGCTGCTGACCCCGGGCTTCGTCACCGATGTGGCCGGCTTCTGCTGCGTGCTGCCCATCACCCGGCCAGCGGTGCGCCGGTTGGTCGGCTGGCTGATCTGGAGGCGTACGAACCGGACCCGGTTGGTCGGTCACCGGCCGGTCGACGAGTGAGCCGCCGCGGACGGGCGGCCAGACCCACCAACACCTCCTGAGGGGCGCACCCCGGTGGAGTCAGGCAGAGGCAGAGCGCCGACCCGAACGGCTGCGGGTCGCACGGTGCAGGTGAGCCGGGCCGATCTGACCGGCCCGGAGCAGCTCCAGCCGCTCGGTCAGGATGTCCTCGAGCTCCGGCAGCGACCGCCGCTCACGCAACATGTCCCAGTGTGTCCGGGCGGGCTTGTCCTTCTTGCCCTCCGGCTCCGCGAAACCGGCGCGCCGCCCGACGTCACCGGTCTGCGGTGACTCCCAGTAGACGGGGACCTCCGCCTCGGTGGACATGGTGACCTCGAACTCATGGCCGGTCTCGGTGACATACATCACCTGTTGGCGGGGAGCCATCTCCACCCCGCGCTCGTCCTCGAAGCTCTGTGTGCCCAGGCGGCTGCCGCGAAGTGCGCGGTCGGACATGGGTTTGCCTCCAGAATGTCGACTGGCCTGTCATCAGCGATTCGACACTGGCCGGCCCGTGGATTGTTCAACGAACGGGTGGGGAGGGAGATTCCCGCCCCGGCTCGGCAGCGGCCTCAGACGAGCTGTGGGTGCCGGTTCCCCGCCTCGGCAATGCCCCTGCGGGCGTCGACCCGGGCCAGCAGCACGAGGCCGATCACGAAGAAGACGATCAGGGCAAGGATCGCGGGCCGGTACGAGCCAGTCACCTGGTGCACCAGACCGAACACCAGGGTGCCGAGCCAGCTGGTGCCGCGTTCGCACGCCTGATAGAGGCTGAAGTACTCCGCCTCACGACCGCGGGGGACCAGCTGGCTGAACAGCGAGCGCGACAGCGCCTGGGTGCCGCCCAGGACGATGCCGATCGCCGCCGCAAGCGCCAGGAACGGCACCACCTGTCCGGCGGGCAGCACGAAACCGACGGTGACGACACCCATCCACACGACCAGCCCGGCCATGATCGTGCGCCGGCTCCCGAGCCGCGCGGCGACCCGGCCGAACAGCAACGCGCCCCCGAACGCGACGAACTGCACCAGCAGGATGGTCGCGATCAGCACCGACTGGGAGAACCCGAGCTGCTTGTCGCCGTACACGCTCGCGGAGACGATCACGGTCTGGATGCCGTCGTTGTAGAACAGGTACGCCACCAGGAAGGTGAGCGTCATCGGATACTGCCTCGACTCGCGCAAGGTGGTGGCCAGCTGAGCGAAGCTGCCACGGGTCAGCGAACCGGTTCGCGGCGCGCCGGTCGGCAACGCGGCCGGCGGGCGGTCGGTGAGACGCAGGTAGGGAATGACCGTGAACGCGGCCCACCACAGCCCCGCGGTGGCCAGGCAGATCCGCACGGCCACCGTGGTGGACAGGCCCAGCTGCTCGGCCGACGTGACCAGCGCGAGGTTGACCGCCAGCAGCAGGCCGCCACCGAGGTAGCCGAACGCCCACGCCCGCGACGAGACCCGGTCGCGCTCGTCCGGGGCGGCGACCTCGCACAGCAGCGCGTCATAGACCACCAGGCTCGCGCCCAGCGCGACGTTGGCGACGGCAAGCAACGCGGCGCCCAGCACCCAGTCGTCCCCGGTGACGAAGAACATCGCCGTGGCGGCGGCGGCTCCCAGCCAGGCGAAGCGCCCGAGCAGGCGGCGCTTGGACGGGCTGCGGTCGGCGACGGCGCCGACCACCGGCAGCACCAGCGCGGACAGGATGGTCGTCGCGGTGATCACGTAGAAGACCAGCGAGCCGGGGCTGACGGCCACTCCGAGCAGGTCCAGGTCGGTGCGGCACGGGTCGTCGACGGTGCCGGCCCGTCCGCACGCCGACACCTCGGCGACCGAGGTGAGGTACGGCGCGAAGAGCACTGCCCCGACGGTCGTGACATAGGCCGAGTTGGCCCAGTCGTACCATGACCAGGCGCGCTGCTGCGCCCGCCGCTCGGCCTCGACCTCGCCGTCCGGCGCGAGGGTCACGCGGCGCCGTCGCGGCCGGGTACGAGGTCGGCGAGCACGCCGAGCAACACGTCGATCCGGTCGCTGATCAGGCCGTCGACCCCGAGGTCGAGCAGGGCCCGGATCGACGCCTCGTCGTCGACCGTCCATACGTGCACCTGCAGGGCGAGGGCGTGGGCGCGCGCGACGAACCCCGGCGTGAGGACGGTGAAACCACGGCTGCTCCGTGGCACCTGGACGCTGCTTGCGCCACGGCGGGATCCGAGCGACCGCAGCCGGCGGCTCGGTGCCAGTCGCAGCAGGGCGACCTCGGTGGCACTGCACGACGTCGCGACCCGGCGACCGGCCAACCGCCGGACCTGCTGCAGGATCCGGTCCGAGAACGACGCCAGACAGACCCGGTCCTCGGCGCCCGCGGCGCGCACCGCCGCCACCGTCGGCTCGGCGGCGGCGGCACACTTGACGTCGATGTTGAGTCGGACGTCGGGGAACGCGTCGAGCGCCTCCACCAGCGCCGGCACCGGTTCGCGTCCGCCGATCCGGTACCGGCTGAGCTCGGCAAAGGTCAGGTCCGCGACCACCGCCGGGGAGCCGGCCAGGCGGTACAGCGTCTCGTCGTGAACCAGCACGGGCACGCCGTCGCGCGTCGCGCGAACGTCGGTCTCGAGGTAGCCACAGCCCTGCTCAACCGCGACCTGGAACACGGCCATCGTGTTCTCGATACCGATGTGCGAGCCGTACGACGCCCCGCCGCGGTGCGCCATCGCCAACGGTCGTGGGGCGTCGAGATAAGGCGTCGGCCGGTGGTCCGGGACGGGCACGGCGCCAGTATGGCCGACTCGGTACGGTGACACCGTGTCCGCCGACGTCGAGCCGATGACCTGCCCGTCCTGCCAGCAGCCCATGCCCCTGCAGCAGCGGATGAACGTCGCTGTGGCACAGTGCGAGGGCTGCCACGGGATGTTTCTCCCGCGAACAAGCCTGGCTGACCTCGTCGAAGGCGAGGTCGACTGGCACGCTGCCCGCGCTCAGCACACCCAGCCATTGCCGCGCATCACCCCCGGCATGCACGCGCCGCCGGCCCCGGCGGGCCTCCCCAAGCGCTCGTACCTGGACGCCCTGTTCGGCTGACTCGTGGCGGCCGGCTCGACCCGACCCCCCAGTTCCGACTCCAGCTCCGCCCGCCGGCTCCGCGCCGCCGCCCACCCTCGCGATTGCGGGGAAATGAGTGCTGTGGCTCGGCCGCCAACACGCAGCAGCCCGCAACTGCGGTCCCCGAGGGTGGTGTCTAGGCGGAGGACCACCAACCGTCGCGACGCACCTCGCACGGCTTGCCGGCGTGGACACTGAGACGCAGGTCGGCGGGCTCCGTGACGGCGACCGCCAAGGTGGCGGTGCGCTGACCGATCGGGGCGTCGGGGAATCCGTGCACGCACACGCTGCGCGGGCCGAGGTCGTGGGTCGCCAGCCGGGCGACCACATCGTCACGGTCTGGCAGCGTGTCGCCGGCGCCCAGCCGGCGTATCCGGTCCAGCCGCTGCCTGGTGGTCGACACCGCTGTGCTCAGCTGCTCGCTGTCGGGGACGTCTGGAGCGATGAAGTGGTTGGTGTGGGCGAGCCAGCCGTCGACTGCTGGTGCGAGCGATAAACCGCCCGGCCGGAGCTCGAGAGTGCTCGCGGCCCAGCCGCCACCGCCGGGCGCGGTGACGGTGACGGCGGCCGACGCGGTCACCTCCGCCTTGCCCGCCAGCGCCAACGCATCGTCGAGTGACTGGGCCTCGTCGAGGATCCGCCGGGCGACGACATGGACCGGCACGCCACCGGTGCCGGTGTCGGCGCAGTGCCGCAGTGCGTTGAAGTGGACCGACACCGGATGGGCGACAGCGCCGTCCGCCGCGCGGTGCCCGGCGATCCCGATCTTGCCGACGATGCCGTACTCGGTGAGCGTGTGCACGAGCCGACCGTCGGGTCGACGAAGGCTCCAGACGAACCAGTGCTCGGCTAGCGGGGTGTGCCAGTCCCAGGTCTGCGCCGTTATCGGCCCGGCCGACCGCGCCCGCGTTGGCGGCGCGTCGAGGCGGGCCAGCGTCGAGCACTCGGACCACACGGGAGCACCCTCGCCGGGCAGCTGCCCAGCGGCCACCAGTCGTCGGTCACCGAGCGCGATCAGCTCGCTGCGCGCGTTCAGCGCACCGATCTCCCAGTCGCTGAGGCCGCTGCCCGCGGCGATGCCTGACATCTCGGCCCGCAGGTCGGGGGCGTAGACCTGCACCGGGTCGAGCACAGCCGTTCCGACGGCGCGTACCTCGGTCGGGGTGACGCCGTAGGCCGACCACAGCTCGGCGTAGGCGCGCAGCGTCCCCCGTACCTGCTCGGCGCAGTGGGTGCCTAGGTCGTGACCGCGCTCGTACGGGTCGGTCGCGCGGCTGGCGAACGACCGGACCGGCTCAGATGTCACGGAAGGTCTCGATCTGTGCCCCGAGCGCGTTCAGCCGCTCCGCGAGATCCTCATACCCCCGGTTGATGACGTAGACACTGCGCAGCACCGAGGTGCCCTTGGCCGCAAGCATGGCGAGCAGGATGACGACCGCGGGACGCAGGGCGGGCGGGCAGATCACCTCGGCGCCCCGCCACCGGGTGGAGCCTTCGATCAGCACCCGGTGCGGGTCGAGCAGCTGGACCGATGCGCCTAGCTTGTTCAGCTCGGTGAGATAGATCGCCCGGTTCTCATAGACCCAGTCGTGCAACAGCGTCTGGCCGTTGGCGGCCGCCGCGATGATCGCAAAGAACGGCAGGTTGTCGATGTTGAGCCCGGGGAACGGCATCGGGTGGATTTTGTCCAGCGGGGCGTGCAGCACCGAGGGGTGCGTGGTGACGTCGACCAGCCTGGTCTCGCCGTTGTCGGCGAGATATTCGTCGCTGCGGTCGTACGCGAGGCCCATCTCCTCCAGCAGCGCGAGCTCGATCTCCATGAACTCAATCGGCACGCGGCGCACCGTGATCTCGGAGCCGGTGACGATCGCGGCGGCGACGAGACTCATCGCCTCGATGGGGTCGGGGCTGGGGGAGTAGGTCACGTCGCGGTCGATCTCGCGTACGCCGTGCACAGTCAGCGTGGTGGTGCCGATGCCGTCGATGCGGACACCGAGCTCGACCAGGAAGAAGCACAGGTCCTGGACCATGTAATTGGGCGAGGCGTTGCGGATCATGGTGACGCCGTCGTGGCGGGCGGCGGCGAGCAGGGCGTTCTCGGTGACGGTGTCGCCGCGCTCGGTGAGCACGATGGGCCGGGCCAGCTGGACGCCTGGCTCGACCGTGGCGTGATAGCTGCCCTCGGTCGCCTTCACCTCGAGGCCGAAGTGCCGCAGCGCCGCCATGTGCGGCTCGACGGTGCGGGTCCCGAGGTCGCAGCCTCCGGCGTAGGGCAGCTGGAAGCTCTCCTCGCGGTGCATCAACGGTCCGAGGAACATGATGATGCTGCGCGTGCGCCGCGCCGCCACGGCGTCGATCCGGTCGAGCTGCAGCCGCGCCGGTGACACCAGCTCGAGGTCGTTCTCGTCATTGAGCCAGCGGGTCTTGACCCCGATCGAGCCCAGCACCTCGAGCAGCCGGTTGACCTCTTCGATCCGCGCCACCCGGCGCAGCACCGTGCGTCCCTGGTTGAGCAGTGACGCGGCCAGCAGCGCGACGCCGGCGTTCTTGCTGGTCTTGACGTCGATCGTGCCGGCTAGCCGAATGCCGCCGGTCACCCGCAGGTGCAATGGGCCCGCGGCACCAAGCGAGACGATCTCGGAGTCGAGCGCCTCACCGATGCGCGCGAGCATCTCCAGGCTGAGGTTCTGGTGGCCGCGCTCGATCCTGTTCACCGCGCTCTGGCTGGTGCCCAGCTCGCTGGCGAGGTCGGCCTGGGTCCAGCCGCGGTGCTTGCGGGCGTCGCGGATCAACGAGCCGATCCGGCTCAGATAGTCCTCGCTCATGGCTCCCCATCGTATCTCACATGTGAGATAATCTCGTTGCGCGCAGGCGCGTGTCGCGCTCCCCAGCCGATCGAACCCGGCGACCCTATCGTCACGCCGGGGCGGCAGGGCTGGCCGCGAGAACGGCCTCGACATCGGCAGTGAAGGTCGTGAGCGGCGTCGCAACGACCGCCGCCCGCCCCCCGCGCCGATCGGCTCGAACAGCGCCGGGTGCGCTTTTCGCTGGTGACCCAGCGAAAGGCGCGCTTCCCCTGCGTTGTTTCGCCGGGGAGGCGCACACGCCGCCGGGGAAGTGGCGATGTCAGGCCCGGCCCGGGTGAGAACCGTGCAGCCAGGCCAGCAGGTCGGGCGGCGCGAGCGTGGCGGCGCGAGCCGCGTACCGGCGGTGCTCGGCGTCGGTGAGGACCGCCTGCCAGAGACCGGCTCGGCCGGTCCGAAAGAATGCGGTTCGGTCCTTGAGCACGCCCGCCGGGTCCGGGACGACGTCGGCGGCGCGGATCCGCATCTGCTCGAAGGTGGCCGCGTCGACCAGTGCGGACCAGGCCGGTCCCGGCACGGTGATCGCGAGCCGGTCGGCGATCCGTCGCATCTGGCCGGCCAAGTCGTCCAGCAGGTCGGCGAAGCGCACCAGCAGCACGTTGTCGTCATGGCGACGCGCCCAGGCGTCGGACAGGTGCCAGAGCACGCCGGGGAGCGAGTCCAGCGCCTCGACAGGTTCGACGTCGCGCCCGATCCACGCCGTCAGCCAGTCGTGCAGCGGCACTCGCTCCGGCGCGGTCGCGGCCGCGTGCGGTCGTCCAATCAGCTCGCGAAGGCGGTCTCGGTCGAGGTTGGCGCCCTGGTGGTACAACGACACCGCCAGGTCCAGCGGGTGCCGGGCCACCACGACGTACGTCACCCGCGGGTCCAGCGGCAGGCCGTCGAGCGGGGTGTGGGTCTTGATGAACCGCCGGTGCGCTTGGGCCGCGAGCGCGGCGTACACCTCGTCGCGCGGGGTGATCAGCCAGTCGAGCCATGGCGAGAGCACGGGCAACGGCGCCGGCAGCTCGGGTGTCTGGAAGACGAGCAGCGCGCAGATCATCTGCATCCAGGTGGTTCCGCTCTTGGACCGGGTGCTGATCACGATGTCGCCGGCGCGAAACGCAAAGTCCAGCCAGCGGGCGCTGTCCTCGTCGGGTGAGCGATAGCGGGTCGGCACCTCGCGACCGTATCCGGGCCCGCTGCCCGGCTCGAGTCAGCCGAGGAGGCCGGCCGGCTGGCTCATGCGACTTGCAGCCAGGGAACCGCCGTACGGTGGCAAACATGGCCGACAGCACGAGGCCGGTGCTCGGACTCTCCGGTGACCTGCAGCACTACCTGCAGGAGTCACGCGCCGCGCTGCTGCGCGCGCTCGACGGCGCAAGCGACTACGACGTGCGACGTCCGATGACCCCCAGCGGCACGAACCTGCTCGGCCTGGTGAAGCACCTCACGGGGGTCGAGTCGAGCTACCTCGGCGACTGCGCCGGTCGGCCCTCGCAGGTGCGCCTGCCGTGGGTCGAGGACGGCTCGATCTGGGAGGGCGCCGACATGTGGGCCAGCGCCGAGGAGTCGCGCGACCACCTCGTCGGTCTGTATCGCGCGGCCTGGGAGCACTCGGACGTCTCGATCGCCGAGCTGCCGCTGCCGTCGCGTGCCCACGTCGAGTGGTGGCCAGCCGACCGGCGCGAGACGACATTCGCGCACCTGCTCGTCCGGGTCGTCGCCGAGACGGCACAGCACGCAGGCCACGCCGACATCTTGCGCGAGACGATCGACGGCACCGCTGGACGCGACCAGGACGAGATGGGTGACGAGGTCTGGTGGGCCGGCTACGTCGCCCGCATCCAGGCCGCGGCCGACACGTACTTGCCTTGACTGCCGCGGGCTTGCGTCCGGGCCGGAGGGTTCCGGGCGCGCCCGGTCAGGCGGGCTCGACCGTCGTGCGCATGACGCAGTTGTATTTGGCCTTGCTGCGAGCGAACTCGAACCCCGCCCGCTCGAACTGACTGCGGGTGCCGTTGCAGAGGAACGACGCCGAGATCCTCTTGCCCTGGGTGTCCCGTGAGTCGGTAGTCGGGCACCACGTCCTGTGCCTTCTCGTAGTCCGCCCGGCGATAGATGCTCGGCAGCTCCCCGGAGTGCCGTACTCGCACCACCCCACCGCCACGTCGCCGTCGAGGACCAGGGCGGCGTGCGCCATGGCGCCCTCCACCAGCCGGTGCTTCAGGTCACGGTTGCCCTCCGCGCTCTGCCGCTCTCCGGGAACTCCGGGTGGAAATAGGTGCACCAGCACCCGCCCCACACGCCGTTGTGCGTGGGCACGATGCAACCTGCGGGGTAGGAACGTTGGCCGTGAACCGCGAGTAGACCGTGCTCGATCAAGCGCCGATAAGCAACATTATGTCAATCCCGAGGTCCGGCTGCCAGCCTCCCACCACTGCCGCGACTGCTGTCATCGGACCTGGCGCACCCGCCCAGCGCTGCCCCACGCGGAGTCCGCAGTCCACACCACGGCGTGCAACCGCTCACCGACGGCCAGGCACAGACGGTCGGCCAGGGACAGACCGTCGCCGGCGCGCCAGGCTCGCGCGGCCGACTCGGCGTCGGCGGCGATAACCGGCTCGACGGTGAGCCCAAAGCTGTGCAGCAGCTGGCCTGCGAGGTCCCAGTCGCCGCCGCGGGCAAGTACCTTCTGCGCGACCTCCGACCAGTTGACAGCCGGGCAGGCGCCACCGGAGTCGAGCGCATCCTCGACCAGGTCACTGCCCTGCTCCCCCTGCAAGAAGCACAAAAGAGCAGACGCATCGAACACAGCGGCGCTCGCGGGCACGTCAGGCCACGTCCTCGACGGCAGCCGCCGACCGGCGCTCAGCCATCAGCTCGTCGACGAGGTCGTCGCCCTGCAGGCCTAGCCGGACCCGACGCTTCACCTGGTCGCGGGTCGCCAGCACGACCCCGCCGGGCGCCTCGATCAGCAGCAGCGGGTCGCCCGGCTCCACCCCCATCCGCGCCCGAAGCTCGACCGGGATCACCACGCGACCACGATCTCCCATCGAAACAGTGTACGTCCCACTCACAGCCCCACGGTACCACTGCCGCCGCGACGATGGGCCTTGGTGCTGGCGCCGGGCGTGCTCCTGCGGCTGCGAGATGTCACCCTTCGCCAGCCACTCGCGCAGCGAACGCTCCTCGGCAAACGAGGTCGTCGATGTGGTGCCGGATCGAAGGGTCGTCCACATCTCGAAGCTGGCCCGAAATTGCGCGAGTCAGGTCTCACCAGGTTGGGTTCAGCCGCAGCCCCGCGTCGCCGGCCGGCGACTGCAGCGCCTGCGCCATCTCGGCCGGGAGCGGCGCCACGCCGAGCAGACCGAGCGTGGCGTCACGCACCAGACCGTTCCACTGCCCGGCGTCGGTGAGCATGAAGTGGCCGACCGCTCCCATCTCGTAGCGGGCGACCCGCGCACCGACCGACCGCGCCCGCCGCGCCCATTCCAGCGAGCCGCCCGGCGAGGTCCACCGGTCGGCCAGCCCGTGCGCGATCACCAACCGCTGCCGCCTGGCAGGCCGTACGGGTTCGCCAGCCGTCAGCCAGGGGGCCAGCGCGACGACCCCGGTCACACCGTCTGCGTCGGCCAGCGCGCATGCGCCCCGGCCACCCATCGAGTGGCCGACCAGGACGACCGGCACGTCCCCGTACCTCTCCCGCACGGCCCGCAAGGCCCACCGGCCGTCCAAGACCGGACCGGGCTCTGCGCCAGGCCCGTCGTTCCAGCCACGTGCTCGGTAGCGCAGCAGCTCGACGGCGACTCCCTGAGGCACCGTGGCGCGAGCCAGCGTGCGACCCAGCAAGGCCATCCGCCACCACGACGCATGCTGCCGTTCGACCGGGCGCGTGTCGTCGGCCCGGCCACCGTGCAGCAGCAGCGACACCCCGCGCACCGCGGCGGCGGCGGACCGCTGCCGTGGGCGCCAGCTGGTCAGGACCGGGTCGGGCACCGCCCGATGGTGTCAGCCGCGGTGCCGCCCCGCCGCGTGTGGGCGTCAGCAGCCCTCGAAGATGCCCAGCCCGCTCCCGGCCGGCGCCTGGCGAGGTGTGACGGTTCGGCTGCTGGCAGACGTCCGGGTCGCGGTCGCCCCGTCGATGCGCCACCGGCTCTGCCTGACCTCCACCTCGCCGGCAAGCGGGTCGGACGTGGCGGTGGTATGCACCAGCAGGTCGCCGGCGCAGCCGATGCTCTGCGGGATGCCACCCCCGTCGTCGATCGTGGACAGGATCGTCCACGGCGTTCCGGATTCGGTCTCGACCGGCACCAGCGCCCCGTCGACCAGCGTGAACAGCCCGACCTCTCCCCCGCCCCGCGGCGAGAACGACACCGGGGCAGCCACCACCGTCTGCACGCCGATCCTCGCTGCGGCACCGGGCACGAACGACGCCGGCGGGACGATGTCCAGCTCCGGAAGGGCGGCCACGGCCGTACCGGCAGCGGTCGTCACGACGAGGGCGGCGCTGCAGTCTGCCTGGGCGCCGGTGACCGAGCCGATGCTGATCTGGTCCGCCTCGCCGTCGCCGTCGACGTCGGCCGGGACGTAGTCGACGCTGGGCCGCAGCTGCCTGGCGGTCAGAGCCCGGGGACAGGCGGGGTCGACGACTGGCGCCGACGAGGCCTGCTCGCCCGCGGCGGGGCCGGTGTGGCCGGTGCCGTCCCCGTCTGTGCCCACGGGAGCAGTGTCGGCCGGTTCCTCGGCGGCGCAGCCCCCGACCAGGGCGGGGACGGCCAGCACCGCGGTCAGCGCGAGGGCGCACCGCACGCGGCGCGGACGGGACAGGGGTGTCATCGTCATCATCGTCATCTCTCCGCTCATGCTCATGGGACCAGACCGCAGTCTCGGCGCTGAGACGGCTGTCGGGCTCAATCGGTTCCGCCTGACCCGGCCAAGCCGGGACGGGTGTGCCGCAGCCACCACAGGCCCAGAGCCGGGAGGACCAGGGGCACGTAGCCATATCCCGCGCCGTATCCGGACCACACCGTCTGGTCGGGGAACAGCTGCCGGTCGAGCACGGTCAACGTCCCGACGCTCAGCACGCCGACCAGCTCGACCGTGATCGCGACGAGCGCGACCCGTCGGGAGCCCGCGCTGGCCCGGGCGAGGCACACGGTGGCGACGACGTAGACCAGCGCGGCCGTCGCGGACAGCAGGTAGGCGACGGGGGCGTCGGCCAGCTCGGTGGCGATCTGGACGGCGGAGCGCGCCGTGGCCGACAGGGCAAAGACCGCGTACACGGCCACCAGCACCCGACCAGGTCCGTGCCGCGTCGCTCGAACCGTCACCCTCCCGCCCAGATCTGGCGCAGCCGGACGACGAGCACCGCGACCGTCAGGCAGCCGATCACGAGCACGCCGGTGCCCCACCGCGACCGTTCGGAGGCTGCCCACGCGACGGCGAACGGCAACACCAGCACGACGCTGACCAGATAGCCGACGAACGTCGCGCCATCCACCTCCCGCCCAGTCCGGGCCAGCGCCACGCAGCCGCCGACCAGCTGACCCAGCAGCGCGAGCTCGACCACGACCAGCAGCCAGAACAGCGGGTCGTGCAGTCGCCGGCCGAGCGCGAGCAGCAAGCCCGCCCAGCCGGCACCGAACACGGCGGCGACGATCAGTGGGTACGCCACGTTGTCGACCACGTGGCCATCGTCGCAGCCCCACCGGCCGCGCTCCCCCGGCGTTGAGCGCGCCTCCCGGGCGAAGCAACGCTGGGGAGGCGCACCGCGCAGGCGGCCCGCCAGCCAGACGCCACACGGCGACGCCGAAGCGGGGAAGGGCGCTCACGCGCCGATGAGTCTGGGCAGGTCGCGCATGCCGGTGAACACCTCGGCTCCCGCGTCCGCCAGCGTCGCGCCAGGCGTCAACCCGCTTCCGTAGCCGAGGACACGCATGCCGGCGTCGACGGCACCGAGCACGCCAGGAACGCTGTCCTCCACGACGACACAGCCGGACGGTGCGAATCCCTCGGCAGCCGCCGCGTGCAGGAACAGGTCGGGCGCGGGCTTGCCCCGGGCCACGTCCTGCGCACTGTGGATCCGACCCGCGAACGTGTCGTAGAGGCCGGTGAGTCCGAGCACCAGCCGCAGCCGGTCGTGTCCGCCGGACGACGCCACGCAGGTGGCATGCCGCTCCCCCACCGTCGCGACGGCATCGACGACCCCCTCGACGGGCACCAGGCGCTCCCGGAACAACCGGTGCGTACGCTCGCGAAGCCGGTCGTGCCAGCCGTCGGGTGCTCCGCCCGGGACGTGCCGAGCGATCTCGGCGACCATGTGCGCCTCACTGCGGCCGACGAAGCGCTCGATCACGTCGGCCGGGCTCAGGGTCCAGCCGAGGGCAGTGATCTCCTCTGCCTCCAGTCCCACGACGAGTCGCTCGCTGTCGACGAGCACGCCGTCGCAGTCAAAGATCACCAGCCGCCGCACCCGCCGGAGCGTACGGTCGCGCCGGTGCGAGGGCGGTCGCGGCCCCCGAGCGGCGCGGCGGCTCGGCCGTGTCGGCGCCCCGCCGTACGGTGCGCGGCATGCGGCTGTTGCACACCTCCGACTGGCACCTCGGCCGGTCGTTTCATCGCGAGCAGCTGCTCGACGCGCAGGCCGCGTTCGTCGACCACCTGGTCGACACGGTGCGGGCGGAGCGGGTCGAGCTGGTGGTCGTCGCCGGCGACGTCTATGACCGCGCTCTGCCCCCGGTCGACGCGGTGCGCTTGGCCGACGAGGCGCTCACGCGGCTGGCGGCGCTGCGGGTACCGGTCGTCGTCATCGCCGGCAACCACGACTCCGCGCGACGGCTGGGCTTCGCCGCCGAGCTGATCGCCGCTGCCGGCGTGCACGTGCGCAGCGACCCGGTCGACATCGCCCGTCCCGTCGTGGTCGACGACGAGCACGGACCCGTGGCGGTCTACGGCGTCCCCTACCTCGAGCCCGACGTGCTGGCCCGCGCGTGGGACCTCGCCGACCGTACGCACGCCGCCGTCGCTGCCGAGGCGATGCGACGGGTAGCCGCCGACCTCGCCACGCGGCCGGGCACCCGCTCGGTCATGGCCGCGCACATGTGGGTGTCTGGCGCCAGCCCGACCGACAGCGAGCGCGACATCACCGTCGGCGGAGTCGCGCAGGTTCCGGCGACCACCTTCGCCGGGATCGACTACGTCGCGCTCGGACACCTGCACGGCCGACAGCAGATCTCCCCGGCGATCGGCTACAGCGGTTCGCCACTGGCCTACTCCTTCTCCGAGGCGCGACAACGCAAGGGCAGCTGGCTGGTCGACCTCGGCCCGCGCGGCGTACGCAGGCTCGACCACGTCGACGCCCCCGTTCCCCGCCGGTTGGGCGTGCTGCGCGGCCACCTCGACGCGCTGCTGGCCGACCCCGCGCTGGCCAGGCACGAGCACAGCTGGTTGCAGGTCACGCTCACCGATCCTCGCCGACCGGCGGCGGCGATGGAGCGGTTGCGACGCCGCTTTCCGCATGCGCTGGTCCTGCAGCTCGACCCAGACGGTGCCGACACCTCGCGGCCGAGCTGGACCCGACGCATCACGGGTCGCAGCGACCCCGAGATCGTCCGCGACTTCGTCCACGTCGTACGCGAGGCGGCACCCGACGACGAGGAGTCGGCGCTGCTCGACGCCGCCTGCTCGGCGGTCCGGCACGCGCGGGTCGACGACCCCGGACGGGAGCGGCTCACGGACGGAGGCTCCGGCTGATGCGGCTGCACCGGCTTGCGCTGACGGCCTTCGGACCGTTCCCCGGCACGGAGCGGCTCGATCTCGACGAGCTCGGGTCGGCCGGCCTGTTCCTGCTCACCGGCAGCACGGGCGCGGGCAAGACCAGCCTGCTCGACGCGATCTGCTTCGCCCTGTTCGGGCGGGTGCCCGGCGACCGACAAGACGCCAAGTGCTTGCGCAGCGACCACGCCTGCGACTCCGCCCGCCCGCTGGTGGTGCTCGAGGCGACGCTGTCCGGCCGTCGGTTCCGGGTCACCCGCTCCCCGGAGTGGCAGCGGCACAAGCGCCGCGGTGACGGCACCACTCGCGAGCACCAGTCCGTGCTCCTCGAGGAGTGGCGGCCTGGGGGGTGGACGATGCTGAGCACCCGGATCGACGAGACCCAGCACCTGGTCGAGTCGGTGCTGGGCGTCGACATCACCCAGTTCACCCAGGTGGCCATGCTGCCGCAGGGCCGGTTCGAGGTCTTTCTGCGCGCCGGCGCCAGCGAGCGCCAACACGTGCTGCAGCGGTTGTTCGGCACCGACCGGTTCCGCGACATGGAGCTGTGGCTGACCGAGCACCGTCGGGAGACGGGCCGAGCCTTCGATGGCTACGTGCAGCGGGCCCGGTCGATCATCGACGCCATGCACGGCGTGGCGGGCTTGCCGCCGAACCTGCTCGACGCCGACCCACGGGGGTGGACAAGCACCGACGGCACCGCCTGGATCGACGTGGCCGACGCGCTGTGCGCCGACGCCGAGGCGACCGTCGCGACCTGCGCCGAGCTCGCCGAGAAGGCAGCAGCCGAACGGACTGCGGCACAGGCGCTGGCCCGGCGCGCCCGCGCGCACTCCGACGCCAAGGCCCGCGGAGACCAGGCCCGAGCTGTGCTCGCCGATCTCGCGGCCGCGGAATCGACACACGCGGAGCGGTCGTCGCGCCTGGCCGCGGCCGAACGCGCCCGTGAGGTGACCCCCCTGCTCGCACCCCTGCTGCGCGCCGAGCACGAC
>JACCWP010000250.1 GCA_013697585.1 Nocardioidaceae bacterium
GCTCTGCTTCGGCGCCGGCTGGTAGCGGGAGTCCGACATCGCCACACCCTGATCGACTCCAGCGCGCTGCTCGACGTGCTGACCGAGGATCCCTCATGGGTGCGCCGGTCGGCGGAACACCGCGGCCGCGCTGGTGACGACGCCCGCCGGCTGCGTGATGCCCGCCGCAGCGGCGGCGCGGTGCGACAGCCGGCGGCACCGTGCTGGATCCCGAGGTGGCGTCCACCCCTGCTGTCCCAGCGGCGGGCCGACGGACCGCTCGCCCAGCTGACCGAGCGTGAACGCGAGGTGCTCACGCTGCTGGCCGAGCCTGTGATCCTCACCCCGCGATTGCGGGGTCCTGGATGTTGTCCGGCTGCTCGCAGCGCCCGTTTCCCCGCAACTGCGCGGAGGGGGTGACCCGGGTGGCGGCGACGATCGAGCCGACCTGCACCAGCAGCATGGCGGCGAACATCACGGCAAAGGCCACCCCGCCCTGGTCGCGCAAGAACGCGTACACAATCCCAGCAACACCCACGGTGAGCACGCAGCCCAGGGTGTCGGACAGCTGCAGCGCCGCTGAGCTGGCTCCCTCCTCGCCCGTCGGCGCCAGCCTGAACAGCAGCACCGACAGGGTCGAGAACGTGATGCCCATGCCGGAGCCGGTGACTGCCCAGCCCGCGACACCGACCAACACCGGCACCTCGGTGACCACCGCGGCCGAGGTGATCGCGAGTCCCACCAACACGATCACCGCACCCACGGTGGCGAGCCGCTGGCGCCCCACAGGCAGGCGGGGCCGACCCTGCCACCACGACCCGGCTGACCACCCCAACGCGGCGCCGGTCAGGACGGCTCCGGCGGCGGTCGGGGACAGGCCGCGGTGCTCGACCAGCATCAGGGGAAGGAACGCCTCGAGACCAAAGAAGGCGCCGGCCTGCAGGCCGCGCAGCGCGACCACCGACGGGAGCCCGCGACGCAACCGCAGCGTTCCGGACGGCAACAGCCGCCGCGCTGCGGCGCCGACCACTGCCAGCCCGAGCGCCGCTCCGCCCAGTCCGACCAGGAGTCTCCCGCGCTCGAGCTGCTGTCCACCGAGCTGGGCGAGCGCGGCACCGGCGGCGATGGCGGCCGACGCCGCGACCAGTGCGGCCGCCCCACTGGCCGGGGCTCCGCCCCCGGGGCGGGAAGGCGGTGAGCCCCGTGGCATGGCTGGGAGCAGCAGCAGCACCGGCGCGACCACCAGCGGCAGCAGCCCGACGAAGACCACCCGCCACGAGAGGTTCTCTGCCACCGTTCCGGCGATCAGCGGACCCACCACTGCCGGCACCACCCATGCCGCCGACAGGTACGAGAAGATCCGGGGCCGCAGCCGGTCGGGGTAGGAGTGGCCGATGAGCACGTACAGCGACACGATGATCGCCCCGCCACCGAGGCCCTGGACCAGGCGACCGAGCACGAACGGCGCCATCGACGGCGCTAAGCCGGCAAGCACCAGCCCGACCGAGAACGTGGCCACCCCGACCAGGAACGGCAGCAGCGGCCCCCGGCGGTCGCACACCTGGCCGGTGACCGCGGTGGCGAACAGGCCGGTAACCAGGAAACCGGTGAACCCCCACGCGTACGCGTCGAGGCCGTCGAGCGCACGGACGGCGACAGGCATGGCGGTTGCCACCGCCATCGCCTCGAAGGCGACCAGGCTGACCAGGGCGACAACGCCGGTGGTCGTGCGCCAGCGCTCTGCCGACCACGGCCCGTCGGGGTCGGGCCGCATGAGGCCAGGGACGCGTCGACGCCCGGCCCCGCGAACGGGACCGGGCGTCGATGTCATGGTCACATCCTAGCGTTGACCCTGACAGTCTCTGGAGTCAGCACAACCGCTGGGATACCTGTCGATCTGCCAGGCTCAGCGCCGGAACGCCTTGTACGCCAGCCGCATCCGGTTCGCCTGCAGCTTGGAGAACGTGTCGAGGCACGCGTCGTAGCTGTAGTCCATGAAGTTGTCCACCGGGTCGTTGCCAGCGGCCGGGCAGGTGTCCCGGGTCCCGGCGGGGCAGTACCCGAAGTTCGGCGACTGCTCCTTCGGGGTGTCGGTCACGTAGTCGCCCCGCGGACCGCAGCGACCCTGGAAGGTGTGGTACAGGCCCAGCCAGTGCCCCACCTCGTGCGTGAGGGTGTCACCGCGGGAGTACACCTGACCAATGCCTTCGATCTTGCCGCCGGGCAGGCTCCTGTTCAGCACCACGACGCCGTCGAGCTCGGGGCGGTTGTCGTAGAACTGTGGGAACGTCGCGTAGCCGAGCAGGCCGGTCGGGCGCGGGTTGGCGAGGTAGACGTTCAGCGCGTGCGCGTCACCGCGGCGCAGCGTCCCCTTCATCTTGCGCTCGGCCTTGCTGCCGGGGAAGTGCCGGTACCAGGCTGGGTTCTGGGTGACATCGATCGCCCTGAGGTCGAACTCGAACGGCGTCTTCTGCGAGTTGGCCTCGACCCGGCCCTGAAAACCGTTGTTCAGCACGCCCATCTGGCTTGCGATGCGCTCGCGGCTGACGGCGCCCACGCCGTCCTTGCCCTTGATGATGTGGATGTAGACCGGGATGTGGAACAGGTTGTCGTTGTCCGGCGTGCCCTCGCCGTCGCGCATCAGCCGCACTGCCGAGCGGAACTCGCGGTTCATGCTCGTGGCCTTCTTGGTCGAGATGGAGTTGGGGTCCTTGCGGTAGTTGCTCCCCTTTACCATCCGAGCCGCGCCGCTCTCACCCTTGGCGCACTTGACTCCACGCTCGTCCGACGCCGGAGCGGCTGTGGCCGTGCTGGTGGCAGGTGCCGACGTGGCCAGCAGCGCAATGGCGCCGATTCCACCGATCACGATCCCACGCAGCCGCGTGGACCGGTTTCTGGTACTGATCATTCGATCTCCCCTTCTGAGGTGCTGCGTGGCCGGCGGCCCTTCACCACCGGTCCACCGGTGAGCTAGTGGCCGTCCTCGCCCCCGTCTTGGTCCTTGCCGGGGTCCATCGCGAACCAGATCTCCTTGCACTCCGGGCACAGTGGGAAGCGCTGGGGATCGCGGCTGGGTACCCAGGTCTTGCCGCACAGGGCGACTACCGGGGTGCCTTCAACCATCGCGGCCGTCAGCTTGTCCTGGGGCACGTAGTGCGAGAACCGCTCGTGGTCGCCGTCGCCGGTGGAGGGCTGGGTCCGGGCGTCGTCAAGCGTCCGCGCGCCTGGGCTCAGTTGGACACTCACGCCGCGTAGTCAAGCAGATAGTGACCAGTCACGTCAGCAGCAGTCAGTTTTCCGTGGGGTCAGCAGGAAGTGTCGACAACAAAGCGAGCCGACCGCCCTGGCGTCGGAACACCTCTGCCCACAGCCGCTGGGGGTCTCGCGTCACCAGATCTCCGGGCGCGGCGGGGAGGACGTACCAGGATCCTTCCTCCACCTCGGCCTCCAGCTGCCCAGGTGCCCAGCCGCTGTGCCCAGCGAAGATTCGGAAGGCTTCCAGGGCGCCCACCAGCACCTCTGCCGGGGTGTCGAGGTCGAGCAACCCGGTGTCGTCGAACACGCGGCGCCAGCCGAGCGGCGCGGCGGGCGTGCCCGGGCGCAGCCGGGCCACGCCCAGCGCCGAACCGGTCGATACGGGTCCCCCGGTGAACAGCAGCGGGGGCGTGCTCACCACGTCGACCCACCCGGCGAGGACAGCGTTCACTGCCAGCTCCGACGGTCGGTTCAGCACGACTCCGAGCGCGCCGTCGCCGTCGTGGTCGAGCAACAGCACCACCGAACGGGCAAAGCTTCCTTCGCGGAGCGCGGGGCTGGCCACCAGCAGCAGACCGGTCCACCACCGCGGGAGGTCCGGTCCACGTGGTTCCATGACGGCGCTCAGGCGTTCTCGTGCCCTGCGAGCACCGATCGCCGTACTGCATCTGCCACCCGATCATGCACCTCGGGGTGGAACACGCTCGGGACCACGTAGCTGGCGTTGAGCTCGCTGTCGGCAACGACGCCGGCGAGGGCGCGCGCGGCCGCCTCCAGCACGTGGGCACCGACGGTGCGGCCCTGTGCGTCGAGCAGACCGCGGAAGACGCCGGGGAATGCGAGCACGTTGTTGATCTGGTTGGGGTGATCGGACCGACCTGTGGCCACCACCGCGGCGTGCTGGCCGGCCTCGACCGGGTCGATCTCGGGGTCGGGATTCGCCAGCGCGAAAACGATGGAGCGGTCGGCCATCGCCTCGACATCGGCGCCGTCGAGAAGATTCGGGGCTGACACCCCGATGAACACGTCAGCACCGCGCATCGCCTCGCGCAAGCTCCCCCGGAAGCCGCGGGGGTTGGTGTGTTCGGCCACCCAGCGCAGCTCCCCGGCCAGATCCGCGCGGTCGCCGCCGACCACCCCGTCGACGTCGGCCACGACGACGCACCCCGCTCCTGTGCCGGCGCCCACGTGCAGCAACAGCCGAAGGACTGCCGTCCCCGCGGCACCGGCGCCCGACATGACGATGTCGACGTCCGGGAGTCGCTTGCCCACCACGCGGAGGGCGTTGGTGAGCGCCGCGAGGACGACGATCGCCGTGCCGTGCTGGTCGTCGTGAAAGACCGGGATGTCCAAGATCTCGCGCAGCCGTTGCTCGATCTCGAAGCACCGCGGCGCGGCGATGTCCTCGAGGTTGATCCCGGCGAAGCCGGGGGCGATCGCCGCCACGGTGCGGACGATCTCGTCGGTGTCCTGGGTGTCGAGGCACAGGGGCCACGCATCGATGTCTGCGAACCGCTTGAACAGCGCCGCCTTGCCCTCCATCACCGGCAGCGCCGCGGCCGCTCCGATGTTGCCGAGGCCGAGCACGGCCGACCCGTCGGTGACCACCGCGATCGCGTTTCGCTTGATGGTCAGCCGGCGGGCGTCCTCGGGGTTGTCGACGATGGCGCGACAGATCCTGGCGACGCCCGGGGTATAGACCAGCGACAGATCGTCACGGTTACGGATCGGGTGCTTCGAGGCCATCTCGATGACTCCACCCAGGTGCATGAGAAACGTTCGGTCCGACACCTTGTGCACGTCGACGCCGGGGATCTCGCGCAACGCCCCGACGATGTCGTCGGCGTGCTCGGTCGACGACGCCGCACAGGTCACGTCGATGCGCAGCCGGTCAGCAACCGAGGCCGTCACGTCCAGGGCGGTGACCATGCCGCCGGCCCCCTCGACCGCGGCCGTCAGCCTGCCGACACCCGAGCCCACCGCAGGCAGCTCGAGGCGAACCGTGATCGAGTACGAGATGCTCGGCGCGGTCACGGCGTCATGCTGCCATCCCTCGCCGTGGCGGTCTCAGCCACCGATCTGCACGGGCCACTCGGCGGCAGGTGCGAGCTCGATCCAGGTCCGACCGGGGGGCACCTGCAGGGGGTCGCCCGAGCGGGTGTTCAGCCGCAGCGGCGACCTCGGCTCGGGCTTGACCCACGTCGCCTCGACGACTGTTCCCCCCGAGAAGAGCATCGCCTGGCCGGTGCCCTCATAGATCGTCTCGGGCACCGGGTTGCCGGCTGGGTCGCTGTAGCCCGCGTCGCCGATCTTGACCCGCAGCACGAGGACGTTGTCGGGCACGAAGTCCGCGCCCGCCTTGGCATAGCTGTCCGGTCGGGTGTAGGCCGTGTTCGGCGCATAGCGCCACGAGGTGGTGTGGCCACCCGAGAAGACGACGTCGAACTCTGCCGCCGGCTCGCCGCCCGCCAGGTCGTCCCCGCCAAAGGGAAGGTACGGCGGAGGCGGTTCGTCCGGCTCCAGCAGCCCGACCAGTTCGGGGAGATCCATCATCAGGTTGTACGGCGCCGGCCGGTCGCTTGCTCGTTGGTAGCCAACCGACCCCTCGGGAAACGTGTCGATGCCGGCGCCGTCGACGCGCGCCCGCGTCTTGCCTGCGCCGCCGGAGGCGACCAGCACCGCGTTGGCCGGGTTGACGATTCCGATGTCCGTGGCCCGCATCGACCGCACCGGACCGGCGACTTCGGGGAGCTGGGAGTAGTAGAGGACCGCCAGCCGGGTGGTGCCACCCTCGACCAGCTGCTCGGTGACGATGTCGGCGGCGTCCAGCCCGAGCTGGGGCGCCGAGCTGGACGAGTTGTCGACCTTGACGGCAACGACCGGGTGGTCGGGCAGCGCACCGTCGAGGGGCTCGCCGGTCAGTGGCCAGGACAGCGCGACCGAGCCACCCGAGCGGCTCTGGTCGTCGGCCGCGTCGTCGCCGGAGTCGCCTCCAGTGCCCTCCGCATCGCCACTGCACGCCACGAGTCCGCCGAGCAGCAGCAGACCGATGAGTGCGCCAAGCCCAGGTCGCGTACGGCACCTGCGAGGCAAGACAGACATGATCATCGAGTGTGCCGGAAGGCCACCGCCTGACCGGCGATGACCCGCCGAGGTGTCGGTGTCGGTTGTGCAGTGAGTCCGTCTGCTCGTCAGCCCTTGGGACGCAGGGTGCCCGCCCACCACGAGCCGGTCCACATCCGCTGCCGGTGGACGGTGCTGCCGGAGTTCGGCGAGTGCAGGATCACCCGGCGTCCGCTGTCCCAGCCGACGAAGATGCCGACGTGGTAAACGCCGCTGCTGCCATGCAGGAACATGAGGTCACCCTTGCGGATGTTCTCCTTGCGGATACCTCGCACGAAGCGGTACTGCGCGTCCGACGAGCGGGGCAGCGAGATGCCCACCTTCTTGTACGCGAAGTACGTCAGCCCTGAACAGTCGAACGCGTTGGGGCCTTCGGCGCCGTAGGAGTAGGGGTCGCCGATCTGGTTCTTGGCGACGGTGGTGGCCTTGCGAATCTGCTTCTGGGACGCCGCTTGGGCTTCGCCGGCGGTGACCACGGATGCGGCGACCAGCGCTGCGGCAAGCAGCAGGACGAGAAGTGGCAGCGCCAGTAGGCGCTGCGTACGGGTGTACGCAGACATCGGTCATCTTTCCCTCTCACGCCTGCGAGGTGAGCTGTCGGGTTCGGGCGAGAAGGTGCCCGGCCGCATCGCTGCGGCTTCACCCCGAGTGCCTCCGGTCGCACGGACCGGAAAGCACCATGACGGTCGGAACCGCCGGTTGGGTTCCCCGCTCCCTGCCCGAGACGACATGTCGACGTCAGGAGACGAGTGGTCGGGGCAGGGATTGGGCGTCGACCACTCGCCGATTCAGTTGTTGCCGACCCAGGCCAAGCGGCTCGGGCAAGCCCCCGGGAGAGTACGCACTCGTTCGACTGATTGCCACCCCCGGTTGCCCGCGGCATCGCCCGCTACAGCCGGCGTCCACCGTCGACGTACAGGGTCTGTCCGGTGACGAACCCCGCCTCGTCGCTAGCCAGGAAGCAGATCGCCGCCGCGATGTCACTGGTCGCACCGACCCGGCGGACCGGCGTGACGGCGGCGGCCTGCGCCTGCAGCTGCTCGGGTGTGATGGCTAGCCGGCGGGCCGTCTCGTCGGTCATCTCGGTGACGACGAATCCTGGCGCGACGGCGTTGGCGGTGATGCCGAACGGTCCCAGCTCGATCGCGAGCGTGCGGGTGAAGCCCTGCAGGCCCATCTTTGCGGCAGAGTAGTTGGCCTGCCCACGGCTGCCCAGAGCGGACACGCTGGACAGCGAGACGATCCGGCCATAGCGCTGGGACACCATGTGCCGCTGCGCTGCCTGGGTGGCAAGAAAGGCGCCACGCAGGTGAACGCCGATGACCGCGTCCCAGTCGTCGGCAGTCATCTTGAACAGCAGGTTGTCGCGCGTGATGCCCGCGTTGTTCACCAGGACGTGCGGCCCGCCGAGCTCGTCGGCGACACGCTGCATCGCCGCGCCGACGGCCGCCGGATCGGTGACGTCGCAGCCGATACCCAGCGTGCTCTCGCCCCCGAGCCCGGCGGCGGCACGGTCG
>JACCWP010000260.1 GCA_013697585.1 Nocardioidaceae bacterium
CAGCTGGCCGGGACTCAGCCGGCGGCTCGTGGCCTCGGCTGCCAGCAGTCGGTCAGCGGCGGCGAACAGGTCCGGATCCAGCAGCCACGTCTCGGCGATGACCCGGCGCAGCCCGCCCATCGAGACCCGGCCGCCGCCGACCAGGCCCAACAGGCCGGGCAGCCGCCCGGTGGCGACCTCGGCATCACACAACCGGGACTGCGCGGTCTGGGTCGCCACGGTGCACGCCGCGGCCACCTCGATCGCCGCGGTGCGCCCGACCAGGTCACCACGCAGACCCAGCTCGTGGTCCTCGGCGCGGCGCGCCGCGGCGAACCCGGCCAGGTCGTGGACCTGGACGGCGTGCACCGCATCGGCCAACCGCTCGGCCGCCCCGATCCGCTCCAGCAACCGGTCCGGGTCCAGGCCGGCGGCCGGAACCGGCTCGCCGACGACCCGACCCAACGCGGCCCGGTCGCAGCCGAACACCTGCGCGAGCTGGTCCAGCACCCGCCCCACCGTCGCCCCGCCCGCGTCGCCCGCAGCACCGGCGTCGTTGTGGGTGAAGTCTCCCCAGGTATCGAACACGTGTTCGAGTATAGTCGTCCAGCCTCCGGACCGCAAGGACTTTCGCCTGCCAGGATTGACGAAATGACTGGCCTGGCCCGGCGTCGGCGACGGCTCGGCTCAGGCCTGCGCCGCCAGCCAGGCCACCCCGATGATGCCGGCCGCATTGCCCAGCTGGGCCGGGACGATCGGCGCCCGCAGGTGCAGCAGCGGCAGGAACTTGTCGGCGTCCTTCGACACGCCGCCTCCCACGACGATGAGGTCGGGACTCAGCAGGTCCTCCAGGTGCGCGAAGTAGCGCTGCAACCTCGGCACCCACTCCTCGTAGGACAAGTCGTCGTTGTCCTTGGCGTGTGACGACGCGCGGGTCTCGGCATCGAACCCGTCCACCTCGAGGTGCCCGAGCTCGCTGTTCGGCACCAGCACACCGTCGTACAGCAAGGCGGTGCCTATCCCCGTGCCCAAGGTGGCGAGCAGCACCAGGCCGCCGGTGTTGCGCGCCGCGCCGTAGCGCAGCTCGCCGACTCCCGCCGCGTCCGCGTCGTTGACGACGGTTGCCGACCGCCCGAGCCGCTCCTGCAAGAGCAGCACGGCGTTGGTGCCGATCCACGTCCGGTCGATGTTGGCGGCGGTGCGTACCAGCCCAGACTGCACGACCGACGGCAGCGTGACGCCGATAGGGGAGTCGCCGGTGACGTCCGCGAAGTGGTGAGAGATCTTGGCGACGACGTCTGCAACCGCCTCCGGAGTCGATGGTTGCGGGGTGGCGATGCGCTTGCGCTTGCCGACGAACGCGCCCTCGTCGAGGTCGACAGGCGCTCCCTTGATACCGCTGCCGCCGATGTCGATCCCCAGAGGGTGCGCGTCCGCCATGCCCGGCATCGTGCCCTGTCCACGACCGGTCCGCTGGATTGCCGAGAGCGGACCGACAAGCTGCGGTGACAACGCTTCGGCTCGCAACCCGCGTCCCTACTCGCACTCCGCCAACCTTTGACATCACACCGGCCGCCTCCGCGGAGCTGCTTGCTGACGCGGCGCCGCTCACGCGTTCGCCGGCGCTTCAGCTCGTGGTCACCGCGCACCGCACCAGCTCGACAGGGTGCCAGGCCGAACGGTCGGTGCCGTGGAAGATCTGCTGGCGGCAGGACACCCCGCTCGCGCAGATCACCGTGTCCGGCGCCTCGGCCCGCAAGGCGGGGAACAACCGGTCCTCGCCAACGGTCATCGACACGTCGTAGTGCTCGGCCTCGAAGCCGAACGACCCGGCCATGCCGCAACAACCCGCGTCGATCTCGACGACCTCCACGCCAGGGATGCGACGCAGCAGCGCAACCGTGGCAGCGGTACCAACCTCGGCCTTCTGGTGGCAGTGGCCGTGATAGAGCACCCGCCGACCGGCAAGCCACGAGTCGGTGCGCAGCGGCAGCTGCCCGGCGTCGATCGCCGCGGAGAGCAGCTCCTCCAGCTGGCGCACCCGGCCACCGACATCAGCGACAGCAGCATCGCCCGGCAACAAGGATGCGTGCTCGTCGCGGAGGGTGAACAGGCAGGACGGTTCGCAGCCCACGATCGGAGAGCCGGCGGGCGCACCCGCAACCAGCTGTCGGGACAGCGCGCGCGCCTTGGCCTTCGCGTCGTCGACCAGCCCTTTCGAGAGGCTCGCCCGCCCGCAGCAACCGCTGGACTGCAGCCGCACCTGCCAGCCGGACCGCTCGAGCAGCTCGATCGCCGCCTGACCGATGTGGGGCTCGGTATAGGTCGTGAACGAGTCAGCCAGGAAAGTCAGCGCGCCGTTGGCGGTGGCCGCGTGCGTCGGCCGGGCTCCGAACCAGCGCACCAGGTTGTCTCGGCGAAACACCGGCAGCGGTCGCTCGGGCGCGATCCCGAGCGCCCGCACCAAGGCCTTGTGCACCGGGTCGAGCCTCCCGGGCAGGTTGGACAGCGGCGCCGTCGCCGAGCCCAGTCGATTCAGGGTGCGGATCGCACCGAACACGCGAGAGCGCAACGGGGTGCCGTGCAGGTCGTGGTGGTGGGCCAACGTCTCGCTCTTGAGCGCCGCCATGTCGACGCCGAGCGGGCACTCGCTCTTGCAGGCCTTGCACATCAGGCACAGGTCGAGGATCTCGTGCAGCCGCTGATCGCCCAGCGCAGCGTGGGGGTCCGGCTCGCTGAGCGCCTTGACCAGCGCGTTGGCCCGCCCGCGTACGGAGTGCTCCTCTTCCCGGGTCGCCATGTAGGAGGGGCACATCGCACCGATCGTCGTCTTGCGGCACAGCCCGATGTTCATGCACCGGTCCGCGGCTGCGCGCATCCCTCCCACGACCTCGAAGTCGAGCCTGGTGGCGAGAGGCGGCGCGGGGGTGAGCGCGGCGTCGCGCAGATGGTCGGTCATCGCGGGCGCGTCGACGATCTTGCCTGGGTTGAGCACGCCGGTCGGGTCGAAGATCGCCTTGACCTGCCGCATCGCCTCATAGAGCTGGTCGCCGAAGATCTCGCGTTTGGACTCGCTGCGCGCGAGTCCGTCGCCGTGCTCGCTGGAGTTGACGCCGCCGTACTCGCAGACGAGGTCCTTGACGCCTTCGGCAACGGTCCGCATCGTCGCGACTTGGTCGGGCCGAGACAGGTCGACGAACGGCCGGACGTGCAGGCACCCCACCGAGGCATGGCCGTAGAAGCTGGCGGAGAGGCCGTGCTCGTCCAACAGGTCGCGGAACCGGCGGGTGTACGCGGCCAGATGCTCGGGGGGAACCGCCGTGTCCTCGACAAACGCCAGCGGCCGGTTCGTGCCACGGCTGCCGCCCATCAGCAGGCCCAACCCCGCCTTGCGCACCTTGAGCAGGTGGCCCTGCTGCTCGGCGGTCTCGGCGCGCAGGACGTGGTATCCGTGGCGGTGCTCGCGCCAGCGGGCACTCAGCTCGTCGAGTCGTGCCGTGAGCTCGCCCGGATCGTCACCCGTGAACGACACGAACAGCAGTGCCTCGGGATCGCCTTCGAGGATCCCGCCTAGCGCGGCGTACTCGATCTTGGTACGGGACAGGTCGAGGATCGTGCGGTCGAGCATCTCGACCTGCGCCGGGTCGAGGTCGAGAGCGTCGGTGGTGGCGTCGATCGCGCCCTGCACGCTGTCGAAGTGTCCGACGCCGAAGACGGTGTGCGCCGCCTTGGGCACCAGGTCGACGACTGCCTCGGTGGCGATCACCAGCGTGCCCTCCGCGCCGACCACAAACCTGGCCAGGTCGAACGACGATTCGTCGTCGACCATCCGGTCGAGCCGGTAGCCGCAGGCCCGCCGCCAGTGCGGGGGAAAGCCAGCCGTGATCGCGTCCCGATTGTCGGCGACCAGCTCGGGCAGGCGTCGATAGAGCGAGCCTTCCAGGGTGTCCGCCAGTGCGCGCCGTCGCCGCTCGTCGACGTCGACGGGCTCGAGGCGGGCGCGCGTCCCGTCCGCAAGCACGACGTCGAGCGTGCGCACGTGGTCGATCGTCATGCCGAACCGCACCGAACCACTGCCGGCCGAGTTGTTGCCCACCATGCCGCCGATCGTGGCGCGGTTGCTGGTCGACGTGTCCGGCCCGAACATCAACCCGGGTGCCGCGGCGGCGCGGTTGAGGTCGTCCTGCACGACACCCGCCTGCACCCGCGCCGTGCGCGACTCGGGGTCGATCGACACGATCTGGTTCATGTGCATCGACATGTCGAGCACCAGGCCGGGGCCGACTGTCTGACCGGCCAGGCTGGTGCCGGCGCCGCGCGCCACCACGGACAGACCGAGCTCGTAGGCCGCCCGCACCGCGGCCGCGACATCCTCGGCGTGGCGGGGGAAGGCAACCCCGAGCGGCCGGATCGCGTACATGCTCGCGTCGCGGCTGAACAGGTGCCGGCTGTAGTCGTCGAAGCGCACGTCGGCGGCGCCACCGGCAAGGTCGCGCTCGAGCCGTCGGCGCAGCTCCTCGGTCATGCTTGCAACCGCCGCAAGGCCGCCTCCAGTCCGGGAAGGACCGAAACGCCGGCGAGTGTCGGGCCCATCTGCACACCGGCCAGC
>JACCWP010000286.1 GCA_013697585.1 Nocardioidaceae bacterium
GGTCGTGCTCGATCGGAGCGCGTCCCGCCAGGACGTACGCACCGCGCTGCTTGCCGTGCCGGGTGTCGGCCCGTGGACCGCCGGCTACATCGCGATGCGGGCGCTCGGTGACCCCGACGTCGTGCTCGACACCGACGTCGGGCTGCACGCCGCCCTCGGACTGCGCGGCCAGCAGGCCGGCGCGACACTGCGCGCTCGACGTGCCTCCTGGCAGCCGTGGGGCTCCTACGCTTGCCTGCACCTGTGGCAGCGGGTGCTCGACGCCCGCTGGCCCGACCGTACGGAGGAGATCGCGCCGAGGAGAAGCAGATGACCGCCTGGGCCACGCTCGACAGCCCGGTGGGTGAGCTGCTGCTGGTCACCGCGGGCGACGGGGACGCCGCCGTGCTCACCGCGGTGGCGTTCACCCCGCGCGCGACTCCCGGGGGTCGGCGCGCTGACGACCATCCGGTGCTGCGTGCCGCGCGCATGCAGCTGGGCGAGTACTTCGCTGGCGATCGCACCGAGTTCGAACTACCGCTCGCGCCGACGGGTCCACCCTTCTACCTGCAGGTCTGGGCCGCGCTCCGTGCGATCCCGTACGGCACGACCACGACCTATGGCGCGGTTGCGCGCTCGCTCGGGCGCACGGGCCACGGCGCGCGCGCGGTCGGTGTGGCCAACGGCGCGAACCCGATCGCGATCGTCGTGCCCTGCCATCGTGTCGTGGGCAGCAACGGCTCGCTGACCGGCTATGCCGGCGGGCTCGAGCGCAAGCGATAGCTGCTCGCGTGGGGAGGCAGCGCGCTGTGCTGAGAGCTAGCGCCTGTTGCGACTACTCGCCCGAACGGCGCAGTGACTGCGAGAGCCGATCGGCTGCGGCCATGACGGCGGGCGCGTGCATCCGGCCAGGCTGACGGCTGAGGCGTTCCAGCGGTCCCGACACCGACACCGAGGCGACAACCTTGCCCGTCGGGGACCGCACTCCGGCCGACACCGAGGCGACGCCGGGCTCGCGCTCGCCGACGCTCTGCGCCCAACCCCGCTTGCGTACGCTCGCAAGCGCCGCGGCAGAGAAGGCGGAGTGCTGCAGGCCGCGGTGCATGCGCTCGGGGTCCTCCCACGCGAGCAGGATCTGCGCAGCAGAACCGGCGTTCATGGTGAGCTGGGAGCCGACTGGCACCGAGTCGCGCAGGCCCGAGGGGCGTTCGACCGCGGCGACGCACACGCGCACGTCGCCTTGTCGACGGAACAGCTGGGCGGACTCGCCGGTGATGTCTCGCAGCCGGGCGAGCACGGGACCGGCGGTGGCGAGCAGCCGGTCCTCGCCGGCGGCCGACGACAGCTCGCCGAGCCTGGGTCCGAGGACGAAGCGGCCCTGGAGGTCGCGAGCCACGAGCCGGTGGTGCTCCAGGGCCACGGCTACCCGATGGGCGGTCGGTCGTGCGAGGCCGGTCTGCTGCACCAGGGCGGCGAGCGTTGCGGGGCCTGACTCCAGCGCGGTCAGCACCAGCGCCGCCTTGTCGAGCACGCCGACTCCGCTAGTGTTGTCCACGAAGTGATACTGGCGTCTCGCGTCGTGAGAAGCAAGGGAGGTCGGCTCGTGGGACGAACCCTGGCCGAGAAGGTCTGGGCCGACCACGTCGTACGCCAGGGTGACGGCGAGCCCGACCTCCTCTACATCGACCTCCACCTGGTGCACGAGGTCACCAGTCCGCAGGCCTTCGACGGCTTGCGGGCGGCCGGTCGCGGCGTCCGCCGGCCCGACCTGACCCTGGCCACCGAGGACCACAACGTCCCCACCGTGGACGTCGATCGACCGATCGCGGACCCGGTGTCGCGTACGCAGGTCGAGACGCTGCGGCGCAACTGCGGCGAGTTCGGCGTGCGGCTGCACCCGCTCGGTGATGCCGACCAGGGCATCGTGCACGTGGTTGGCCCGCAGCTCGGGCTGACCCAGCCGGGCACGACAGTGGTGTGCGGCGACTCCCACACGTCCACCCACGGTGCGTTCGGCGCACTCGCGTTCGGCATCGGCACCAGCGAGGTCGAGCATGTGCTCGCGACGCAGACCCTCCCACAGCCGCGGCCCAAGACGATGGCCGTCACGGTCGACGGCAAGCTGCCCGCGGGGGTCAGCGCAAAGGACCTCACCCTCAGTCTGATCGCCCAGGTCGGCACGGGCGGCGGTCAGGGGCACGTCGTGGAGTACCGCGGCGAGGCGATCCGCGCGTTGTCGATGGAGGCGCGGATGACCATCTGCAACATGTCGATCGAGTGGGGCGCCAAGGCCGGTCTGATCGCCCCGGACGAGACGACCTTCGGCTACCTGCGCGGTCGGCCGCACGCGCCGACGGGCGCTGACTGGGACGCGGCCGTGGCGTACTGGCAGAGCCTGGTCACCGACGACGACGCGGCGTTCGACCGGGAGGTCGTGCTCGATGCGGCTGCGGTGACCCCGTTCGTCACCTGGGGAACCAACCCCGGCCAGGGCGTTCCCCTGGCGGGTGTCGTGCCGTCACCTGACGACTTCGACGACGAGGGTGACCGGACCGCGGCGGAGCGTGCCCTGGCGTACATGGATCTCACGCCGGGTACGCGGATGCGCGAGATCGAGGTGGACACCGTGTTCGTCGGCTCGTGCACCAACGGGCGGATCGAGGACCTGCGCGCGGCAGCGAAGGTGGTTTCTGGTCGACACGTCGCCGACAACCTGCGAATGCTCGTCGTGCCCGGCTCGACCCGGGTGCGGCTGCAGGCCGAGGCGGAGGGCCTCGACACGGTGTTCAAGGCCGCGGGCGCCGAGTGGCGTGGCGCGGGGTGCTCGATGTGTCTCGGAATGAACCCCGACACCCTGGCCCCGGGGGAGCGGGCAGCCTCGACCTCGAACCGCAACTTCGAGGGGCGGCAGGGCAAAGGTGGTCGTACGCACCTCGTCTCCGCCCAAGTCGCGGCGGCCACCGCCGTGGCAGGTCAGCTGGCGGCACCGGCCGACCTGCCCGATTCATCCAACCCGCGGGAGGGCTGATCCGTGGACGCATTCACGCAGCACAGTGGTGTCGCAGCCGCCCTTCGACGCAGCAACGTCGACACCGACCAGATCATCCCGGCGGCTTATCTCAAGCGCGTCACGCGGACGGGGTTCGCGGACGGGCTCTTTGCGGCCTGGCGCTCCGACCCCGGCTTCGTCCTGAACCGTCCTGAGGCCGCCGGCGCGAGCATCCTCGTGGCGGGCCAGGACTTCGGGACCGGGTCGTCGCGCGAGCACGCCGTGTGGGCGCTGCAGGATTACGGCTTCCGGGTCGTGCTCGCCTCGCGGTTCGGGGACATCTTCCGAAGCAACGCCGGCAAGGCTGGCCTGCTCGCCGCCGAGGTCGACGCCAAGGTCGTCGCGGCGATCTGGGACCTGCTGGAGCGGGAGCCGAGAATGACTGTGACCGTCGACCTTGCGGAGCGCACTCTGCTCGCCGGGGTGGATGCCGACCGCGTCCAAGACTCGTTCGACATCGACGACTACACCCGCTGGCGGCTGCTGCACGGTCTGGACGACATCGACATCACGCTGTCTCACGCGGCCGAGGTCGAGGCCTTCGAAGCCTCCCGGCCGGTCTGGAAGCCGATGACCATGCCGGCACGGACCGCCGGTTAGCCGCTCTGCGCACACCGCGTGGATACGTCGATGCGCCAAGCATGCTTGACGAAACCTTGCCTGTCTCGCAGCTGGGCACGAGGACCAGCTGCGCAGCTCGCGGCCAGCAGGCGGGTGCGGCCGACGTCATCTCGACGGTCAGGCGGCCAGTCAGATTCGCGACCACCGACTTGCGTGTTTCCATTGCAGCGAAAGGCTTTCGGCGTGTATCGATGGTCTCTGCAGGGTGGAGGCCCTACTCTGCCTGAGAGTCGGGCGCGGGCTCGACAACGTTCACGAAAGGGAAGCCAGTGAACAAGTCCCAGTTCATCGAGAGACTCGCCGCTCAATTCGACGGCAACCGCAAGGCTGCCTCAGAGGCGCTCGACGCGGTGCTCGACACGATCGCGCGCGAGGTCGCCCGAGGCGAGAAGGTGGCCATCACGGGGTTCGGCGCGTTCGAGAAGGCGCTGCGACCGGCTCGGATGGTGCGCAATCCGCGCACCGGCGAGCGGGTTCGGGCCAAGAAGACGTCGGTCCCGAGGTTCCGCGCCGGTGCAGAGCTCAAGGCGGTCGTCTCGGGCGCGCGCAAGCCGCCCAAGGTTGCCGCCGTCACGGTGGCGAGCGTGGCCGCGAAGAAGTCGACGGCCAAGAAGGCCACCACGACCAAGTCTGCGGCGAAGAGGTCGACGACCAAGAAGGCGACAGCCAAGAAGACGACGGCGAGGAAGTCCCCGGCCAAGAAGACGACGGCGAGGAAGTCGACGGCCAAGAAGTCGACGGCCAAGAAGTCGACGGCCAAGAAGGCACCCGCCCGCAAGACAGCGGCCAAGAAGGCGCCGGCCCGGAAGACGGCCAAGAAGACGACAGCAAGGAAGACGGCCAAGAAGAGCTGAGGCAGCGGCTGTCAGTCGGCGAGCACCCGAGCGGTCGCTTGACCGACGCCAAGTCGTACGGCCTCCGCCAGCTGGGTTGCCGTGTCGACGTCGCGGGCCGCCCGGACGAGTTCCGACTCATGCAGCCGCACCGCCCCGTCGCGGCGGTGGCGTTGCATCGAGTCAGGGCCGAACAGCGGTTGCAGCGGTTCGCCGGGCCAGGCGGTGAGGACCGTGCTGCCGGTGCCTTCGCGGTCGGCGACCACCGCACGCGGGTGTTCCGCTGCCAGCCGCAGGACGGTGGCCGCGTCCTCGGCGCGCAGCGCAGGGAGGTCTGCGGTCACCACCGCAACAGCAGCGTCGGGGTGGTGGCGACGCACCCAGGCGATGCCCGTGCTGGCCGCCGCGTTCAGCCCGGCCGGGGTTGGCTCGCCGAGCAGGTGGATGCCCGGTCCACGCAGGGCCTCCCTGGCTGCGCGATCGCCGGTCACGACGACGACCAGGCGCACTGCCTGCACGGCACGAACCGCGGCGACGGTGTCAGCGGCAAATGCGCGGGCCAGTGCCGCACGCCGGCTGTCGATGTCGGGGCCGAGCCGACTCTTGGCGCGAGCGAACGGCTTGACCGGCACGACGACCACCCACGGCAGCGAATGCGCCTGCGCAGGCGGAACCAGCGACGGAAGGGACATCGGTGCCGATCTTGCCACCGGGGCAATAGAGTCGAGGTTTCGGCGTGCAGTCGCTGCGGCAGACACCGACGGGCAAGCAGACAGACGAGGCGGCACGGTGGTTCCGGTCAGGCGGGAGCGGCGCGGGTGGGCGCTGACCATCTGCGTGTGGTTGTTGCGTCCGCTGCTGATGGCACTGACCAAGCAGTCGTTTCGGGGCCTCCAGCACCTGCCGACCGGTGGGTTCGTCATGGCGGGCAACCACATCTCGCACTCGGACCCCTTGTTGTTCGCGCACTTCGTCAATGACGCCGGCTATGCGCCGCACTTCCTCGCGAAGGTCTCGGTGCTGAACGTCCCTCTGGTGGGTCGGTTCATCCGCTCCACGGGCCAGATCGCCGTTGACCGCGGATGCAACGATGCCGCGAGGGCCTGTCGCGATGCAGTGGTCGCGGTTCGACGAGGCGCATCCGTGATCGTCTATCCAGAGGGCACGATCACCCGCGATCCTCACCTGTGGCCGATGACTGGCCGCACCGGCGCCGCCCGGGTCGCGCTCGAGACCGGCTGCCCGGTGATCCCGGTGGCCCAGTGGGGTGCCCACCAGCTGCTGCCGCCGTACGCGAGGCGCCCGCGCCTGTTCCCGCGCGCGACCAATGTCGTGCAGGCCGGCCCCCCGGTCGATCTCGCCGATCTGCACGGTAGGCCCATCACCGTCGACGTGCTGCGCACGGCGACCGACCGGATCATGCGCGCGATCGCCGAGCAGCTTGGCCAGATCCGCGGCGAGCCACCACCGGCAGAGCTGTTCGACGCGCGGACGGCAGGCATGCCCCTGACCGGCAACCCCAACCGTCCACGCCGACCAGGGGATCAACGACAGTGACGCAGGTGGCCGTGATGGGTGCTGGGTCGTGGGGGACGGCCTTCTCGCTGGTGCTGGCCGACGCCGGCCACGAGGTCCGGCTGTGGGGACGCCGGCCCGACCTCTGCCATGCCATCAACGGCACCCGCGAGAACCCCGACTACCTGCCGGGGGTGCTGCTGCCAGGCAACATCACGGCCGATGCCGACCCGGCCCAGGCTCTCGCGGACGCCGACGTGGTCGTGCTCGCCGTGCCGTCGCAGCTGCTTCGGGCGAACCTGACCGGTTGGGCCGATCTGGTCGAGTCCGAAGCTGTCCTGCTCAGCCTCATGAAGGGTGTCGAGGCCGGGACGACCAAGCGGATGAGCGAGGTGATCGGCGAGGTCACCGGCGCCGGTCCCGACCGGATCGCGGTGCTCACCGGTCCCAACCTCGCCAAGGAGATCGCTGACCGCCAACCTGCGGCGAGCGTGGTTGCCAGCGCCGACCCCGAGGTGGCCTTGCGGGTGCAGCGCTTGTGCCACACCGCAACGTTCCGCCCGTACACGAACACCGACGTGGTCGGCTGCGAGCTGGGTGGGGTGACCAAGAACGTCATCGCGCTGGCTGTCGGGATGGCGTCCGGGCTTGGCTTCGGCGACAACGCCAAGGCGTCGGTCATCACCCGCGGCCTGGCCGAGACGGGACGCCTGGCCGAGGCGGCGGGCGCCGACGCCATGACGCTCGCCGGGCTGGCGGGTCTCGGCGACCTGGTGGCCACCTGCACGTCGCCGCTGTCGCGCAACCGTACGTTCGGCGAGCGGCTCGGCAAGGGCATGAGTGTCGCCGAGGTCGTCGCCTCCACCCGGCAGGTGGCCGAGGGTGTGACGTCGTGCGCACCCCTGGGCGAGCTCGCGGCACGGCACGGCGTCGAGATGCCCATCGTCGAGCACGTCGGATCGCTCGTCCGCGGCGAGCTGAGCCCAGAACAGATGCTCAGGTCCTTGATCTCTCGCGCCACCAAGCCTGAGCGCTGAGGCCGCGAGAAGTGCGGCGGCCGTCAGCCGGCGGGGTCGAGGGCGGCGGCGAGGTCGCGCCACAGGTCGTCCACGTCCTCGCAGCCGACCGACAGCCGCACGAGGTCCGCGGGGATGGTGGGCGGCTCGCCGGACCACCGGCGGCGCCGTTCGAGGGTCGACTCGACCCCGCCGAGGCTGGTCGCATGCGTCCACAACGTCGTTGTCCTGCACAGCAGGTCCGCGGCGATCTCGCCACCGACCAGCTCGACGGCGACGACGCCACCGAAGCCGGGGTAGCGGACCCGCGAGCACGCGGCGTGAGCGTCAAGGCGCTCGACCAACGTGCGTGCGTTGGCCTCGGCACGGTCGACCCGCAGCGCCAGCGTCCGCAGGCCACGGGTCGCGAGCCAGCACTCCAGCACCCCGGGGATGGCGCCGAGCGTGCGTCGCTTCTCTTCGAGCGCCCGCCAGGTCTGCTCGTCTCGAGTGACGACCGCGCCGAGCACCGCGTCGGCGTGCCCCGACAGATACTTCGTGGCGGAGTGCACTACGACGTCGGCGCCGAGGTCCAGCGGCCGCTGCCGCAGCGGGGTCGCGAACGTGTTGTCACACACCACGCTCGCTCCGGCGTCGTGCGCGGCCGCCGCCAGTACCGACACGTCAGCGACCTCCAACGCGGGGTTCGTCGGTGACTCCACCCACAACAGCGCTGTGCCATCGAGCGCGGCAAGCACCGCGTCGGTGTCGGCGATGTCGACCTGGCGCACCTGCACCCGACCGCGCCGCTCGAGCTCGCCGAGCTGGTGCAAAGTCCCGAGGTAGGCGTGTCGCGGCGCGACGACGGTCTCGCCCTCGGCCACGAGGTCGAGCACGCTGGACACCGCCGCCAACCCCGAGGCGTACGCCAGGCAGCGACCGCCCTCGAGCGCGCCGAGCGTCTCCTCGAACGCCTCCCAGGTGGGGTTGGCGTACCGGCCGTACTCACGGCTGCCGCCGGCGACGAAGACACTGGCAGGCGTCAGCGGGGTGTTCAGGGGCTGGTCCGGCTCGCGCGGGGGGCGGCCGGTCGTGATCGCCAGCGTGGCGGGGGCCAGCGCATTCGCAGGGTCGGGTTCGGGACGGTCGCGTTGCGGCATGGCGACCATTGTCCCGGCCGCTAGGGTCGCCTGCGATGAGCACTCCCGACGCGGCCGACGAAGCGTTGACCCCGCCGTCGCAAACGGCGGTCGACGGACGCACCCGCGTGGCAGTCGTGTTCGGGGGTCGCTCGCCCGAGCACGGTGTCTCCTGCCTCACCGCGGCCGACGTCATCGCCGCGATCGATCCGGCGCGCTACGACGTGATCCCCATCGGCATCGCGGCCGACGGACGCTGGGTGCTCGAGTCGACCGACGCTGCCCGGTTTCGGATCAGCGACGGCAGGCTGCCTGAGGTGGACGCGACGGGAACCGAGATCGCGTTGCGCAGCTCGCAGCGCGCTGAGCTGGTCGTCCACGAGCCGGGTGCGATCCCCCGCACCCTCGGTGACGTTGACGTCGTGTTCCCGTTGCTGCACGGGCCATGGGGCGAGGACGGCACGTTGCAGGGCCTGCTCGAGATGGCGGCCGTCCGCTATGTGGGGGCCGGCGTCCTGGCCAGTGCGGTCGGCATGGACAAGGAGTTCATGAAGCTGACGTTCGCCGCGGCGGGGCTGCCACAGCTGCCGTACGCCGTCGTGCGGCCCGCGCAGTGGGAGCACGACCGGGCAGCGGTGCGCGAAGCGGTGGACAGTCTCGGTTATCCGGTCTTCGTCAAGCCGGCCAGGGCAGGGTCGAGCTTTGGCATCAGCCGGGTCGAGGCAGCAGGCGACGTCGAACAGGCGATCGAGCACGCTCGCCGGTTCGACCCGAAGGTGCTGGTCGAGGCGGCTGCGCTCCAGGCCCGTGAGGTCGAGTGCGGCGTCCTCGAGGGAATCGACGGCGGTAGGCCCGAGGCCAGCGTCGTCGGTGAGATCCGGTTGCACCCGTCCGCCCAGCACACGTTCTATGACTTCGAGGCGAAGTACGTCGACGGCACCGCCTCGCTGGAGGCCCCCGCCGACCTGCCAGACGCGCTCGGCGAGCAGCTGCGGCACTGGGCGGTGCGTGCGTTCGAGGCGATCGGTGGCGAAGGGCTGGCCCGGGTCGATTTCTTCGTCCTCGGCCACAACAGGGCGGTCGTCAACGAGATCAACACGATGCCCGGATTTACTCCGACGTCGATGTTCCCGCGAGCGTGGGCGGCCAGCGGGCTCGACTACCCGGGTCTGGTCGACCGGTTGATCACCGCGGCGCTGCAGCGAGGCACCGGCCTGCGCTGAGTGTCCAGCCAGCAAGGTGTCGTCAGATGTGCACCACGGGGCAGGTCAGCGTGCGGGTGATCCCGGGAACGTTCTGCACCCTCGCCACCACCAGCTGACCGAGCTCGTCGACGTTGGTGGCCTCGGCGCGCACGATGACGTCGTAGGGCCCGGTGACGTCCTCGGCGAGTGTCACCCCCCGCACGTCGGCGATCGCCTTGGCCACGTCGGCGGCCTTGCCGACCTCGGTCTGGATCAGGATGTACGCCTGCACCACCATGGTCGTCCTCCACCGCTCGTCGGCGCTGCTGTCGTCGGCCTGCCGGGCTTTGCTGCCGGCTCAACCTACAGGGTGGCTCGGCAGGTCGGTCAGGATGGCGCCATGACTGAGACGGAGCACCCAGAGCACCCCGAGCCGAGCGTTGGCGCGTGGGGTGAGCGGCGGCTGGTCGAGGCGCTGACGGCCGGGCTGCCGCAGGGCCAGGACGTGCTGGTCGGTCCGGGCGACGACGCCGCCCTGGTCGTGGTGGGCGGGGGCCGGTCCGGTCGCGAAGTGCTGGTCTCCACCGACGTCGCCGTCGAAGGCAGGCACTTCCGGCGCGACTGGTCGAGTGCAGCAGACATCGGGCACCGGGTGAGCGCTGCCAACCTCAGCGACATCGCCGCGATGGGCGGCATCGCCACCTGCCTCGTCGTGGCGCTCGCCGCTCCCGGCGACCTGCCCAGCCGCTGGGCGCTCGACCTCGCC